>NZ_CP115757.1:0-336428 GCF_027912675.1 Paracoccus sp. SCSIO 75233 | reverse complement strand
GTTCTCAAGCTCCTTCGGCATGTTCAAGGCGCCCGTAAGCCGGATCAGCAGTTGGCAGACCTTATCAGGCTAGGCATGTGGACAGGTTGCCGAATTGAAGAGCTCTGTATGTTGAGGGTCGAGAATGTGTCGGAACGCAGCCTGAAAATCATAGAAGCAAAAACCCAGAAGGGAATACGCGAGATCCCCATTCACGCTTCGCTTGCGCCAACGCTCGAACGGCTCTGCCGCGATAGCAAAGACGGCTATGTACTGTCTGGCCTCGAAACCGATAAATACGGACAGCGTTCTGGGGCGATAGGGAAGAGGTTCGGACGACTGAAGCAGGATCACGGCTTTGGACGTTCGCATGTGTTTCACAGCATCCGAAAGACAGTTGTGACGATCCTTGAGAACGCGGAGGTGCCTGAGGGTGTCGTTGCCGATATTGTCGGGCATGAAAAGAAGACGATCACCTTTGGTCTGTACTCGGGGGGATCGTCGCTGGAACGCAAGGCGGAGGCTCTTGCTCACCTGAAATACGCAGGGTGGACCTTGGAGGATGCGAACCCGACAATCTCCGGCAGCCCCCCGATGGCTGCGGAGTAGCGTTTGATAGCGGCGATACCTACCGCAAAATCGAATGCCGCAATCGGCAGGAACCGCGTTCGAAGAAAACCCGAACCTCAACCAAACAACGAATAACAACCCATAAACCCGCCTCGATTTTTGAAGTCGGTTGGGATGAACCCATACCCCCCTTTGGGTCCCTTTTGGATTTTTAACGACAGGCTTGCGGGTCGGATAGTCTCACAATTAAGTCAGCTTTGCTGTCTTAATTAGACCTTCCATCACCGCCATTAGACCCTGCCTTGTCCGGACACACCAAGAGTCACGCAGCTTCAGCAGCAGGTGTTGGACATCAAGCGTATTTATCAGGCGCATCGTTTCGAGGGCAAGGATCCGCCCGAGATATATCGCTGCTTCAACAACGCAGACGCAGACAACTTCGATTTCAACAAGGGCGGGCGTCTCTATGGGAAGTTTCAAGAGATGTCACGGAATGACCGACAGAAAATCAGGATCGATGGTGAGCCTGTGACTGAGCTGGACCTCAAGGCATCCCATCTGAGCATTCTCTATGCGTGGATACACAACGCCATACCAGAACGGGACCCGTATGTTTTCGAGGGATTGCCGCGACCCGTCGTCAAACTCGTCATCACCGCAATGATTGGCAAAGGCGAAAATTATCTCAACAGATGGCCCCAGAAAGGCAGACAGGAGCTGAGCGCGCAACTCAAACTAACACCACAGCAGTTCAGCCGAAAATACCCGATCCAAGAGGTCCAAAAGAGAATCCTGAAACGACACAGTGTCCTGCACCAGCTGGAACCCGGAACGCTGGATTGGGCGGACCTTCAGTTCACCGAAAGCAAGGTGCTTATTGGTGCCATTCTCCGTCTGGGCAAGGAGCATGACATTGCAGCCCTTCCCGTCCATGACAGCCTCATTGTCCGGCAGGATCAGGCAGAGCTGGCAGAGCAGATGTTTTCGGACAGCTTCTTGAAGATCGTCGGCACGACACCCACTATAACAAGGAAGTAGGCTGGAAAGCCTCCATTGGATCGATTCAGTCCAAAGGAGCCCCCTAGGCCCTCCTATCCCCCTCTCTACTATATATGGTGGTAAACCACAGTTGCTTGGGAAGAGCTCAGGGAAGGAGGAGAGAGATCACAACGCATAACTATGAACGCTGATGGCTTCCGACCGAAATCCAGCAACGCCGATGACGGAGAAATCGGCAGGTATTTCCTACCTCAGGAAGCGGAATGGAAACACACAGCATCGGCAAAAGTCGGCTTTGAGACCATATTGCGCAATGCTCTAGGTTCTGAACCCATAAACAGGATTCCGCTCAAGGTTTATTCATGCTTCACTCTCTTTGATAGAGGTGAGCATGGCATGTTTCGATCTGACGGACTTCGAATGGGCAGTGATCCAACCGCTTCTGCCCAACAAGCCGCGCGGTGTAGCACGGGTGGATGATCGGAGGGTGCTCAACGGTATCTTCTGGGTGTTGAGGACCGGATCGCCCTGGCGTGATCTGCCCGGGCGATATGGTCCCCACACCACTGTCTACAACCGCTTCAACCGTTGGGCAAAGGCCGGGGTCTGGCTGCAGGTCTTTGAAACCCTTGCCGAGAAATCCCCCGACAGCATGCAGTTCATCGACAGTTCGATCATCCGGGCTCACCAGCATGCGGCCTCGGGTAAAAAGGGGGCGAAGATCACGCCATCGGTCGTTCTCGTGGCGGACTGAGCACCAAGATCAACGCCATGGTCGACCATCGCGGCCTGCCGGTGGCGATCACGCTGTCGCCGGGGCAAGCCTCCGACAAGGTCGCGGTCGCCGATCTGTTGGCTGCGCATCCCGCGCCCGGTGATGTGGTCGCCGATCGCGGTTATGATGCCCGGGCCATCCTTGAACTGATCTCCGCACATGGCGGACGGGGGCATATCCCCACGCAGCGCGACCGGAAGATCCAGCGTTCCGTCGATCAGAGGCTCTATCGCCAGCGTAACCTCGTCGAACGGTTCTTCAACAAGCTCAAACACTTCAGAAAGATCGCTACCCGATACGAGAAAACAGCGCGAAACTACCTCGCTGCCATACTACTCGCATCCTCACGACTATGGATGCGGTTTTATGAGTCCGCTTCCTAATGCCCAGCTCGCAATCCGCAGCCCAAAACGTGCCAATATCTAAGGAGCAGCCTCACCGTTGTCACTGAGCGCCGGCAGCGCGTCCGGCCCGCCCGACGTACTCGAACTTGTAGGAGAGCGCTTGGAAGAACTGCTTTCCGATTGGGGCGACGAGCCGTATAGCATCCAGCGCCGAGTCCCCGCGGCTTGTCAGTCCGCATCCCCATGCACTTCGTCGTAGCCGAGCAGCCGAACGTCGGACGGGTCCTCGGCGATGAGGTCGCCGTAATCGGCCGACCGCTCACCCAACTCGACGTCCGGTCCGTCGTAGATCGAGACGGGCGATGCTGAGCGGGTGCGCTCGGACAGTTCCTCCAAGCTCATGTCGAGCAGGTCGCCGTCGGCGGAGCGCCTCGCGTCCTCCATGTCGCGCAGCGCCCGCTCGACGTCGCGCTGGTTAGCGGGCCCGCCCACGGCTTGGCGCAGGAAGCCATAGAAGTTGAGAGCGTAGCCTTGGATCAACTCCCATTTGTCCAGACCATTGACGATCCGCCGCGCGTTCTTCCAGTCGGACTTTGTCGCGGTGAAGTGCCGCTCCAAGTTGTGGCCCGGCACAAAGATGCCCACCAGCATGCCCACGATCATCACCTTGACCGAGACGTCCATGCGCAGCAGCAGCCTCGGCTCGTCGTATAGCGCGTCGCCCAGCCCGATCATCTGCCCAGCCTTCTTGTAGTTGTGGCCCCAGGTCAGCTGCACCAAGCCGCGGCCGAAGTAGCTGTGCCCGTTGGCGTGCGGCAGCGCGTAATTAGTCTTGATGCGTCCTTGGTTGTAGAGCCGCGCGACCGCGCGCACTGAGCACGGGTCGTCGGGGCAGAAACCCTCGCGCACAGGCTGCATACGGCGACCAGTTTCGTGGAAGGCCGTCGCCATGATATACGCGAGCCAACGCAGGTCCGTGAGCACCGAGCGGCTGTCCCAGAAATCAAGGATCGCCTCGTAGCCATCAACCTGCGACTGGAGCAACTTGCCGTAGACCTCTCGATAGGCGATGTAGAAAGTCTTGCGGTCAATCATGGCTTCGCTCCTCGTTGCTAGTTTCCATAAACTCGATTTATCCCACGTCGGCGTTATTAGGAAGCAGGGCGCCTAAACAACAAGTCCCGGCACCGGCAAATTACCCAATCCTGCCTTGGAAAATAGCTCGTTAACTGCTCCCCAAAGCGTTTTAGCGATTGCATTCCATGCATTCTGGAGCGTCAGTACAGTAAGGTTCGCAACGGCTTGAGCAAAGTTTCTTGCGGCATCCTCGAACTGTTCGATTAGAGTTTCAAAAATCGGATCCCCTTGAGGCACTTCCCCGCTCAACTTTAGCTGGGCCAAAAGCGCGGCTTGACGCGCCAATTTCCTGCCTTGAGATTTATGGAAATTACTCAATGTGTCCCAGTCATCATTCAGCGATTCCTTCACCTTGGAGTAGATATCATCGGCAACTTTATCCAATTCGATGCTCATCAGATCCCTCCCGCGCTGACTGCAAGTGCGGCCTCTACGGTCAGCGCTTGCTCTATCGAAATATTGAAAAGGTTTCTATAGTTTTCGGCTAAAACTGGTCCGAGTCCGAGGCGCTCATGGGCATTTCGCATCTCGGAAATGCTTTTTCTTGCCTCTTTTAAGGCAGACGGCGTCACAACCAAAAAACAGGCTCGAGGATCGTCAGCGGGCACATCCTCGCTTTCGCGGCAGAGGTCCTGTATCCGTTCGCGGCCGACGATTCTGTTTATAAGACGCTCCGAAGTTTCAGGTTGCGGCCGTGCCTCAACTTGCAGCAAAACAGCTGATAGACCGCCAAGAACTTCATTATATGTAGGCTCCAAAGATGCGAATTCTGCAGCGGAGGAGCCACGCTCAACTGTCGCAAATAATACCTGCGCCTGATCATTGGTCTCTTCTATCTTCTCGATTATTTTGGCGTCAAATTCCGGAAAAAGGCTCACTGTGCAAGAGTTTAGAAGTACCAACGAAAGTAACAAAAATAATAACCTAAACATGAAATTTCCCTAGGATTTTTGTTATTAGGTCTAGAAGGCGAGTTTAACTGCCCTTTGAACTTGATTCAAATGAAGTTCGATTCTATTCGAATATTAGAACTTCCACTGTTCCCTTGTAAAGGAAAAATTAAGTTTTTCTACGATGAACCTCAGGTGTACCTCAAAATCCCGTGCAAGCTTTTTCGAGGCCCTCGAGACCTTGCCTCAGGAAGCATAGAGACCTGTGCGCTAAACGGGCTCCGGTTTCGGCTGGATGGCACTGTCAGAACAAAAATGCCTGATGTAACTATTCTTTTGCTCAAAATTTTACTGTCCGGTACAAACTCTTTATTCACTTGATTGTTGTCAAGCATCACAACGCGAAATCCACTCAAATTTCTATTAAGAACTCTAGCAGATCGGTTTTCTCTGACAACTCCCATGCGCTGCTCAGAGCGCTGGAGCAGTGGGGCCATGAAAACCCTCATATCTTCAAGTGCATTACGCCAATCCGACGCCTCCCACGCCCAATCCGAAACGGACATGAATTCATCCCGCCACAAGACAGAAATTGGATCAAATCTTCATCACAAGGGCAATTGTAGTACTAGGCATTATCAGATTAGCAAAGAATGCTAAGATATTGTTGTGGAGCATATGCAGACGTCGTTGAGTTTGTTGCATGAAAGCGAGTTAATTAGGAGAAGGTTAGTGATGTTGAGGTGCAATCATATTATAAGCGCGCATTTTCTCCGATGCTCTGGAGATTGCTCATTTCGGCATGACGCCCAACAGCGGGGCAAGACTCCGAAATGGTTCGGCTGAGAATTGCTAATGAGCCTCTGTCGGATCTATCATCTCCCTTTGAAGTGGTCCGTCGTTATGATTAGGTCGTGTTGACAAAAGGGATTCACATCAGGCTTTGAGCATGATTCAAGCTGGCATCTGCGATGGAGACCAGCTTGGCACGAGACCTTATGTCGGACGAGGAATGGACGTTCTTTGAGCGCTTCATCCTCGCCGTCCGCGCCCCGAACGGGCGTAAACCCACCAACCACCGCCTCGTTCTTGATGGGATTTTCTGGATTGCCCGAACCGGGGCGCCTTGGCGCGATCTTCCCGGGGAGTTCGGCAAGTGGTCGAGCGTCTATCGGCAATTCCGGCGCTGGACGTTGGCCGGGCTCTGGGAGGACATCATGGAGGCACTGAACCAGAGCGGAGCTGTGCCAAGCGCCCTGCAGATGATCGACAGCACCGTAATCCGCGCCCACCATCAGGCAGCGGGCGCTAAAGGGGGACTCCACGACAGGGTTTCGGCCGTTCTCGAGGTGGCTTTACGACCAAGATCCACCTCCTCGTCAATGCACACGGGCTTCCCATGAGGACAGAGATCACGCCAGGCCAGACGTCGGACTATCTCGGCTTCGATCTGGTGATGGCGGATAATCTGCCCCGCCCGAGCGTGCTGCTCGCGGATCGCGGCTACGATGCAGACAAGATCAGAGACGGCATGGAAGCGCGCAACGTCCTGCCCGTGATCCCGATGCGAAAGTCCCGCAAGAAGCGGATTGGTGTCGATCGCTCGCTGTATCGCCTGCGTAATCTGGTCGAACGCTGCTTCAACAAGCTCAAGAACGCCAGGCGTGTCGCGACCCGCTACGACAAGACGGCGGAAAGCTTCCTCGGCTTCATTGACATCACGTCGATCCGTCTCTGGATCCGCCATTTGTCAACATGACCTAGGCTCCAGGCCCATAGATTTTGGCTGTCTGCCGTGATTCAGGCTCTGCAAGGAGACCTGATTGATGAGCAATCTTTTCTGGCTGACGGATGAATGAATGGAGCATCTGCAGCCGTATTTCCCGAAGTCCCACGGCAAGCCCCGTGTTGATGATCGACGCGTGTTGAGCGGCATAATCTTCATCAATCGCAATGGTTTGCGGAGGTGCGATGCACCCGGGAGTACGGACCCGCCAAGACGCTCTACAACCGCTGGAAGCGCTGGAGCGAGAACGGCGTCTTCGCCCGGATCATGATGAGCCTGGCTGCCCAAGGACCTGCACACAAGACGATCATGATCGACGCGACTTACCTGAAAGCGCACCGCACCGCCTCCAGCCTGGCGGTTAAAAAGGGGAGCGTGCTCGCCAGATAGGTCGCACGAAGGGCGGCATGAATACCAAACTGCACCCCGCCACCGATGCGAAGGGCCGCCCTATCCAGTTTTCATCTGCCGGGCAAGTCAGCGATTACAAAGGTGCGGCGGTGCTGTTGAGCAGCCCACCGAACGCCGATTAGTTAATGGTAGACCGGGGCTATGATGCCGACTGGTTCAGAGACGCCTTGAAAGACAATAGGATACGGGTCTGAATCCCCGGTCGGAAGTCCCGCAAGAAGTCCGTCAAATACGACAAGCGTCGATACAAACGCCGCAACCGTATCGAGATCATGTTCGGCAGGCTCAAGGACTGGAGACGGGTGGCGACCCGCTACGACTGCTGCCCGGAGACCTTCTTCTCAGCCATTCTTCTCGCCACAACCGTCCTCTTCGCGCGCAGGCGGAGTGCATCATCGCCACGGCGCTGCGCGGCTGATGTCATCGCGCCTGCATTCGCCACGACCTCCTCCATCTCGCCCATATCGCCGTGGCAATGCAGGATCAGATCGCAACCCGCCGCAATCGCCGCAGCGCTGCGTTCGCCGATACTGCCGCTCAGACCGTTCATCGAGATGTCGTCGGTCATCAGCAGCCCGTCAAAGCCGATCTCATCGCGGATGATCCCGATCATGCGGGCGGAGGCGGTCGCCGGGGCATCGTCCAGTTCCGTGAACCGGATATGCGCGCTCATCCCCAGGGGCAGATCGTTCAGGGCGCGGAACGGGGCGAAATCTGTGTCGGTCAACTCAGCCAGCGGCGCGGCGACAGCGGGGGTCTCGAAATGGCTGTCGACGCGCGCCCGGCCATGACCCGGCATATGCTTCATCACCGGCAGTACCCCGACTTGCAACAGCCCCTCTGCCACGGCACGGCCATGCGACACGACATCCGCGACATTCCGGCCAAGGCAGCGATTTTGCAGAAACGGATGGGTTTCGTCGGAGGCGATATCAAGCGTCGGCGCACAATTGCTGTCGATGCCGACCGCGCGCAGTTCCTGCCCGATCAGCCGATAGCGCAGACGCAGCGCCTTCGCTCCGTTTTCGGCGTCCTCAAGCGGCGGTGTCCACTCGGCCCAATGCGGCGCGCGCATCCGCTGTACCCGTCCGCCCTCCTGATCGATTGTGATCACAGCGTCCCGTCCGACCGCATCGCGCAGATCGCCGGTCAGGCGGCGAAGCTGGTCCGGGGTTTCGATATTCCGGGCAAACAGGATGAACCCCCAAGGATCGGCCGAGCGGAAGAAATCCCGCTCGGCCCTGGTGAGTTCGGTGCCCAAAAGCCCGAATATGGCAGCAGTCGTCATTGCGCGGTGGCGGGGTAGCAATCCGTGCCTTCCGCGATCAGCGCGGCGCAGAAGCGGCGGGCATCGTCGCGTGAATCGAAGCCTGCGACGCGGAGGCGGTAGAAGGTCCGGCCGTTCCGTTCCGTCGTCTGGACAACCGGCGATTTGCCGGAGAAGAGCGACGAGAAGCGGCCCGAAATCCGTCCCCATTCGCTGTTCGCGATAGAGCCGGAATCGAATGCACCGATCTGAACCAGCGGCGCGCCGGAGGCGACCTGTGCCGGGGCGGGTTCGGGCGCTTCGGCCTCTGCCACGGCCTGCGGGGCCTCCTCGGGACGTGCGGCGGGGGCGGCCTCGGCGGTTTCGGTTGCGGCAACGGTTTCGGTCGCAGTTGCAAGCGCGGCCTGCGCACGCGCGGCGATGGCCGCCGGGCGGCGTGCCGGGCGGGTCGCGGCAATTGCGGCAACCGGGGCGGCTTCAGCGGCAGGTTCGTCCATCATCTCCGCCGCCTGATCCTCGGCACCGACGATCCCGAGTTCGGACAGGGCAGCCGTATCCTCGCCAATAATTTCCGCTGCAAGCCCGGAGGCGGCGTCGGCATCGGACACCGCAACAATGGTCGATTCCGGCATCGGCGGCGCGACATCTTCAGCCATCGCATCAAGGGCTGCCGCATTCGCCAGCTCACCCATCGGCATATCGTCGTCTTCCAGCCCGGTCGGTGCCGGGGCGATGGCAATCTCGGCGTTCGGGGGGGCAATGATTAAGAACGAGTCCTGACCCTACGTTTTTTCCAGCCCAGCCAATAGTCGCGTCAGCGACATTAGAAGAAGCTTCAAAATCCCTCAGACGATCCCGCATTGTATGGCGGAAGCTGTGCATGGTTTGGCCTTCTTCGGCAAGCTGATTGATTTCTTAGTCGAGAAATGCGTGCTTGCTCTATAGATGGAATCTGCGTGGGGCAAAAGGGTGGGGAAAGTGTGTGGGGAAGCTCCGACGAAGAGAAATTTAGTATAATAAAATCAATAATTTATGATCATGCTATAAACTGGTGGAGCCAAGGGGAGTCGAACCCCTGACCTCATCATTGCGAACGATGCGCTCTACCAACTGAGCTATGGCCCCATAGGGGGCGATATGTGACAGGGCGCGCTGCTTTGTCAAGCTGCGAACGCGTTGGACTTGCGGCAAACTCTTCAGCAGGTCATGAGAGGGCTGAAAGGGGCGGATGATGAAGATACTGATACTCGGCGCAGGACAGGCGGCGGTTTCGATGGCTGCAAAGCTGCGTGGGCTGGGACATAACGGCCAGATCACGATCATCGGCGATGAGGCGGCGGCACCCTATCAGCGACCGCCGCTGTCGAAAGCCTATCTGCTGGGCCAAATGCCGCAGGAGCGGCTGATGCTGCGCGGCCCCGATTGGTGGGCGGAGCAGGACATTGAGTTGCTCACCGGCACCACGGCACAGCATATCGACACTGCGTCGAAAACCGTCATGACCACGGCAGGGCCAGTCGCTTACGATCAGCTTGCCCTGACACTCGGCGCGACGCCCCGTCAACTTCCGGACGAAATCGGAGGGGCGCTTGGCGGCGTTCACACGATCCGCAACCTCGCCGATATTGCGCGATTGCAACCCGAATTGACGCCCGAACGCCGCATGGTTGTGATTGGGGGCGGATATATCGGGCTGGAGGCTGCAGCCGTGGCCAGAAAGCTCGGGCTTGAGGTCACGCTGATCGAGGCCGCCCCGCGTATTCTTGGCCGCGTCGCTTCGCCCGAGACCGCAGCCGCGATCCGTGAACTGCATCTGGCGCATGGTGTGGAAATCCTGGAATCGACCGCCATCTCCCGGCTTGAGGGCGAGGGGCGGGTTCAGGCCGTGTCTCTGGCCGATGGTCAACAGATTGCCGCCGAGATCGTGGTGGTCGGGATCGGCGTCTCGCCCGAGACAGCGCTGGCAGAAGCAGCGGGGCTGGCGATTGACAACGGTATCGCCTGTAATTCGCAGGGCCGGACATCGGACCCGGCCATCTGGTCCGCCGGCGATTGCGCATCCTTCCCGTGGCAGGATCAACGGATCAGGCTGGAAAGCGTCGGAAACGCCATCGACATGGCGGAATGTGTCGCCGCGAATATTCTCGGTGCGGGACAGGATTACGCCCCGAAACCGTGGTTCTGGTCGGATCAGTATGACGCCAAATTGCAGATCGCAGGGTTGAACGGCGGTTACGATCAGATCGTCACGCGGCACGGAGAGAGCCCGCATTCGGCCTCCTTCTGGTATTACCGGCAAGGTCGGCTGATTGCCATCGACGCCCTGAACGACGCCCGGGCTTACATGGTCGGCAAGCGGCTGATCGAAGCAGGCAAGACAGCATCCCCTGAACGCGTCACCGACCCCGCAACCGCGCTGAAAGACCTGCTGTGAGGATTATTGGCGGAAGACTGCGCGGGATGAAACTGGCCGAACTCGGTGCCGGGGATCAGCAGGCACATCTGCGACCGACCTCTGACCGGGTTCGGGAGGCGATGTTCAATCTGCTGATCAACAGTATCGGGCTGGAACTGGACGGTATCCGGGTGCTTGACCTGTTTGCCGGGACCGGCGCGCTCGGGCTCGAAGCCCTGTCCCGCGGGGCCGCTCGCATCGCCTTTGTGGATGACGGTGCGAAGTCACGCGCCCTGCTGCGCGAGAATATCGAGAAGGCGCGCGCTATGGGCAGCACCGATGTCTGGCGGCGGGATGCCACAAGGCTCGGCCCCAATCGCAGCGCAGGTTACGGCCTGATCTTCATGGATCCGCCCTATGGCAAAGCTCTGGGCGAGGCGGCGCTCCGCTCGGCTGAGGAGGGAAACTGGCTGGCCGATGACGCGGTCATCGTCTGGGAGGAGAGCAACCCGCCCGAACAGCCCGCCGGGTTCCGGCTTCTCGATCAGCGACGCTACGGCGACACTCTGGTGACGGTGATGAGACATGAAAAAGGGGCGCTCGCGCCCCCTCTGGCCTGACGGCCATTCACCCCCTGAGGATATTTTATCCGGGTGAAACGCATTTTCATCCTGGCGCAAATATCCTCGGGGGTCCGGGGGCCGAGGCCCCCGGCGCGATCAGTCGCGCAGCAATTCGTTGACCGAGGTTTTTGAGCGGGTCTTTTCGTCCACGCGTTTCACGATCACGGCGCAGTAAAGATTCACCCCGTTCTTCGACGGCATTGAGCCGGAGACCACGACCGAACCCGCAGGGACTTCACCATAGGACACATTGCCGGTCTCGCGATCCACGATCTTGGTCGACTGGCCGAGGAAAACCCCCATGCCGATGACCGAACCTTCGCGGACGATCACGCCCTCCACCACCTCGGAACGGGCACCGACGAAGCAGTTATCCTCGATAATCGTCGGGCCGGCCTGCATGGGTTCAAGCACGCCGCCAATGCCGACGCCGCCCGAGAGATGCACATTCTTGCCGATCTGCGCGCAGGAGCCGACAGTGGCCCAGGTATCCACCATCGTGCCCTCGTCGACATAGGCACCCAGATTGACGAAGCTCGGCATCAGCACCACGCCCTTGGCGATGAAGGCGGATTTGCGCACGACGCAATTCGGCACGGCGCGGAAACCAGCGGCGCGCCATTGGTTGTCGCCCCAGCCCGCGAATTTGCTGTCGACCTTGTCCCACCAGCCGCCACCCTGGGGGCCACCCGACTGCATCTCCATATCCTTGATGCGGAAGCCCAGCAGCACGGCTTTCTTGGCCCATTGGTTCACATGCCAGTCATTGCCGCGCTTCTCCGCCACGCGCAGTTTGCCGCTGTCGAGCGCGTTCAGCGTGTCCTCGATCGCCTCGCGGGTTTCGCCCGTCGTGGCCGGGGTGATCGTATCGCGGGCCTCCCAGGCCGCCTCGATGGCGTTTTCAAGCGCGTCATTCGACATTCCGTTCTCCTCACTCAGGGTAGAAACTCTTGCTCATGCGCTATAAGCGGGAGGAACCCACGGCGCAATGCGCCCCGACCGATCCAGAGGCCGAGATGACCGACGAAGACAGCCGCGCCCATCCGTTTCCGCACAGCCGTGAGGACGCGAAAGCGGCGAAACAGATCCCCGACACACCCCAGACCCGTGCCCCGGCCTATGAGCTGGCCTTTGCGGATACGGATTTCCTGCTGCGGGAAGAGCTGCGCCCGGTTCGGCTGCAACTCGAATTGCTGAAACCGCAGATGATCCTTGACGAGCGGGGGGTGGAATCAACTGTCGTCATGTTCGGCGGCGCGCGCATTCCTGCCCCGGAACACAAGGATCAGGCCCGCACGGAGACCCTCGCCGAGCTGTCGAAATATTACGAGCAGGCCTACCGCTTCGCCCGGATCATGACCGAACGCAGCCTGCAGGCCTATGGGCGCGAATTCGTCATCTGCACCGGCGGGGGGCCGGGCGTGATGGAAGCCGGGAACAAGGGCGCGGACGAAGCAGGCGGCCAGTCCATCGGTCTGGGCATCGTTCTGCCGCATGAGCAGGCGCCGAACGAATATGTCACGCCGGATCTGTGCTTCAACTTCCACTATTTCGCCATCCGCAAGATGCATTTCCTGATGCGCGCCCGCGCGATCACGGTCTTTCCCGGCGGTTTCGGCACGCTCGATGAATTATTCGAGACGCTGACCCTGATCCAGACCGGGCGGATGAAACCCGTCCCGATCCTGCTTTTCGGCAAGGAGTTCTGGGACCGGATCATAAACTGGCAGGCACTCGCCGATGCGGGCACAATCGGTGCGGAAGATCTGAAGCTGTTCAGCTATGTTGAAACTGCGGATGAGGCAGTCGACATCATCGACCATTTCGATCCGGATAGTTGCTGATAAGGCACGGGCGGGCTGCGGCCCGCCTGCCCTACACCCGTTCCGGCGTCAGGCGAGGCGGTCGCGGAACGTCGCCAGCACCTGTTCATAAACGGCACGCTTGAACGGGACGATCTTCGCGATCAGATCGTCCGCGCGCATCCACGCCCATTTGTCGAATTCGGGGTGTTCGGTTTCGATATTCACCTGATCGTCAGAGCCGGTAAAGCGCATCAGCACCCATTTCTGGCACTGACCGCCATATTTACCCTTCCACACCTTGCCAAGCAGTTCATCCGGAAGGTCGTAATAGACCCAATCCGGCGTCTCCGCGATGACCTCGACCGTGTCGGCGGGCAGACCCGTCTCCTCGCCCAGTTCCCGCAATGCGGCCTCCAGCGGGGTTTCGCCCTTGTCGATCCCGCCTTGCGGCATCTGCCAGGCATGGCCGGGATTGTCGATCCGCTGCCCGGCAAAAACCAGCCCGTCGGCATTCACCAGAACCACCCCGGCGCAAGGCCTGTAGGGCAGACCGGACGGGCCGAGACGCGCACTGCCATCGGCCATTATTCGGCCCCTTCTTCCGCAGGAGCCTCTGCGCCCGACGTACTATCCTCGACCGGAGCCGCCTCCGTTCCCGAGCCTTCGCCGGTCACAGCCGGGGTTGCGGCCACAGAAACGTCATCAGCGTTGAAATCGACCGCCGCGAGGCCCTTAAGGATGTCGATGGCATAGGCGAGCTGGTAATCCTCTTCCCGCAGCTTCGCGGTCGCCTCAACTTCCGCGGCCTCTTCCTCAAGCTGGCGCTTTTCTTCGTCGGAATAGCTGTCGTTGTTCAGCGCCCCACGCAGATCCGCCTCCGAGCTGAGGAAGCTCGATTCGGTGCGCGGCGCATCCTCATCCCCGTCCTCCGCCGGACGGCGGGCGGGTTGGGCCACGATGATGTCGGGGTTGATCCCGAGCGCCTGGATGGACCGCCCGGACGGCGTGTAATACCGCGCCGTGGTCAGCCGCATGGCGCTGTCGGAGGTCACGCGCAGAACCGTCTGGACCGAGCCTTTCCCGAAGGATTTTTCGCCCACGACGATTGCCCGACGATGATCCTGCAACGCGCCGGTAACGATCTCCGACGCCGAGGCGGAACCACGGTTGATCAGCACCACGATCGGCTTGCCTTCCGCCAGATCACCGGGACGGGCGTTCCAGCGTTCGCTCTCTTCCGGCGTGCGGCCACGGGTCGACACGATCTCGCCCCGCTCAAGGAACGCGTCGGAGACATAAATCGCCTGATCCAGCAGCCCGCCGGGGTTATTGCGCAGGTCGAGCACGATGCCGGTGATATGGTCGATCCCGCCGACCTCCTCGACCGCGCTCGCCAGTTCTTCCTCTAGCGAGGAGATCGTCTCATCGTTGAAGGTCGCGACGCGCAGCACAACCGCATGACCTTCGACACGGCCCTTCACCGCCGTCAGCTTGATCGTGTCGCGCACGATTTCGATATCAAACGGCTCCTGCTCGCTTTCGCGCAGAATGGTGATGGTCACCTCCGACCCGACCGGGCCGCGCATCAGATCGACCGCCTGATCGAGTGTCAGCCCCATGGTCGGCTCGCCGTTGACATGGGTGATGAAATCGCCCGCCTCGACACCCGCCTCATCTGCCGGCGTGTCGTCCATTGGCGAGATCACCTTGACCAGACCGTCTTCCTGCCCGACCTCGATCCCCAGCCCGCCGAAGCTGCCGCGGGTCTGCGTCTGCATGTCCTCATAGGCATCGGCCGACAGGAACGATGAATGCGGGTCGAGCGATTGCAGCATGCCGTTGATCGCCGCCTCGATCAGCTCTTTCGGTTCAGTTTCCTCGACATACTGGCTGCGGACCTGCTCGAACACATCCCCGAACAGATCGAGCTGTTCGTAAACCGAGCTGTTCTTGCCCACGTCCTGCGCCGAAAGCGGCCCCGCAAGCTGTGAGGTGAGCAGCAGCCCTGCCAGAGTGCCACCGACGCCTGCAATCAGATAATGCTTCATTGAGAATCCGCCTGTTCGTTTGCCGTTATGTCTGCGCTTTCTACGATATGGTTGAGCACGAACCAATCCGCCGGGTCCAGCGTTTCCTTGCCCCGTCGGAGTTCCAGATACAGCGTTTCACTCTGATCTGCATCCTCTCCGGTCGATGCGTTCACCACAAATTCGATGCCGAATTCCTGCGCCGAGGGCTCAGTGCCGCCCATCAGCCCTACCGGCTCACCGGCGGCCAGAACATCCCCGACCTCTCCGAAAACCTGCGCCATGCCCGCCATGATCAGAAGATAATCCTTCGCGGGTTCGAGTATCATCACATTCCCGTAATCCAGAAGCGGCCCGCGATACCGGATCGTCGATGTCCAGGGCGCGGTCACCAGCGATGCGGGGGCGGCTGCAATGACCAGACCCGGCCGCCGGATACCAGCCGCGTCCGTCTCGTTATACCGGCGCAGAACCTGCCCGACGACCGGCAGGCGCAGCGATCCCTGTGCGCCCTCGAAATCCGAAATCGGCGCACCGACATCGGATTGCAGATCGGCCAGCCCCTCGGCAAACGCATCCAGCGTCGCCGCCGACGCCTCAAGCGCCTGCAATTCTTCCGGGTTCTCACCGAATCGTTTCGGCATGGTGGAGCGGTCCTGAACCGCGCTCGCCAGTAGCCGCCGCGCCTCCTGCACCTGCCCGAAGCCCTCGGCCAGCGTATTCGCCGCATCCTCCTGCAGCTTCCGCACCTCGGCGATTTCGTCGAGGTTTTTCTTCAACGCATCCGCCTCTTCCCGCAGACCGGGGACGACACTGGACAGGATCATCCCGGAGCGCGCCGTCGCCTCCGGTCCCGCAGGATGCAGCAGCATCAGAGTCTCGGGCGATTTTTCCATCGCCGCCATCACCCCAAGGATCGAGGAAAGCTGATCCCGCCGTGTCTCCCACTCCGCCCTGATTTCACGCTCACGGATGCCTGCCTGCCGCAGCCCGGCACGCATCGCCGCAAGCCCGGTCTCGTAGGCGTGGATCATATCGGTCAGCGCCGTGACCTGATCGTCCTTGCTTAACGCCTCATCCAGCTGGCTGGCCGCCTCGCGCAATTGATAGGCTGCCCGCGCCGCGTCCTCGCCAGCGCTGGTCTGCGCCTGCGCCGCCCCGAGCGAAAGCCCGAAAGCGAGTAACGACGGAAGGGCAGTCCTCAGCCTCATGCGTCCCCGATCAGGCTCTTGCCGGTCATCTCGGCAGGTTTGTCCAGACCCATCAGCGCAAGAACCGTCGGCGCGACATCGGCCAGCCGCCCGCCGGGGCGCAGATGCCGACCCTCCGGCCCGCCAACCACGATGACCGGCACCGGGTTCGTCGTATGCGCGGTATGTGGCCCGCCGGTTTCCGCATCAACCATCGTCTCGCAATTTCCATGATCGGCAATAATCACCGCCGCACCGCCCGCCTTTTCCAGCGCATCGAGCGCCCGGCCCAGATTGCGGTCAACCGCCTCGCACGCCTTCACGGCGGCCTCCAGGCTGCCGGTGTGACCAACCATGTCGGGATTCGCGAAATTCACGACGATGAGGTCATAGCCGTCCTCAATCGCTTTCACGAAATGATCGCCCACCTCATCCGCCGCCATCTCCGGCTGCATGTCATAGGTCGCGACCTTCGGGCTGGCGGGCATATGACGATCCTCGCCCTCCTCCGGCGCTTCCTTGCCACCGTTCAGGAAGAACGTCACATGCGGATATTTCTCCGTCTCCGCCAGCCGGAACTGACGCAGCCCCTTGGCCGCGACCCAGGCACCCAGCGTGTTTACGACCTGCTGCTTGGGATAGGCGCTGGTCATGTACTCGTTATGCTTGTCCGAGTAGTCGACCATCCCCAGCAGCGCCGCCCATTCAGGCCGCTTGCCGGTCTCGAACGCATCGAAACCGGGCTGACCGATAGCCGCCAATATCTCACGCGCCCGGTCGGCACGGAAGTTCAGGCAAAAGAGGCCGTCCCCGTCCTTCGCCCCGGTATAGCCGTCAATCACCGTCGGCTGGATGAACTCGTCGGTTTCGCCCCGCTGATAGGCCGCTTCGACGGCGTGGGCAGCGTCCGCTGCCGTCTCGCCCTCAGCTCCGATCATCGCGGCATAGGCGCGGCTGACCCGGTCCCAGCGATTATCGCGATCCATTGCGAAATAGCGCCCGTTGACGGTCCCGATCCGCGCATTCTTCGGTAGATTGCCCTGCAACTCCGTCACGAAGCCGAGCGCCGATTTCGGGGCAACGTCACGCCCGTCCGTCACCGCATGAAGCACGACCGGCACGCCCTTTCTGGTCACGGCATTTACCGCCGCGATCACATGCTGGATATGGCCATGCACCCCGCCATCGGACACCACGCCCATCAGATGCGCCGTGCCGCCGCTGGCCTTCAGCTTTTCGATGAAATCGCCAAGACCGGTATTGTCGTAGAAACTGCCATCCTCGATGGCGAGGTCGATCTGGCCCAGATCCATCGCCACGACCCGGCCCGCGCCGATATTGGTGTGGCCGACCTCCGAATTGCCCATCTGCCCTTTCGGCAGACCGACATCCGGGCCGAAGGTAATCAGCGTCTCATGCGGACATTCCGCCATCAGCCGGTCATAGCTCGGCGTATTGGCCTGATCGGGTGCGCTCTGTTCAGGCCGCTCAGAGATCCCCCAGCCATCCAGAATGCACAGAACAACAGGTTTCTTGCCGCTCACAGCCCTGCCCCCTCATCTATCCCCAGCATGATATTCAGGTTCTGCACCGCAGCCCCGGAGGCACCCTTGCCGAGATTGTCCAGCACGGCAACCACGACCGCGCATCCCGCAGCGTCATCACCATGGACCGAAATATCCAGCATATTGGTGCCGTTCAGCGCTGTCGGATCGACCCTCGCGCCGACCTCTTCGGCCTCGCGAACCCGCACGAATTCAGCGCCCGCATAGCGCTCCGCCAAGGCCGTATGAAGCGATGACAGCGTCCGCCTGCCACCCAGATGCAGCGGCAGCGACACCGCCATGCCTTGCGCGAAATTGCCGACAGACGGTGCAAAGACAGGCTGAACGCCAAGCCCGGTCAGCGCCATGATCTCCGGGATATGCTTGTGGCTCTGCGCCAGCGCATACAGGAACGCATCCGGCGCGGTCCCGGCCTCATATTCCCCGATCAGCGCATTGCCGCCGCCGGTATAGCCTGAGACGGCGTTGATCGAGACAGCCTCCTCCGGCGCAATCAGACCGGCATCGACAAGCGGCCGGATCATCGCGATGGAGCCGGTGGCGTAGCAGCCCGGATTGGCCACATAGCGCGCCGCCGCCGTCTGCTGGCGCGCCTCCGGCGTCAGTTCGGGGAAGCCGTAGACCCAGCCCGGGCTGACCCGATGCGCGGTCGAGGCGTCGATCAGCCGGACGGAAAGACCGGCGGTCATCGCAACGGCTTCCCGCGCCGCGTCATCGGGCAGGCACAGAATGGCAATATCCGCCGCCTCGAAACAGGCGCGCCGCGCATCGGCGTCCTTTCGCAGGGCATGATCGATGCGGATCAGATCGATATCGTCGCGCCCTTCCAGCCGGTCGCGGATCTGAAGCCCGGTCGTCCCGGCCTCGCCGTCGATAAAGACCTTGTGTGACATGCCCACCCTTTCCTACTTCGGCCTATCACATAACCCCCCGGCCCCGCAGGGGCAATGCGGCGGGAGCTTGCCGGCGGTCAATCGCGCGGAGTTGAAACGCACCAGCCGATTCGCTTATCAGGGCGATATGAACGATACGCTCACACCGAACGCCGCCATGCCTCGCGCCTCCACCAGCCACCAGCCCTCGCGGCTGTATCATTCGCCGCTGTCGCCCTTCTCCCGGAAGGTGCGGCTGGTGCTGGCCGAAAAGCGGATCGAGGTGGAACTGGCGGAGGAGCGTTACTGGGAACAGAACCCCGAACTCTATCGCCGCAACCCGGCGGGGAAAGTGCCTGTGCTGCGCCATGACGGCATGCTTCTCGCCGAAAGTCAGGCGATCTGCGAATATCTGGACGAAACCATCCCGAACCCACCCTTGATGCCGGAAAACGCCGCAGCAAGATATGAGGTTCGCCGCCTATGCGCCTGGTTCGACGACAAATTCAACACCGAGGCGACACGGCCCGTGCTGAACGAACGCGTGTGGAAAAAGGTCCAGAAAACCGGCTATCCCGACAGCCGCGTGGTCAAGGCCGGGCTGGCGGCGATCAAGTTCCATATCGACTACATGCACAGCCTGCTGGAGGCGCGGCGCTGGCTGGCTGGCCCGTCGCTGAGCCTCGCGGATTTCACCGCCGCCGCGCATTTTTCATGCCTCGACTATATTTCGGACGTGGACTGGAACCGCTCCGATCTGGTGACGCAGTGGTATGCGACGATCAAATCCCGCCCGGCATTTCGCGGCGTGCTGGCCGACCAGATACCGGGGCTGCACCCGGCACCGCATTACGCACTGCTGGATTTCTGAGCGACCGCCTCAGCCGATCCGGCCACGCTGACCGCCGGTCTGGGCGCGGTCCAGCAGCAGGTGATCAAGCACCACGCAAGCTGCCATCGCCTCTGCCACCGGCACGGCACGGATGCCGACGCAAGGGTCGTGGCGGCCCTTCGTGATCAACTCGATCTCCTCGCCCGACTGGTTGATCGTCCGTCGCGGCGTCAGTATCGAGGAGGTCGGCTTGACCGCAAATCGCACCACAATGTCCTGCCCGGTCGAAATCCCGCCCAGAATCCCCCCGGCATGGTTCGACAGATATTCCGGCCCGTCCGGCCCCATGCGGATTTCATCGGCATTCGCCGTCCCGGTCAGCGCAGCCGCCGCCATCCCCTCGCCAATCTCCACACCTTTCACGGCATTGATCGACATCATCGCCGCCGCCAGATCGGTGTCGAGCTTGCCGTAAACCGGCGCACCGAGACCCACGGGGCAGCCCTGGATCAACACTTCAACCGCCGCGCCGACGCTGTTCTGCGCCTTGCGGATGCCGGTCAGATAATCCTCCCACGCCTGCGCCGCATCCGCATCGGGCAGGAAAAACGGATTATCCCGGATCGCCGCCGTGTCGAATTTCGCCCGATTGAGCCGCATCTCGCCCATCTGGACCATATAGCCGGTCACCGACACGGCGGGCGCAAGATCGCGCAGCGCCGCAACCGCAACCGCCCCGGCGGCCACCCGCGCCGCCGTTTCCCGCGCGCTCGACCGGCCGCCGCCGCGATAATCGCGGATACTGTATTTCTGGTGATAGGTGATGTCCGCGTGCCCCGGACGGAACGAGGTCGCGATTTCGCCGTAATCCTTTGACCGCTGATCGGTATTCTCGATCATCAGCATGATCGGGGTGCCGGTCGTCCGCCCCTCGAACACACCGGACATGATCCTGACCCGGTCGGCCTCCTGCCGCTGCGTGGTGTTTTTCGACGTGCCGGGACGGCGGCGATCCATGAAGGGCTGGATCCAGTCCTCGCTCAGCGCCAAACCCGGCGGGCACCCGTCGATAACCGCGCCGAGGCCCGGCCCGTGGCTCTCGCCCCAGGTGGTGACGCGGAAAACATGACCGAAGCTGTTGAGGCTCATCGCGGATCTCCTTTGCGCTTCTGGTTATCCGCCACGGGGGCCGACAGCAAGCGCCCGCGATCGGGGGTTGCAACCGCCCGAATGTTTGCGCATGTTGGCTGAGCCTCGGGGAGCCTTTGGCTGAGACGCAATCTTGCGGACCCGTAGAACCTGATCCGGCTAACACCGGCGGAGGGAAGGTTTCGCTGCCCTTTCTTTCCGTAATTCATAGAAGGAGGAAGCGATGAAGAATTCCGTTCTGGCCCTGCTGCTGATGACCACGCCCGCAATGGCGGCGGGTCCCGAGTTCACCGTTTACGCCCCCGATTACTTCGCCTCCGAATGGGGACCCGGCCCGAAGATCAAGGAAGGGTTCGAGGCGATCTGCGACTGCGACCTGAAATTCGTGACCGGCGACGTGCTGCCCCGCATCCTGCTGGAAGGCGAGCAGACAGCGGCGGATGCGGTCATCGGCCTGAACACCGATGTCACGAAACGCGCCCGCGAAACCGGGCTTTTCGCGCCGCATAACGAGGATCTGTCCGGGCTGACCCTGCCGGTCGAATGGACCGACGATGTGTTCCTGCCCTTCAACTGGGGCGAAACCGCCTTCGTCTATGACAACACGCGGCTCGAAAATCCGCCCGCGAGTTTCGACGAATTGCTGAACGCGCCGGACGATCTGAAAATCGTCATTCAGGATCCGCGCAGCTCGATTTCCGGCCTTGCCCTGCTGCTCTGGGTGAAATCCGTATATGGCGACCGCGCGACCGAGGCGTGGGAGAAGCTTCAGCCGAAAGTGCTGACTGTGACTGCAGGATGGTCGGAAAGCTACGGCATGTTCACCGATGGCGAGGCGGATATGGTCCTCAGCTACACCACCTCACCCGCCTATCATATCGGTGCCGAACAGGATGAGACCAAGCAGGCCGCGATCTTCCCCGAAGGCCATTATTTCATGGTCGAACTTGCCGCCCAGCTTGCCACCAGCGATCAGCCGGAACTGGCGCAGAAATTCATGGACTATATTCTGTCCGAAGACTTCCAAGGCATGATTGCCGAGGCAAACTGGTCCTATCCGTCCAAGCTGCCCGCCGATCAGTTGCCGGATTACTTCGCCGCCCTGCCCCGGCCCGACAAGACGATATTCCTGAATGAAGACGATGCCGAGGCATTGCGCAAACCGGCACTCGATGAATGGCTGAACGTCTTCGCGCGCTAGGCGCGGACCCGGCAGGCACGCTGGCCGCGGGCGCGCTCGTCGCGCTCGTGCTGGGAACGCTCGGGGTTGTCGCGGTCTATTCCGGCGGCTTCGGCGGGCTGGAGGTCTGGGACTGGCGCGCCGTCTGGTTCACGCTGTGGCAGGCGGTCGTCTCCGCCACCGTCTCCGCCGGTCTGGCAATCCCGGTCGCGCGGGCCTTCGCACGGCGCAGATTTCCGGGCCGGACGGTGCTGATTACCGTTATGGGCGCCCCTTTCATCCTGCCGGTGATCGTCGCCATCATGGGGCTCGTCACCGTCTTCGGGCGCAGCGGTCTGGCGAATGACCTGCTCGGCTGGTTCGGCATCGCGCCGGTCTCGATCTATGGCTGGCAGGGCGTCATCCTCGCCCATGTGTTCTTTAACCTGCCGCTGGCGATCCGCATGATCCTGCATGGCTGGCAGGCCATCCCGTCAGAGCGTTTCCGGCTGGCGGAATCGCTGGGCTTCTCGCCCGCCGATACCGGACGGCATCTGGAACGGCCCATGCTGCGTGACGTGCTGCCGGGCGCCTGGCTGGCCGTGTTCCTCGTCTGCCTGACCTCGTTTGCCGTGGCGCTCGCCCTAGGCGGCGGACCACGCGCCACAACGGTCGAGCTGGCGATCTATCAGGCGTTCCGATTTGATTTCGACATGGGCAAGGCGGCAACGCTGGCGCTTATTCAGGTCGCGCTGTGCCTGCTCGCCCTCGCGCTGTCATCGCGGGTCGCCATCCCCGCCGGGTTCGGCGCGGGCATGGACCGCGACGCCCCGATCCGGGGGCCACGCGGCTGGCGTGTCGCGGCAGACGCCGCCATGATCGCGCTCGCCGCCGCCTTCCTGCTGCTGCCAATGCTGTCCGTCATACTGCAAGGCGCGCCGCGCATTGCCGCCCTGCCCGGCCCGGTCTGGGAGGCCGCCTTCCGCTCCATCCTCATGGCGCTGATATCCGCTTTCCTGACCCTTGCGCTGACGCTGTCGCTCGCCCTGTCAATCGCGCGCGGTCGCCGCTGGATCGAGATCACCGGGATGCTGCCCCTCGTCGCCTCGCCACTGGTGCTTGGCACCGGGCTGTACCTGCTGCTGCGCAATGTTGCTTCGCCTTCGGAGCTTGCCTTGCCGGTCACGGTCATCATCAATGCCGTCATGGCGCTGCCTTTTGCGCTGCGCATTCTGCTGCCCGCTGTGTATGCGCTGTTTACAGATTACGGACGGCTTGCGGCCTCGCTGAACATGCGGGGTTTCGCCCGGATGCGCTACCTGACCCTGCCCCGCCTCGCCCGGCCCCTGGGCTTCGCAGGCGGGCTGTCGGCGGCGCTCGCAATGGGCGATCTGGGTGTGATCACACTCTTTGCAGACAGCGAAAACCCGACCCTGCCGCTGAAACTCTACCAGCTCATGAACAGCTACCGGATGACCGACGCAGCCGCCTGCGCCGTGATTCTGATGGCGATCAGCTTCGCCCTGTTCTGGGCGTTCGACCGGGGAGGCCGCCTGAATGCTGAGATTTGACAACGCCGAAACCCAGCTTGGCGAGTTCCGCCTGAGCGCCGATTTCACCGTCGAGCCGGGGGCCAAGGTCGCCGTTATCGGCCCGTCCGGCGCGGGCAAATCCACGCTTCTGGGCATGGTCTCCGGCTTCGTTCCGCTGTCGTCTGGTCGTGTGCTGTGGAACGGTCAGGATCTTGGCCGCCTCGATCCCGGCGCTCGTCCGGTGTCGGTCCTGTTTCAGGACCAGAACCTGTTCCCGCATCTGAGCGTCGCGCAGAATGTCGGGCTGGGCCTGCGCCCGGATCTGCGGCTGTCGTCGGAACAACACGCGGCGGTCGCCAAAGCCCTCGCCGATGTCGGGCTGAGCGGAATGGCGGAACGCAAACCCGCAGCCCTCTCCGGCGGGCAGCAAAGCCGCGTGGCGCTTGCCCGCGTTGCCTTGCGCGCGCGCCCGATCCTTCTGCTGGATGAGGCGTTCTCCGCCCTTGGCCCGGCGCTCAAGGCCGAGATGCTGGAACTGCTTGGCCGCATCGCACAGGAAAGCGGCGCGACCGTGCTGATGGTCACCCACGACCCCGACGACGCCCGCGCCTTCGCGCCGGAGACGATCGTCGTCACCGAAGGCCGCGCCTCCGCGCCGACAGCAACCGGCAGGCTGCTGGACAACCCGCCCGAGGCGCTTGCCGCCTATCTGGGCTGATCGACGGCCCGGATCAGCTTGCGGTCGAACACCCGCATCACCTGTTTCAGATCATGCCCGCGTTTGAGAATACGTCCGTCCATCGCAATCACCGCATACATCCCTTGCGCGCCGCGCAGCCGGGGGCGTTTCTCCACCCGGTAAATCGGCGTCTCCGCGCTGTGGCGGAAGATGGAAAACACCGCCACATCCCGCAGAAACGCCATCGCGTAATCCCGCCACTCCCCGGCCGCGACCATCCTTCCATAAACCGACAGGATCGCGCCGAGTTCTTCGCGATCAAAAGCGATCCGGTCATTTTGGGAGGAGATCGGGTGCTGCGGGTTTTGCATGATTTGATCGTGACACTCTCTCGCGTTCAGAAGCAAGAGACTTTGGTGATAACGCCGTCCTCGTCATATTCGACATTCAGCCGATCCGGACGATAATCCGCCGTCACCGCCGTCTCGGGACCGATCAGCCGCGCCTTGCCGAGGGCGCCGCCACCCAGAATCGCACGGTTCAGACCGATCAGCTTCTGATGTTCCGACGCGCCACAGGCGTCCGAAGGCGGGGGCGGTTCCGGCTGTCCGGGTTCAGGCTCCGAAGTGCATGCCGCCATCGCCACAATCACCGGCAACGCCGCGATCCATCCGCGCGCCATCAGCCGCAATCCACGCCAGAGATATTGCCCGCCGCATCCAGCCTGATAACCAGCCGGTTCGGATCGTAATCCTGCGGCTCGATCCCGCGATATTCAACCACGCGATAGTCCCGCGAAATCCCAAGCGTCGGAATGACACTGCCCGGCTGCCCGATCTGGCCGGCATAGGTGCTGGCCTTGCAAAGGTCGGGCTTGCGTTCCACCAACCCGCTATCGGCAGCGGTCGGCAGAGGCTCGATCCCCACGGGCTGCACCGGCATCTCGCTCACCGGGGCCTGTGCCATCATGCAACCGGAGAGTGAAATTGCCGCAGCAAAAGGCGCGGCTATCCTGAAAATTGTCTTCATTGGCTTCTTTCTGTCCCGTTTTCATGTCCTGCATCACGGCCCCGCTTTGCCGGGGACCTTGACCGAAGCTTACGCGTATTACCTGCGGCTGTTAAGCACACATCGGCTACGGCGTTGTCACATCTGCTTCATGCGAGGCTGCCCCTTGCGCGGCAGGCGTACCATAGGCGCGCAGAAATACGTCGACCGCGTTATTGACCGTATCGCGGATCATATCGTCATCGACCGCACGGCGCCCCATCAGCATCACCCGATCTTTCACCCGGGCAGAGTTCAGATGCACGAAACTATCCGCCACCAGATCGAGATCCGTGAGATCCTGCCGCAGCATCCCGTCGTGCTGCCATTGCCGGAACCGCCCGACAAGCGCCTCCAGAAGCGCTTTCGGGCCTATTTCATAATATTCCTTGGCCAAATCAGGAAAGCGCGCCGCCTCTGCAATCGACATGCGCAACATGCATATACCGAAATCCGAAGTCAGATGACTGGCGATCAGATGCCCGGTGAAGCGCAATACCTGCGCCATCGGCAAATCCAGATCTCCAACCGCCGAGCAATCTATCCGCTCGCGCAGCAACTCCGCCCGGAACACGGCCTTATACATAACCTCCTTATCGGGGAAATAGCTGTAGAGCGTCGCCTTCGACACGCCAGCCGCACGGGCGATATCGTCAACGCTCGCCCCTTCATAACCTTCGCGCATGAAGACGCCGCGCGCGCCCTCAATGACCTGATCGAATTTTCGCCCTCGGGTTATCGTTTTCTTTTTTTCAATCATTACACAGACACACCAATCATCGAAGAAACTCGCCCATATTCCACATAGAGAGCAAATCCGACAAGACCGTTAATTGGCCGCCAAAATTCATTGCCAATTTTCGGCATAAAGGCGATGCTTGCCCAAGAAACAGGCAGCTCAAAAGGTCCAACAATGAGCCAGAACCACCCGTCATTCCGCGACTCAGTCGACATCATGTTCGGCAAGGCGGCTTCGCTGATGAAATTGCCGCCGGGACTGGAGGAGAAGATCCGGGTTTGCAACTCGACCTACACGGTGCGCTTCGGTGTCCGCCTTCGGGGTGCGATCCACACCTTTACCGGATACCGCTCCGTCCATTCCGAACATATGGAGCCGGTGAAGGGTGGCATACGCTATGCGACCTCGGTCAACCAGGACGAGGTCGAGGCGCTGGCGGCGCTGATGACCTATAAATGCGCGCTGGTCGAGGTGCCGTTCGGCGGCTCCAAAGGCGGGCTGCGGATCAACCCGCGCGAATGGGACGAGGATGAGTTGGAGCGGATCACCCGCCGCTTCACCTATGAGCTGTCACGCCGCAGCCTGATCTCGCCGTCGCAGAACGTCCCGGCCCCGGATATGGGCACGGGCGAGCGTGAAATGGCATGGATGGCCGACGCCTATAAGCGGCTGCATCCCGATGACATCAACGCCAAGGCCTGCGTCACCGGCAAGCCCGTGACAATCGGCGGCATCTCCGGGCGGGTCGAGGCAACCGGGCGCGGCGTGCAATACGCCGTTCAGGAATTCTTCCGCCATCCCGAAGCGCTGAAACGCGCCGGGCTTTCCGGCGATCTGTCCGGCAAGCGCGTCGTCGTTCAGGGCCTCGGCAATGTGGGCTATCACGCCGCCAAGTTCCTCCAGAAAGAGGATGGCTGTGCGATTGTCACCGTGGTCGAATATAACGGCACCGTCCACAATCCCGACGGTCTGGATATCGACGCGCTCAAGGCGCATATCAAGGAAACCGGCGGGGTGGAGAACTTCCCCGGTGCCAGCTTCCGCCCAGCCGGTCTCGAAGGGCTGGAGGATGATTGCGACATCCTGATCCCGGCCGCCGTTGAAAGCGTCATCACCGCGAACAACGCCTCACGCATCAAGGCCAAGCTGATTATCGAGGCTGCAAACGGCCCCGTGACCGCCGAAGCCGACAAGATCCTGCAGGAAGGCGGCGTCGTCATCATCCCGGATATGTACGCCAACGCCGGTGGTGTGACCGTGTCTTACTTCGAGTGGGTGAAAAACCTCTCCCAGATCAGCCTCGGCCGGATGGAGCGGCGTTACGAAGAATACCGCAACAAGCTGCTGATCGCCGAAATCGAACGCCTCTCGGCGGATTCCGGGCTGAAATGGACCATGACCGACGGGTTCAAGGAAGCCTATCTGCACGGCGCTGACGAGATCGAACTGGTCCGCTCCGGCCTCGACGATACGATGCGGGAGAACTACCAGAAGATGCAGGAGGTCTGGTTCGGCGACAAGCGCGTCGATGACCTGCGCACGGCGGCCTATGTCGTTGCGATCCGGCGGATCGCCAATGTCTACGGCTCGCTCGGTCTCTGATCCGCAGCGATCTGATTGCGCGACCGCAGCCCGGCTGATCCGTCAGCCGGGCTTTCTTTCTGCCAGAAAATCCAGCACCTCCGCCGCCTTCGGGATCGCATCCCCGGCCCCACGCCGCGTGACCTTGACCGCCGCCGCGGCGGAGGCATGGCGCAGCGCCTCCTGAATATCGCGCCCCAGATCCAGCCCCGCCGCGAAATACCCGGCGAAGCAATCCCCGGCGCCGGTCGTGTCAACGGCCTTGACCGGAAAGGCCGGCTGCCGCGTCGTCTCGCCCGTCACCAGATCCCGGTATTCAGCGCCATCCGCGCCAAGCGTGACCAGCATCGCAGGGACCGGAATATCGCCCGGCATCGTCTCAGCAAGCTGCGCCGCCTCGATCTCGTTCAGCGCCAGCAGCGAGACATGGTCGATCACCTCCCGCACCGCCGCGATGCTGAACGGTGCGCAGCTATAGACCACCCGTGCCCCGGCTGCCCGCGCCATCCGCGCGGCCTCGGCCTGCAAATTCGTCTCGTTCTGGATCAGCAGCGTGTCGTCCGGGCCGATCCCGCTCAGCGCAAGCGCAAGCTGATCCGGCTGCAACCGCCGGTTCGCGCCCGGATGCAGGACAATCGCGTTCTCCGCACCTTCATCGACCAGAATGATCGCATGCCCCGTTGCAGCATGTTCCAGCCGCGCAATATGCGTGGTGTCCACCCCGGCCTCGTTCAGCCGGTCCAGCACCCATGCGTCGGCAGACGCGGAAATCGCCCCGATATGAACCACCCTCGCCCCGGCTTTCGCCGCAGCAATCGACTGGTTCGCGCCCTTTCCGCCGAGACCCTGACCGTATTCGCGCGCGCCCAGCGTCTCCCCCGGTGCCGGAAAATGATCCAGCCGGTAGACATGATCGATATTGATCGAACCGAGATTAAAGATCGCCATGCCTGAGCCTCACAGATGTCCTTCGCGCCGGATAATGTAGGACCACCAGCTAAGATATTGCAAATAAAAGCGCGCCCCGAAGGGTGCGCCTCAAGATCACGGAAGCTGGAAGGATCAGCTGTCCTTGGGATGCTTCACATTCCACCAGATCCGCTTATTGGTCAGGTAGAGCAGCGAGGCGAGGATCGCGAGGAAGATCACGGCCACGAAGCCATTTTCCTTCCGGGCCATCATCTTCGGCTCAGCGGTCCACATCAGGAAGGCGGACACGTCCTTCGCCATCTGATCGACCGTCGCCGGTGTGCCGTCTTCATAGGTCACCAGATCGTCGAACAGCGGTGCAGGCATCGAGATGAAGCCGCCGGAGAACGCCGCATTCCCGTAAAGGACCGAACCGGCCTGTTCGACTTCTTCACCATTATAGCCGGTGAGGACCGAGTAGATATATTCCGGCCCGCCGATCCCGTTGATGAACTGGCTGATGCCCGTACCCAGCGGACCGTGGAACCCGGCGCGGCCCTTGGCCATCAGCGACAGATCCGGCCCCATGCCAAGCCCGGTCACGGTCGGGAAATGATCCGTCGGCAGGCGCGGACGCTCTTCCCCGGTTTCCTCGTCGATGATGAACATATTCGCCGCATAGGCACGGACCTGATCTTCCGGCAGACCCGGACCGCTTTCGTCATGCAGCGTGCGGATCGGCACCTGTTTCAGACCGTGGCAGGCCGAGCAGACCTCGGTATAGACCTGAAGACCGCGCTGAAGCTGGAACTGGTCGTATTTGCCGAACGGACCCTCGAAGCTGAAGGCGACGTTGGTGACATGGGCTTCCTCGGCCTCTTCGGCCTCCTCTTCCTCAGCACCTTCCGCCTCGGCAGCTTCGCCTTCTGCGGCTTCGGCTTCGTCGGAAGCCTCTGCCTCGCCCTCAGCGGGGGCCGCTTCGTCTGCCGCAGGCGCTTCTTCCGCGACCGGATCCTCGGCCGGAGCTTCCCCGGCTTCCGTCGCGGCTTCCGCCTCGGCGGCCTCACCTTCCGGTGCTGCCTCTGCCGCTGCGGGCTCCGCCGCGTCGTCTTCTACGGCAATGGCATCATCTGCCGCTGCCGCTGCTTCTTCCTCAGCCGTGTCAGCCGCGTCGGTCACTGCCTCCGCCGCTGCATCGGCAGCGTCGCTGGCCGCCTCCGCCACAGCATCGGCGGCGTCGGTCGCTGCCTCGGCAGCCGCATCCGCGGCAGATTGCGCCGCCTCGGTGACGGCGTCTGCGTCGGGCACCGTGGTCGCGCTTTCCTGCGCCCAGCCTGCGGCAGCAACGGACAGCGCGGCGACGGCCGTGAGTGTCGTGATTCTCAGGGTCATTGCTTGCCTCTCCTTACTCGGCAGGATGGGTTTTGGCGCCGTAATGCTCGGCAAAATCTTCCTCGATCGTCGCCGGCATCGGGTCGGGTTTCTCAACAAGACCGAGCACCGGGAGAATGATCAGGAAATAGGCGAACCAGTAGGCTGCACCGGCCAGCGCGATATAGGGATAGATCCCTTCCGCAGGCATGGCACCGGCCCACATCAGCACCACGAAATCAACGCAGAGCAGCCAGAACCACCATTTGAACATCGGGCGGAACCGGCCCGAGCGGACCCGGCTGGTGTCCAGCCACGGCACCAGCGCCATGACCAGGATCGCGCCGAACATGGCGAGCACGCCGAAGAACTTCGCGTCGATGATCCCGAAGGAGATGAAGTCGACCAGCTGGACAACCCAGACCTCCGAGTCGAAGGCGCGCAGGATCGCGTAGAAGGGCAGGAAATACCACTCCGGCACGATATGCTCCGGCGTCGAAAGCGGGTTCGCCTCGATATAGTTGTCCGGGTGGCCCAGATAGTTCGGCATGAAGCCGACCACTGCGAAGAACACCACCAGAATGACCGCCAGCGCGAACAGATCCTTGATGACGAAGTAGGGCCAGAAGGGCAGCGTGTCTTTCTCCGCTTCCTCTTTGGAACCACGGCGCACCTCGATCCCGGTCGGGTTGTTGTTCCCGGTGGAGTGGAAGGCCCAGATGTGAACGGCAACCAGTGCGGCGATCACGAAGGGCAGCAGATAGTGCAGCGAGAAGAAGCGGTTCAGCGTGGCGTTATCCACAGCCGGTCCGCCCAGCAGCCATTCCTGAATGCTCGGCCCGATGCCGGGGATGGCCCCGAACAGCCCGGTGATCACCGTCGCACCCCAGAAGGACATCTGACCCCAGGGCAGCACATAGCCCATGAAGGCGGTGCCCATCATGCACAGATAGATCAGCATCCCGATGATCCAGGTCACTTCGCGCGGTGCCTTGTAGGAACCGTAGAAGAGGCCGCGGAAGATGTGGATATAGACCGCAAGGAAGAACAGCGATGCGCCGTTGGCGTGCAGATAGCGCAGCATATGCCCGCCATTCACGTTGCGCATGATATGTTCGACGCTGGCGAATGCCATATCGACATGCGGCGTGTAATGCATCGCCAGCACGATGCCGGTCACGATCTGCAGCGCAAGGCAGAAGGCCAGCACGATGCCCCAGATCCACCACCAGTTCAGGTTCTTCGGGGTCGGGATCATCAACGTGTCATAGGCAAGGCTGACAATCGGCAGACGGCGATGCAGCCAGCGCTCGATACCAGTCTTGGGTTCGTAATGGTCGTGTGGAATACCGGACATGTCGCGCCTCCTCAGCCGAGTTGCAGAGTTGAGTCGTCAAGGAACGCAACGACGGGAATTTCCAGGTTGCGCGGCGCGGGACCGCGGCGGATCCGCCCGGCAGTGTCGTAGTGAGAGCCGTGGCAGGGGCAGAACCAGCCGCCGAAATCGCCGGCGCCGTCACCGATCGGGACGCAGCCCAGATGGGTGCAGACGCCGATCATCACCAGCCACTCGCCCGCGTCGTCAATGGCGCGGTTCTCGTCCGTGGCGGGCTCGCCCGGCTTGTTCTCGTTCTCGGCACCCTGGTCGATCAGGTCGCCCAGATCCACGGCACGGGCCGCGTCGATCTCTTCCTGGGTCCGGCGGCGGATGAACACGGGTTTCCCCAGCCACTTGACGGTCAGTTGCGTGCCGAGCTCGACCCCGCTGACATCGACCCTGATCGATGACAATGCCTGAACGTCGGCGGATGGATTCATCTGGTTGATCAGGGTCCAGGCAGCGGCACCCGTGGCGACCGTTCCGGCCCCCGCGGTGACATAGTAGAGGAAGTCCCTCCGCGTGCCTTCGTGTTCTTCAACGTGGGTCACGGCAAATCTCCGGTTCAGGCCCGCCTGCACGGACCAGCTATATATTTTCGAGCCGCTTGAATCACGACCTTCGCATGCGCATCTCTATCGTTCAATTTTCTGCCAGTCCAGCGGCGTAGGGGCAAGAGCCACAGCCAAATCGCCGCAACGGAGCAATTTTTGTCTCCGACGCCACGACAGATTGCGACATTACGCCGCAGCCTGCCGGGTCAATTGTGTCATTTTTCCTGCCCTGATAGTTTCGCCGCGAAACCTCGGGAAAGGCCGTCATGACACAGCGCAGCCATTTTGCGGAAGGCGGCGCGGAATATGCCAGCCACCGCCCCGACTACCCGCCCGCTCTCGCGGAAAGCCTGAGTTTTCTGTGTGCCGCACACGGCCACGCCGTCGATATCGGCTGCGGAACGGGGCAGTTGACTGCGCTTCTGGCCGGGCATTTTGACCGGGTGACGGGAATCGACCCAAGCCCGTCGCAGGTCGAGAATGCCAGACGGGTGGATCGCGTCGACTACCGGATCGCCGATGCCGAAGAGACCGGCCTGCCCGATGCATCAGCGGATCTCATCGTCGCCGCGCAGGCCGCGCACTGGTTCGATCTGCCCCGTTTTTACGCCGAGGCACAGCGCATCGCCCGGTCCGGCGCGATTCTGGCCCTGATTTCCTACGGCGTGCCGGAATTCAGCGACGACTTCGCCCTGGCATTCGCGCGATTCTACTGGCAGGACACGCATCAATACTGGCCCGACGACCGCGCCCATGTCGAAGAGGGCTACCGTTCTCTGGAATTCCCCTTCCGGGAATTCGCCCTGCCACCGATGCGGATCGTCCGGGACTGGTCGCTCGACGAACTGACCGGATATATCGGCACCTGGTCGGCAACCAGACGCGCCCTGAAGACAGGACATGAACCGGCATTCACGGCGGCGCTGGACCGGCTGACGCAAGACTGGGGCGATCCCGCGACCAGACGCCGGATCATCTGGCCGATTGCCTCACGCCTCACCCGGCTCGGTTAACCGCGCAGAAAACGCCGCAGAAGCTTTTCCAGCTTTGCCGCACCCAGCGGGGCCATCTGCTTGGTGTGCTCGTGGCTGATCGATTCGTCGCTCAGCCCCGCCCCCATATTGGTGATGACCGAGATCGCCGCACAGCGCAGCCCAAGGAACCGCGCCAGAATCACCTCCGGCACCGTGGACATGCCGACCGCATCCATGCCCAACACCCGCGCCGCCCGGATCTCCGCCGGGGTCTCGAAGCTGGGGCCGGAGAACCAACCGTAAACGCCTTCGGGCAGATCCACGCCTTCCGCCGCCGCCGCATCCTTCAGCGCCTGACGTATCTCCGCGTCATGCGCATCGGTCATCGGCACGAAGCGCGCATCGGTCTTTTCCCCGATCAGCGGGTTCGTCCCGGCAAACGCGATATGATCGCTCAGCAGCATCAGCCCGCCGGGTGCCAGCGCCTCGCTGACCGCCCCGGCCGCATTGGTCAGGATCAGCCTGCCGCAACCAAGTGCTGCCAGTACCTCCAGCGGCAGACGCATCGCATCCGCCCGCCCCGATTCGTAGTAATGCGACCGCCCGCCAAAGACCGCGACCCGCGTCCCTTCCAGATCGCCGATCACCAGTTGCGGCACATGGCCCGAAACCCCCGCATGCGGAAACCCCGGCAGATCGTCATAGGGGATCGCCACACCGTCCACAGCCTGCGACAGATGCCCCAGCCCCGAGCCGAGGATCAGCCCATATTCCGGCGCCTCCGCCCCGGCACGGGCGCGGATCAGACCGGCAAGCTCAGCGCTCTTTGACATAAGGCTCTCCCCCCGCACGCGGCGGAATGGCGCGGCCGACAAAGCCCGCCAGAATGATGACCGTCAGAATATAAGGCAGCGCATTCATGAACATCGACGGGATCGTCACCGGCCCAAGCTCCAGATTCGGATAACGGTTCGCAATCGCCTCCAGCAGCCCGAACAGGAAGGTCGCGAACAGCGCCCCCCAAGGCCGCCACTTGGCAAAGATCAGCGCCGCGAGTGCAATGAACCCGCGCCCCGCCGTCATCTCCTTCACGAAGCCCGCGCCGAGGCCGGTCGCCAGATACGCCCCGGCCAGCCCGCACAGCACCCCGCATATGCCAACCGCGATATAGCGCAGCCGGATCACCGAGATCCCCGCCGTATCGACCGATGCCGGGTTCTCCCCCACAGCCCGCAGCCGCAGCCCGAACCGGGTGCGAAACAGCAGCCACCATGTCAGCGGCACGCACAGAAACGCCACATAGACCAGAATCGAGTGGCCCGAGATCAGATCGGCATAGACCGGCCCGATCACCGGCACATCGCGCAGGCTATCGGCAAAGGGCAGCGTGATCGTCCCGAACCGCCCGCCCCCGGTCAGCGACGGCGTCCGCCCGCCAAGCCCGAAGATCTTCTGCCCCAGCAAAACCGTCAGCCCCGAGGCAAGGAAATTGATCGCCACCCCGGCAATCAACTGGTTCCCCCGGAAGGTGATGGAGGCAAGACCGTGGATCAGCGACATCATCAGCGATCCCACAACCGCCGCGATCAGCCCCAGCCAGGCCGAGCCGGTCAGCGCAGCAACCGCAGCCGCCGAAAACGCCGCCATCAGCATCTTGCCTTCCAGCCCGATATCGAACACGCCGGAGCGTTCCGAATAAAGCCCCGCCAGACAGGCCAGCAATAACGGCGTCATCAACCGCACAGCGGAATCGAGGATCTGGATGATGGTGTTCAGGTCCATCACGCATCCCCCCGCTTGCGGCGCGCTGCGAAGAACGCCTCCAGCGGCGCGCGGACCATATTGTCGAGCGCGCCGGTGAACAGGATGACAAGCGCCTGAATGACGATGATCAGTTCGCGCGGGATGGAGGTCCACAGCGCCAGTTCGCCCCCGCCCTGATATAAGAAACCGAACAACAGCGCCGCCAGCAGCACGCCGACCGGATGGTTGCGGCCCATCAGGGCGACGGCGATGCCGATGAAGCCCGCGCCCTCGACATTGTTCAGGATCAGCCGCTCCGCCTCGCCCATGACGTTATTCGTGGCCATCAGCCCGGCCAGCCCGCCAGAGATCAGCATCGCGATCACGGTGATCTTCACCGGCGAAATTCCGGCATAGCGCGCCGCCGTTTCCGAACGTCCAAGCGCGCGGATCTCATAACCCAGCTTGGTCCGCCAGATCAGCGCCCAGACCGCAGCGCAGGCCAGCAGGGCAATGATAAAGGTGATGTTCACCGGCGTATGCGTGCCCCACTCCACCCCGAAAGCGGCGAACATATCGGTGATCTTCGGCAGATGCGTGGCTTCGGGAAAATTGGCCGATGCCGGGTCCATGCTGCCCACGGGACGCAGCCAGTTCACCAGGGCCCAGTTCAGCAGCGCCGCCGCGATGAAGTTGAACATGATCGTCGTGATGACGATATGGCTGCCGCGCTTGGCCTGCAAAATCGCCGGAATGAACGCCCATGCGGCACCAAAAGCCGCGGCCCCGATCATCGCGCCCAGCAGCGCCAGCGACCAATGCGGCCACGGGATGAACAGGCACATCATGGCCACGCCAAGACCGCCAAGCCCCGCCTGCCCCTCGCCGCCGATATTGAACAGGCTGGCGTGATAGGCGACCGCGACAGCAAGCCCGGTGAAGATGAAATTCGTCGTATAGTACAGCGTGAACCCCCAGCCATAGCTGGAGCCGAGCGCGCCCGTCACCATCGTCTTGACCGCTTCCCACGGGTTCTCCCCGATGGCGAGGATGACCAGCGCCGATATTCCAAAAGCCAGCGCCAGCGAGATCAGCGGCGTCAGGACCACATCCGCCCATTTCGGCATCTTGTCCATCAGCGTCCCCCCTCTGGCGTGGCGGTCGGCTCGGCAGGATGGTCCGCCGGGTGGCTGTGGCCGGGCGGAATACCGTCGTCCCGGCTTGCGTCATCGGTCTCGGTCACGCCTGCCATCAGCAGCCCCAACTCCCCGGCGGAGGTGTTTTCCGCCTGCCGTTCACCCATGATCATGCCGTCGAACATCACCAGAATCCGGTCGCTCAGCGACATGATCTCGTCCAGTTCCACACTGACCAGAAGCACCGCCTTGCCCGCATCGCGCAATTCGACGATGCGCTTGTGAATGAACTCGATGGCGCCAATATCGACGCCGCGCGTCGGCTGCCCGATCAGCAGCAGATCCGGGTTCCGCTCCACCTCGCGGGCCACGACGATCTTCTGCTGGTTCCCGCCGGAGAAATTGCGCGCCGCCAGATCACAGGTCGGCGGGCGGATGTCGAAACGCGCGATCTTGCCCTCCGCATCTTGGCGGATCGCCACCCGGTCCATGAATACACCCTTGCTGTATTCCGGCGCACGGTGATAGCCGAACGCGACGTTTTCCCACGCCGCGAAATCCATGATCAGCCCTTCATCCTGCCGGTCCTCAGGCACATGGCCGATCCCGCGCATCCGCCGCGTCGCCGCATCGGATTTCGTCCCGGTCAGGTCAATGCTCTGCCCGTTGACGAAAATCTCGCCGCTGACCTTCGCGCCCTTCTCGGGGAAGCCGCCCAGCAACTCCAGCAACTGCGTCTGCCCATTGCCGGAGACACCCGCGATCCCCACGATCTCACCGGCGCGGATGCTGAAATCAATGCCCCGGATCCGCTCCACCCCCTCGTCATCGACCAGGCGCAGATTGCGGACCTCAAGCACAGTTTCGCCGGGCCGGGCGGGCTGCTTGTCGACCTCCATCAGCACCTTGCGGCCAACCATCAGCTCCGCCAGCTCCTCGGGGCTGGTCTCGGCGGTTTTGACACTGGCAACCATCTCGCCGCGCCGCATCACCGACACGGTGTCGGTGATCTCCATGATCTCGCGCAGCTTGTGGGTAATGAGGATGATCGTCTTGCCCTCATTCTTCAGCCCTTCGAGAATGCGGAACAGATGATCCGCCTCCGCCGGTGTCAGCACCCCCGTCGGCTCATCGAGGATCAGGATATCCGCCTGCCGGTACAGCGCCTTCAGGATCTCCACCCGCTGCTGATGGCCGACCGACAATTCCTCGATCGTCTCGTCGGGATCGACCTGCAATTCATATTCCTCGGCCAGTTCCCGCAGCCGCGTCCGCGCCCGCGCCAGAGACGGCCGCAACATCGGCCCGTCCTCCGCGCCCAGAATAATATTCTCCAGCACGGTGAAATTCCGCACCAGCTTGAAATGCTGAAACACCATGCCGATGCCCGAACGGATCGCGGCCATGGAATCGGTGATCTGAACCGGCGAGCCGTTGATGCGGATCTCCCCCCGGTCGGGCTTGTAGAACCCATAGAGAATCGACATCAGCGTCGATTTCCCGGCCCCGTTCTCCCCGATGATGCCGTGGATCGATCCTTTCGCGACCGTCAGATCGATATTCTTGTTGGCCTGAACCGGGCCGAACGCCTTGGAAATACCGCGCAGCTCAATCGCCGCCACGTTTTGGGGGGCCGCACCCGGCCCCCCTTCTTGCGCCACCGCCTCGGGCATCAATCGACCGGGCAGCTATTGTCAGTCATATAGTCATGAACCTCGATCTCGCCCGAGGTGATCTTCGCCCGCGCGTCATCGACCGCTGCCTTCATCTCTTCCGAGACAAGCGCGGCATTGTTATCATCCATCGCGACGTCGACACCGCCCGAAGCGACATCCCAGACTTTCAACCCCGGCTCGACCGCTTCACCGGCGGTAAAGGCGTCAAACACGGCCACATCGACATTCTTGACGACCGAGGTCAGAACCTTGCCCGGATGCAGATGGTTCTGGTTGCTGTCCACACCGATGGACAGAACCCCCTCATCCGCAGCGGTCTGCAACACACCGATCCCGGTGCCGCCCGCCGCCGCATAGATCACGTCCGCCCCTTGGGAGATCTGCGCGCGGGTCAGTTCCCCGCCCTTCACCGGATCGTTCCACGCCGCAGGCGTCGTGCCGGTGTAGTTGATGATAACCTCACCCTCGGGGTTGGCGGCCAGGAAACCCTGACGATAACCGCACTCGAATTTATGGATCAGCGGAATATCCATGCCGCCGATAAACCCGACCGTCCCGGATTCAGAAGCCTGCGCGGCCATGATGCCCGCCAGATACGACCCCTCACCCTCATTGAAGATATTCGACTGCACATTCGGCTGCTCGACCACGCCGTCGATAATGACGAATTTCGTGTCCGCATAGTCGGGCGCGATCTTGTTCAGCACCTCGGCAAAGGCAAAGCCGGTCATCACAATCGGGTTTGCGCCGCTCTGCGCCAAGCGCCGCAGCGCCTGTTCCCGCTGGGCCTCGGACTGCATCTCCAGCTCTTTATAGCTGCCGCCGGTCTCCTCCGCCCAGCGTGCCGCGCCGGTGTAAGCGGATTCGTTAAAGGACTTGTCAAACTTGCCGCCCAGATCGAAAATCAGCGCCGGTTCGGCGAATGCGGCCCCCGCCGTCAGGCCGATCACAGCAACCGAGGCGAAAAGAGTTTTGTTTACGGTCATGGCAACCCCTTGTGTCACGCGGGCGATTCTGCCCGGATTTGGTGGACAAGTTTAGGGCGAAAGCCCCGTCATGGGTCAAGGCGGTTTGTCGTGCGACGACCTGTTCGCCAGTTCGGATATTCGGAAAACGTAGGAAAAACACGCGTTTCAGTTGCAAATCTTGTATTTTTATTACGCATTTTAGCAAATTATAAAAATTTGATTGCTGAACTCACAACTATATGATAATTCATGATTATTGATTGGTTGATACGCATCTCGCCTGTATGCAAATCCACCTTTCAGGCGGGTCAGCGCCAGTCAAAGCTCCTTGCTGACCCGCCCTTTTATCAGGTAACGCAATCTTTGATTGAAGTTTCGTCCGTTTGAACCCAGGAACGGAACGACTCTTTGTCTCCTGAGTTGTTCCATCATTATTTCAAACAACCTGAGGCCCCATGCGCCCCCTAATTCTTATGACCGTGATTCCCCTGCTCGCCGCTTGTGGCGGCGGTGGCAGCAGCAACTCGAATTCGACCACCAGCACCATGCGGGTTCAGGTCGATCCCGCCGCCCTCTATTGCGAGTCGGTCGGCGGGGAAGTCATGAACCGCGTCGTCAACCGCCGCCGCGCCGATCTCTGCCGCCTGCCCAGCGGCCGGACCGTCCGCGCCGCCGACCTGTTGAACAACGCCAACGATCTCTGACCGAGGCCTGAACGATTCGTAAAATCGCAGCGGGCATCCCGGACCGGAATTTTACGCCGGGGTGTCCGCTGACAAATCATGCGGTGCTGCGTGTACCGTCGGTGTACAGCTTGTGTACGCCATGTGTACGGGTTGTGCGCTGTGAAACCCAGCACAGGCTGGGGTTTCGGCGCTAGAGCGCGCCGAAGGCCTGCCGCTGTCTTGTTGTCCAGTTGACTCGGATGACATGGCCGTCCTCGGTCACCTCCTCCGACTCGACAACACCCGCCTCATGCAGCCAGGCGCGGCGTTTTCCCTCGCTGAAATCCAGCCGCAGTTCTGCCGGTTCGCGCGGTTCGGACAGCACCTCCTCAAGCGCGGCTTCGATGGTCTCGGCCAGATCGTCCAGCCCTTCGCCCGTCAGTGCGCTTATGGCCTGCACCGCCTCGCTGCGCCCCCCGGTCCGGCGCAGTGCCGCCCGCGTCGCCGGGCTCAGCGCGTCGATCTTGTTCCACACCTCGACCAGCGCCACATCCTCGTCAACGCCCAGCGATTCAAGGATTTCGGCCACATCCTCGGCCTGTTCCTCGGTCTCTGGATGGCTGATGTCGCGCACATGCAGGATCAGATCCGCCTCCAGAACCTCCTCCAGCGTGGCCCGGAACGCCGCGACCAGCTCGGTCGGCAGATCGCTGATGAACCCAACCGTGTCCGACAGAATGATCTGCCGCCCGCCGGGCAGACGGATCGCCCGCATCGTCGGGTCCAGCGTCGCGAACAGCATGTCTTTCGCCAGCACCTCCGCCCCGGTCATGCGGTTGAACAGCGTCGATTTCCCGGCATTCGTATAGCCCACCAGCGCCACGATCGGATACGGCACCTTGGCGCGCGAGGCCCTGTGCAGGCTGCGTGTTTTCACCACCCGCTCAAGCTGACGCCTGAGCCGGGTCGTCTGCTCGTCAATCGCCCGCCGGTCAGCCTCGATCTGCGTTTCACCCGGGCCGCCGACGAAGCCGAGACCGCCCCGCTGACGTTCAAGGTGGGTCCACGCCCGCACCAGCCGTGTCCGCTGATAGCTGAGCGCGGCGAGTTCGACTTGCAGCACCCCCTCCCGCGTCCGCGCCCGATCCGCGAAGATTTCTAGGATCAGCCCGGTCCGGTCGAGGATCTTGACGTCCCATTGCTTTTCCAGATTGCGCTGCTGCACCGGCGTAACCGGCCCGTCGATCAGCACCAGCTCGGCCTCGACCGCCTCCAGCGACGCCGCCACCTCGTCCAGCTTGCCGGCCGAGAAAAGCTGCCCCGGCGACGGGTTGCGCAGGCGCACGGCCTCTGCGCCCACGATCTCGATCCCCGGCAAAGCCTCGGCCAGCGCCACGGCTTCGGCCAGCGCGCTTTCCGGCGCGCGGCGCGGCGCGGCGCTGCCGTCTATGTCGGGATGCAGGACAAAGGCGCGCGTCGGCGCGCGTTCGGTGACGTGCGGCTCAGCCAATCAGTCGTCGCCCTCATACAGGCTGATCGGCGCACCCGGCATGATGGTCGAAATGGCGTGTTTATAGACGAGCTGTGATTGACCGTCCCGGCGCAGCAATACACAGAAGTTATCGAACCAGGTGATAACGCCCTGAAGTTTCACGCCGTTGATCAGAAAGATCGTCACCGGAACCTTGGCCTTGCGCACGTGATTCAGGAAAGCATCCTGAAGATTCTGTTTGTCGCCAGCCATGTTAGGTCCCTTTTCTTGTTGGTTCTCGAAAATCTATGGGACGAATCGGTAACTTACAAGATTTGGATGCGAACTCCGTGATCCTGTTGCCAATCAGCGACGCCAGAAATCCGGCGTGACCAGCGCCAATATCGCCAACGTCTCCAACCGCCCCACAATCATAGCCCCCGCCAGCACCGTTTTCGGCAGCGCAGCAAGGCCGGACCAGCCTTCCCAGGGGTTTGAGGCGAAACCGGCGGTTGATTCGAAGCTGGGGGTCAGATGGATGGTCCCGGCCAGCGGTCCGGTGTTTGTCAGGGCAGAGACGGAGAGAATCACTGCCGTGTCAAACTCGATGGGCCGAATCGATACCAGCAGCACGGTCACGGCAATGGACAGCGCAAAGAGCATGAAGAAGATGAAGGCCAGATAGGCCCCCTCGCTGCGCAGCCGCCGCGCCATGCGGCCGCCGCCACTGACGGAGGTGGGATGCACGACCCGCTCCAGCTCACGCTCGCTCTGCCGGGCCAGTGCGTAGACGCGCAGCAGCTTCACCCCGCCCGCCGTGGTGGCGACGCCGCCGCCCATGATCGCCAGCCCAGCCAGCAGAAGGCCCGGCGATTCAAGGCCGGACCAGCTTCGCGCCCCCTGCCAGTCGACAGAGTTCCAGCCGGTCGTGGTCAGGAATGACAGGGCGTTGAAGAACCCGCCCCAGGCCGCGACAGCCGCGTTCCGAAGTGAGATCAGAACACCCGTCGCCACATTCGATGCCGCGATTTCCTGTTCGAACGAGGTGAAGAAATGGCGCAGGAACAATACCAGCGCCACCAGCACCACGACGGTGAGCCCGAGGCGCAGTTCGGGGTCGGTGCGCAAGGTTTCCGTCGCGCGCAGCTCGCCGCCGCCGGGCCAGAAGCGCCGCGTCAGGGCGAAGATCATGAAGAACGCCACAACCACCTCGCCCAGAACGCCGGAATGCACGCCGACCGATCCGGCGACCGGCGAGATGCCAGAGGTCGAAAGCGTGCCAAGCGCACGGCAAAGGGCAACCAGCCCCGGATCGCCTGCCAGCAGCAGAATGACCCAGAGTGCCAGCGTCAGCCCGGCGTAATACGGCCCGACATCACGCAGAACCCGCATCGCCCGCGCCGACGGCGTCGTGCGATCAGCACCGAGGCCGAGGAAAAATTGCGGCTGGTTGCGCGGATCGGCGCTTTCGGGCAGGGGCCTGAAACGTTCGCTCCGGCCATAGGGTGACGACAGGATCTCGAACCCGCCGACCTTCATTGGCGACAGCACAGCCACGGCGCTGACCAGAATGAACAACCCGCCCAGCCAGCCGACAAGCGCCCGCCACAGATGGATCGGCGGGGCCAGCATATCGGCGGCATAAAGCGATGCGCCGGTTGTGGTCAGGCAACTGACCATCTCCCACCACGCGTTGAATATCCCGGTGTCGGGCAGCACCATTGCCAGCGGCAGGCCAAGCGCTATGGGCAGCACGCCGAGCACCCCCAGCATCGTCGCCAGAACGGAGCGGCCATGCGGGCCGGGCCGCCGTCCCCCAGCGGTCGCTGCACCGAGAAGCGCGGTCAGCACCAGCATCAGCACCGAGCTGAACAGAAAGGAACGCGCGATTTCATACCACGCCGTTGCCGCTGCATAAGCCGCAGGAACCAGCATTGCCAGACCGGCGACACCGATCAGCAACACAAACAGGGGCATCCGGCTGAAGAAGGACATCAGAAGAAGTCGATGGCGACCTGCAACAGCCGCTCGACCTCCGGGACATCGGGGGTGAGCGCGAAGATGCAGATGATATCGCCTTCCTCTATGCGCGTGTCGGGGTTCGGCTTAACGATCTTGTCGTTCTTCATCACCATCCCGATCAGCGCGCCCTCCGGCAGGTCGATATCGCGAATCGCCCGCCCTGACATGGAGGAGGTGGCCAGCACCTGCGCCTCGATCACCTCGGCCTCGGCGTCGCCAATCGAATAGATGTCGCGCACACGCCCGTGCCGGACATGGCGCAGGATGGTCGACACCGTAGTTGAACGCGGGTTGATATAGGCGTCAATGTCGAGCGGCCCCATCAGCGAAACAAGTGTCGGATCGTTCACAAGGCTGACGACCAGCTTCGCCCCGGTCTGTTTGGCCCGGACCGCTGCGAGGATATTGACCTTGTCGTCATCGGTCAGCGTCAGCACGGCGTCAGCCTTGGCAATCGACGCCTCTTCCAGCAGTTCCGCCGACAGGCCGTCGCCATGAAGCACAATGGTCCGTTCCAGCGAATCCGCCGCGAATTCCGCCCTTTCGCGGCTCCGCTCGATAATCTTGGTACGGACCCGCTGGCGCGCGGTTTCCAGGCTGCGGGCCACCGACAGGCCGACATTGCCGCCGCCGATGATAATGACCCGCTCCGTCCGCTGGGTCTGCTTGCCGAAGATTTCCAGCGTGCGGTCCACATCCTCGCGGTCAGAGAAGACATAGATCTGATCGCCCGCGAAAAGCTGGTCATTGGATTCCGGCGCGAATAGCCGCCCCTCACGGCGGACCCCGACGACAATCGCCCGGAGACTGGAAAACAGATCGTTGAGTTGCCGCAGCGGGGTATTCAGCGCCGGGCAGGTTTCGTCCAGCACGAGGCCCAGCAGCCGGACCTTGCCGTCCAGAAAATCCTCCGCCTCGAAGGTAGAGGGCGCCCGCAGGCGCGCCAGCGCTGCGCGCGCGACCTCGCGTTCGGGGCTGATGACGACGTCAATCGGCAGGTGATCGGTGCGGTAGAGATCGGAATAAATCGCGTCGAGATAGGCGGAGCTGCGCAGCCGGGCGATCTTGCGCGGCACCTGAAACACCGAATGCGCGACCTGACAGGTGACCATGTTCACCTCGTCCGAGTAGGTCGCGGCGATAATCAGATCGGCGTCACGCGCACCCGCCCGGTCCAGCACCTCGGGATGGCTGGCAAAGCCGGTGACGCCCTGCACATCAAGCGCCTCCGTCGCGCGGCGCACGAGTTCGCCGTTATTGTCGATCACGGTGACGTCGTTACGTTCGCCCGACAGGTGGCGGGCAATCTGCCAGCCGACCTGCCCCGTCCCGCAGATGATGATCTTCATTCCGATCCCTTCGCCTTTGCGACAGGATTAGGCGCGTTGGCGCTAGGGGTCAATGAAGGCTCAGCGTGCCGGGTTCGGTTTGGCGATCTCGTCAAGGTCTTCGCCGCCGGGCGGTTCAGGCACATCGCGCGGGCGCGGCGGCGGCGGTCCGTCGCGGTAAAGCAACGAGTTGCCCTCATGGAACAGATGCATCGCTTCGGGATCGGCGGTCAGGCGCACCGTTTTGCGGTTCAGGCCGGCATGGATACCCGGCAGCTTGGCAATCACCGGCTCCGCCTCCTGCCCGGTGCCGAAATAGAGCAGCGTGACCTCGCCCAGTGCCTCGGTCAGATCGACCGTGCCTTCGAACAGCGCCGGACCGTCGGTTTCGCGCATATCCTCCGGCCGGACGCCGAGATTGACGCTGAGACCCTGATCCTCCGGCTTGGTGGGGATCGCGACCTCTGCCACGCCGCCACCATCGAGTTGGACGGTCGTCCGCTGGCCGGTCTGGGTGACCTTCCCCGGCAGCAGGTTCATGGCGGGGGAGCCGATGAACTGGGCGACGAATTCGTTGATCGGGCGTTCGTAAAGCTCCAGCGGCGCGCCGACCTGAGCGATGCCGCCACCTGCCAGAACGACGATCCGGTCGGCCAGCGTCATCGCCTCCGTCTGGTCGTGGGTGACATAGATCATCGTGCGGTCGGGCATCGATTCCTTGAGCTGCGCGATCTCGATCCGGGTTGCCACGCGCAGTGCGGCGTCGAGATTCGACAGCGGTTCGTCGAACAAATAGACCTTCGGGTCGCGCACGATGGCCCGACCGATGGCCACACGCTGACGCTGCCCGCCCGACAGCGCCTTGGGCAGACGGTCCAGATAGGGCGTCAGTTGCAGCATCTTGCCGGCGCGGTCGGTGGCTTCCTGTATCTGCTCCTTCGACTGGCCGGCGATCTTGAGCGCGAAGGCCATATTGTCGCGCACCGTCATATGCGGATAGAGCGCGTAGGACTGGAACACCATTGCGATCCCGCGTTGGCTGGGCGGGATGTCGTTCATCTTCTGCCCGTCGATTTCCAGCGTGCCGCCGGTGATCCGCTCCAGCCCCGCGATCATCCGCAGCAGGGTGGATTTGCCGCAGCCGGACGGGCCGACAAAGACGATGAACTCGCCCGATGTAATATCGAGATTGATGTTCCGAAGCACATTCACGTCGCCATAGGATTTCGCGACATCGGTGAGTTTCAGATTTGCCATAATACGCTCCCCCCGGTTCTGCCCCGGTTATTCCTCGTTAATTTCCGACTGCCACGGGCCCAGCCCGCCCGCCTCGCGATCCGACAGATTGATCCGCAGCGTCACGCTGTCATCCTTGGCGCGACGTTCGATGATCAGCACGTCGCCATCGGCACGGATCGTCTGATTGCCGGTTTGCAGCGATTGATGCTTGTGACGAAGGGCAATGGCCCAGCGGTAATGGTTCAGGATCGATCCGGCGCGATGCTCCTGCTCCGACACGGCGCGCGACAGATGCTCATGCGGGATCGGCAGCCACGGCACGGCGGTCGAGAAACCCGCATGGGTGTTGGCATTCCCCTCCCACACCATCGGGGTGCGGCAGCCGTCGCGGCCCTTGAATTCCGGCCAGAACTCGATGCCGTAGGGGTCCTGCAACGCCTCGAACGGGACATCGGCTTCGGGCAGGCCAAGCTCCTCCCCCTGATAGATGCAGACCGAGCCGCGCAGGAACATCATCACCGTCGCATAGGCAGAGACCGCAGCGTCGCTCAGATGCCAGCGGGTCGCGTGGCGGACGACGTCGTGGTTCGAGAACGCCCAGCAGGGCCAGCCCTCCGGTGCTTTCTGGTCCACATCGGCAAAGACATCGACGATGCGCTGCGCGGTCAGATCGCTGCCCGACAGAAACTCGAACGCATAGGACATATGCATCCGCTTATCGCCGGAGGTGTATTCGCCCAACAGCTCCAGCCCGCGCTGACTGTCACCGATTTCGCCAACCGCAGCCGCGCCGTAAGGCTCCATCACGGCGCGGAGTTTTTCGAGGAAGATCAGGTTCTCGGGCCGCGATTTATCGTAGACGTGCAACTGGTGGTTATACGGGTTCACCTTCGGCGCGGTCTGGTCGTTCCGCTCCTCCGGCGGCAGGGCCGGGTTGTCGCGAAGTTCGGCGTCGTGGGTGTAGAAGTTGATCGTGTCGAGCCGGAACCCGTCCACGCCCCGCTCCAGCCAGAAATGCGCCACGTCCAGCAACGCCTGCTGCACATTCGCATTGTGGAAGTTCAGGTCGGGTTGGGCGGTCAGGAAGTTGTGCAGATAATACTGCTCCCGCCGTGCATCCCACTGCCAGGCCGGACCGCCAAAGATCGACAGCCAGTTATTCGGCGGCGTGCCATCCGGCTTGGGGTCGGACCAGACATACCAATCGGCTTTCGGATTATCGCGGCTGGCCCGGCTTTCCACGAACCACGGATGCTCGTCCGAGGTATGTGACAGCACAAGGTCGATCATCACCTTCAGGCCCAGATCATGCGCGCGCGCGATCAGGGCATCGAAATCCGCGATATTGCCGAAAATCGGGTCGATGTCGCGGTAGTCGCTGACATCATAGCCGAAATCCTTCATCGGCGAGCGGAAGAAGGGCGAGATCCAGACCGCATCCGCCCCGAGCGAGGCGATATGATCCAACCGCTGCGTGATCCCGCGCAGATCGCCCGTGCCGTCCCCGGTCGTGTCCTGATAGCTGCGCGGATAGACCTGATAGATCACCGCGCCCTTCCACCAGTCTTGCGCTTTTTCAAGCTTATTCATCAGCCACCTTTTACAGAACCGGCCAGCAGGCCACGGACCAGATAACGCTGCATCGCGAAGAACACGAGCAGCGGCACGGCAATCGAGATAAAGGCCGAGGTCGCAAGGATTTCCCATTCGCCGCCGCGCGAGCCCATCATCTCGCGCAGGACGCCGGTCATGACCAGTTGGTCACGCGAATTGCCGAGGAACACGGTCGCGATCAGCAGGTCGTTCCAGACCCAGAGGAACTGGAAGATCGCGAAGGACGCCAGCGCCGGGAAGGACAGCGGCAGGATGATCTTGCGGAAGATCTGGAACTCCGTCGCGCCATCCACGCGGGCGGATTCTATCACCTCGCGCGGCAGACCGGCCATGTAGTTTCTAAGCAGATAGATCGCCAGCGGCAGACCAAACCCGGTATGCGCCAGCCAGATGCCCAGATAGCCCTTGCCGATGCCGATGCTGTTATGAAGCTGAAGCAACGGGATCAGGGCAAGCTGCAACGGCACGACCAGCAGGCCGACCACGGCGGCGGTCAGCAGCGCCCGTCCGGGAAACTCCATCCACGCCAGCGCATAGGCCGCGAAAGCCGCGATCAGGATCGGGATGATCGTCGCCGGAATGGTCACGGTCAGCGTATTCATGAAGGCGCGCCCGATGCCTTCGGCGTTCATCACGCGGCTGTAATTCTCGGTCGTGAACTCCGGCGGACTTTCCGTGGTCAGGAATATCCGTTCGCCCCGCGTCATCTCGAACGGCGTTTGCGATTCCATGCGATAGGTGCCGTCATCCACAACCGTCAGGGTCACGCCCTCGTCAATCTCCGCCAGATCACCGGGCTGGTATTCGGACGGGGCGCGCGCGCTTGTGCCCCAAGCGGCGAGGGATTGCCCCTCCTCCAGCACATTGCCGGTGATCACGAACAGATCGCCATCCTGCACCTGATCGTCAGCCGTCCCGGACCGGGCGAAGCTGGTCTGCTCGATCGAGGACAGCGATTTCCACCATCCGGTCTCCGAAATCTGGTCCCGGTCCCGGAAGGACGACACGAAAAGGCCCAGTGTCGGAATGGTCCACAGCACCACCAGAAGCAGAGCCGCGAGGTTGACCGCCCAGGTGAGCGTCGATTTTTGTCCGGCCATGCCTTCCATCAGCGCATCTCCTTACGGACGTTACGGATGTTCCAGATCATGATCGGCAGCACGAGGACCATCAGCACGATGGCAATGGCCGAGCCGCGCCCGTAATCCGGCGAGCCGCGGAACATCCAGTCATACATCAGGTTGGCAAGCACCTGCGTGCCCCACTGACCGTTGGTCATGACGAACACGATGTCGAAGACCTTCAGCACGGTAATGGTGATCGTCGTCCAGACGACCGCGATCGTGCCCATGATCTGCGGCACTTTGATCTTGAAGAAAATCTGCCACGGGTTCGCGCCGTCCAGCACCGCAGCCTCGATGGTTTCCTCCGGGATGCCGCGCAGCGCGGCGGAGAGGATCACCATCGCAAAGCCGGTCTGGATCCAGACCAGCACGATCATCAGGAAGAAGTTGTTCCACGGCTGGATCGTCAGCCATGTCTGCGGCTCGCCACCGATCCACTGCACAAAGGCGTTGAGCAGGCCGATCTGCTCCTCGCCCGCTTCGCGATATTCATAGATCAGCTTCCAGATCACACCCGCACCGACGAAGGAGATCGCCATCGGCATGAAGATCAGCGACTTGCCGATATTGCCCCAGCGGATCCGGTCGGTGAGTTGCGCGGCGATCAGGCCGAACAGCGTCGAGAGCGCGGGCACAACCAGCAGCCAGAAGAAGTTGTTGACCATCGATTCGCGGAATTTCGAATCCCCGACCAGCCAGAGATAGTTGTCGGCGCCCACGAATTGCGTGCTGGGCGCGTTTTTCAGCGACAACCAGAAGGAGTTGACGACCGGGTAGACCAGATAAACCCCGAGAAACAGGATGGCCGGGCCAAGAAACAGCCAAGGCCGGATCATGCTGGCGCGGCGGATATTGTCGCCCGCATTCTCGCCGCGTGGCGGCAGGATCGTGTCGAGCACCCAGTTAGATCCCCAGAACCACGCCACGCAGCCCAAAACTCCGGCGGCAATGGTTCCGACAGCGAGCAATAACAGCTCCATGCCTGTCCCCTCCCTCAAAGAAGCGCCCGGCCTTATGCGCGGCCGGGCGCAGATCACTCGTTACTTCAGCGTGTCCCAGGTGCCCTGGATCGCATCCGCCGCTTCCTGCGCGGACTGACCGCCGACGAAATCGACCATGCCGGTCCAGAACGCCCCGGCACCGATTGCCCCCGGCATCAGGTCCGAACCGTCGAAACGGAAGGTCGTCGCGTCGAGCAGGATCTGCCCCATGCGTTTCAACGTGTCATCGCCGTAAATCTCCGGGTCGACGCCGTTATGCGGGGTGATGAAGCCTTTCTGCGCCATCCAGACCTCATGCGCGATCGGGGTGCGCAGGAAGTCGATGAACGCCATCGCCGCCTCGTTATCCGTCAGGACCGAGAAGGTCGTGCCGCCACCCAGAACCGGCTGGCCCAGATCAACCTCTGCCGAGGCCGGGAAATAGAAGAAATCCCCGTCGACGCCAGCTTCCATGCCATCGGGGAAGAAGGTCGGGATAAAGCTCGCCTGACGATGCATGTAGCAGGCCGGCGGATAATCGAAGAGGCCCTTCGGGCTGTCACGGAAATCGGTCGAAGAAACCGCGCCCGCACCGCCAGCGACGAAATCGTCATTCTTCGCGAACCAGCCGAATTCGTCGATCACGGCCACGATTTCAGGATCGTTGAACGGCAATTCATTCGTGACCCAGGCGTCGTAATCCTCCGGCGGGTTCATCCGCAGCATCAGATCTTCGACCCAGTCGGTTGCGGGCCAGCCGGTTGCGCCGCCTGACCCCAGACCGATGCACCACGGGGTTTCGCCGTCCTCCACGATCTGCTCGGTCAGGGCCTTCAGATCCTCGTAACTTTCCGGCACCTCGTATCCGGCATCCTCGAAGTTCTCCGGCACATACCAGACCAGCGATTTCACATCGGCCTTGTAGGGGAAGCCGTAGACTTTTTCCTCGCCATCCGGCCCGGCGAAGGTCACGAGCTTCGCCCAGTCCTCACCGGCGGCGTAGTTTTCGGCCAGCCAAGCGGCGGTATCATCCGCCAGCGGCTTGAGGCTGCCCTTGGCGGCCAGATCGGCGGCCAGACCCGGCTGCGGGAAGACCGCGACATCTGGGGGCGATCCCGCCTCGCTGTCGATCACGATCTGCTGCTCGAAACTGTCGGAGCCGTTATATTCGACCTCGATCCCGGTCGCTTCCTCGAAATAGGGAATGACCGATTCGAACAGATCCTTGTCACCGCCCAGCCACGGGCCGAAGACTTGCAGGCTTTGCCCGTCCATGCCGGTATGGCTGGCCGCAAACTCCTCATAGCTGGCCCAGTTGAACCGATCATCCTCGCCCGGCTCGAAGATGAGCTGAGCATTCGCCGCTGCGGTCGTGAGCGCTATCATCGCCGCGGAAGTCAGGATTGTCGTTTTCACGTTTTCTCCTCCGTCTGTTGGACGCCCCGTTCTGGGGAATTGCTCCAGATTCATCGCCAATTGTCGCAAATGTCAAACACTGATCTGTCCTTTTGGACATGCCGCAACTGCATCCGGCACGGGCCAGATCAGGCCGGCGATTTCATCATGATATTGTGGATGTTGAGAAATCCGCCTCGCGGCGGCGCAGCAGCCGAACGATGCGACTGGCGGATCGGCGACAAAAAAACACAATCCGGGGAGAGTGAGGGCGATGGCTATCCCGGCAAAGGGACCACGGTACAAATCACCGGCGGCGAAAGATCATTCCTGCAGCAGATATTTATCCTTGCGGCGCTGCCGATCTTTCCTGATCGCCGCGCATCCGGCACCGGAGAACGCGGTTTCCAGATTGATATTGTCCTGAACCAGCTCTTCCAGCGTGATATGGTTGAGTTCGCGGTAAAACGCCGCAACCGCGCCGATCAACGCATCCCGCAGCCTGCATCCGGTGGTCAGGGGGCAGGTATTCCCCTCTGCGTCAAAACACTCGGTCAGCGGCAACGCCGCCTCGAATTCCGAGAAAACCTCGCCGATGGTGATGCTGTCGGGGTCACGGGCCAGCTCGATCCCGCCCGTGCGTCCGCGATGCGTTGTCAGAAACCCCTGAGCGGCGAGTTGATTGACCACTTGCGCAACGTGATGCGGAGAGGCGTTGCACGCCGCCGCAACCTCGCTCGACCGGGTGAGATGATGTCGATTGACGGCGCAATACATCAGCACCCGCATCGCCAGATTTGTCCGAACCGTAAGCCGCAATCAATCCACTCCCTTTATGGTTCCAGCCAGTAAAACGAAGGGATTCGGTCGCGACATTGACTTGGATCAACGGCCGGTAACGAAATTTAATATTTCAGATGCGGAAAACAGACATGGTGCCGCTGAAGGGACTCGAACCCCCGACCCCATCATTACGAATGACGTGCTCTACCAGCTGAGCTACAGCGGCTTTGTCTGTGTGCCGCGCCGGATAGCAGGTTCCGGCGCGGGGTGAAAGACCCTTTTCGCAACCATGCCCGATGGACCGGGAAAACCGTCAGCGCGACCTTGCGGGCGGGTCCAGCGGTTCCACATCGGGGCGCACCGGATTGCCGCTCGCATCCACTGCCGGGCCGTGGCGCGCTGCTTCCCGGGCGGGGGGCAGGCTGTCATCCTCGGGCAGGTCGACATCGGGGCGAACGGGTTCGGGCGCGGTGATGGGCTGTGTTTGCGCAGGAGATTTCTCCGGCACCGGCTTCATCTTTGCCGAAGCCTGTGCGACCGGTTCCTTCTGCTGTTCGACAGCTTCCGGCTGAGGCGACGCGGCATCCTTCGGCTTGCTGGCCGAGTTGCCGGGCGACGCCTTTTTCGCCTCGCCCCCCTTGGGTTCATCCACGAAATCTGATTCTCGCGGCACCATACCCGGCGCAACATCGGCAACCACGGAACCGGCGGTTTCCTTGGCAGGCTGCGGCGGTTCGGAGACGTCACGGGCATTCTCACCCGGCTCGGCGGTATCTTCCCTGGCCTTCTGCTCTGGCTTGCCGATCAGCAATGGCAGCAATTCCGCCCCGCCTGCCACATTGGTGGAACGCTTCTGCGCCGGCTCACGCCAGCTCAGCGTATCGAACCCGCTGCAGTTTTCGCAGACCGGCGCCCAGTCCTCCATGATGTGTTCGCATTTGTCGCAGACCCATTGCGGTCCACGCGAGGCATTCATGGCCTTGACCAACCACGCCCGGACCGCCGCATCGTCGCCGCCTTCGCCACGCTCGATTGCCGCCATGATTGACAGCGTCCGCGTCGTCGGATGCGTCTCTGCCAGATCGCCAAGCGCACGGCGCGCACCGGGGAAATCTTCATTGGCCAGCAACAACTCGGCCCGCAGAAGCCGGGTTTCCAGATCATCCGGCTTGCGCTTCATCAGCGATTCGAAACGGCGCAGACGCTGCTGCGGGGTCTCGTCCGGCTTGATCTCGGCATAGGCTGCGGCGAGGTCGGGATGCGGACGCACGGACCACGCCTTCTCCAACAGCCGCTCCGCGCCGCGCGTATCCTGCTGCGCCAGTTGCGTGCGGGCTGCAAGCACCACGGCAGGGATCAGGTCGGGCGAGGCTTTCGCAGCGGAGATCGCTGCCTCGCGCGCGGAGACGGAGTTGCCCTTGGACAGCACGTCGCGCGCCTCCTGCAAGGCCAGAACGGCATCGCGGCGGATATGGACATCCTGCGGCAATTCGCCCTGCTTGCGCTTGTCCTTCAAAACGCCGCGCGCGCCCTTCCAGTCGCCTTGCTTGGTCGACAATTCCAGCAGCGTGTTCTGCATATCCGCATTCTTCGGGCGCAGCGCATAGGCCTTCTGCGCCAGTTGCAGCGCGGTATCGGTATCGCCAGCCGCAAGCCGATGCTTCAGCAGCCCGCGCATCCCGACAAAGCGGGTACGGTCATCGTCGAGCATATCGCGATAGCAGGTCTCCGCCTTCGCCTCGTCGCCCGCGACTTCGGCGGCCTGCGCGGAGAGCAGTTTTGTCGCCCGCGTGTCGTCGAGATATTTCGCGGCCCGGTTAGCATGTTCCTGCGCCTGCTTCCCTTCACCCGCGGCAACGGCGAGCAGACCTTGCGACAGCGCCTCAAGACCCTTCTCACGGCGCGAGCGTGCGAAGTAACGGTTGATTGCGGTTTCATCACCCATGATGAAGCGCAGGAACGCCCACAGGATGCCGATCAGCTTGAACATCACCCAAGTGAGCGCCAGCAGCACCAGAAGCGCCACGACGGCCTGAATCGGGCCAAGCGTATATTCGGTCCCGCCAAGGACGATCTGCACGCCCTCGGACGTTGCGGAAAGATGGTTCAGCCCCAGTGCGACCGCCAGAATCACGGCGAAGAACAGAAGGACTTTCAGGAGTGTCAGCAGCATGATTATCCCCTCAGTTCAGCGTCGTGGCGACGTCGTTCAGTGCCGTTTGCGCGGCGATATAGGCTTCAGCCCGGGCTTTCCAATCGGCGATTGCATCCTGCCCGGCGGGAGGCAGCGCCGAAAGCTCGTCAAGCGCGATGGTCAGTTCGCCTTTTGCGACGAACGCGCCAGCGCGCGACAGCACGGCGTCCGGATCGTCACCCTCCCGCGGCTCGACCGAGCGGGCGCCGGTCTGCATCCGAAGGAAGGTGCCAACCGCACCAATCGCGCCGCCCTCACCCGATGTTTCCTCCAGCGAAGCACGAAGCGCCGCGCGTGAGGCCGCGTCATATTCCGTCTGGATCTGGTCAAGCGTCGGCAGATCGCCTACGGCAAGCGGCTCCGGCACGTCGATACCGGCCTCTTCCAGTTGCTGCACGGCTTCCTCGGGCGACCCGCCACGCTCAAGCGCGGCACCGATGGCAGCGACCGAGGCGACGGCCTGTGCCCGCTGGGTTGCGGCATCCGCCTCCGACTGGACGGCGGCGAGTTGTTCCTGCGCCTGCGAGGCGACCGCGTCTATTTCGGCCTTGACCGATTCGGCCCCCGCTGCGAGTTGCCGTATCTGCTCGACATCCTGCGGATTGATCTGCGGGCGGTCGGTCAGTGCCGCGATCTCCTCCCGCTGAGCGGAAAGCTGTTCGCGCAGCGAGTTCAGTTCGGCCATCAGATCGGCAGAAGCCTGCGGCTCCTCGGCAGCGTTTGTTGCCTGCTCGGCGGAAGCCGGACGGTCCGCCAGCGCGGCCTCAAGAGCTGCGATCTTGTCAGCCTGGGCCTGCAAGGCGGCCTGCATCCCGGTCGTCGTATCCGCGCCTTCCGGCATATCCGCGATGATCTGCTGGGCGGCGGCGGTCCCTGCTTCGCTGCCCGCAGTCGTCGCAGCCTCGGTCGCGGCGGCGAGGGTTTCCTCGCGCAGCGTTCCGATTTCAGCCCGTGCTGCCTCTGTTGCAGCCGTGACAGCTTCCGTCGTCAGCGCATCCGCATCAATTTGTTGCGCCTGTTCCCCAGCCGGGGAAGAAAGCTTCGGCAGTGCGTAATAAGCCGCACCCGCCCCAAGTGCTGCCGCGACCACGCCGCCAAGCGCGGTCGGCCAGAAGCCGGTTTTCTTGACCACAGTCGTCTGGCCGGGCTGCTGGGGCGGAGGCAGCGCATCCGCCTTCCGGTCCTGCGCCGCCGGGCTGGTCGAGGTGGACGCAGGCGCCTCCGCCGACGTTGCACTGGCAGCACCCGGCTTGCGCGGCGGCGTCGACGGCACCCGGCTGGCAAGTTCGGTCGCGGTTTCCGCTTTCGCCGCCGTCGCCTTCCGTGCGGCAGGCTTCACATTATCGACGGCCTCGCCGACCAGACCGGATTGGATCGGTTGCGACGGAGGGATGCGCGATACCGTAACGCCCCCGGTCTCGACCTTGGTTGACGGCACGACGGGCGTGGTCGACGCTTGCCTCGTCTCGCCGCCCTTTTCTCTGGACGAATTGGATTTGTCGGATTTGCTGCTTTTACTGGATTTGCCGGACGTGGCCACGTCGCTTCCCCCTAAGAGTTCTCTGGTCGACGGTAGAGCCGGACCACCATGAGGCGCAGTTTAACGACCACCCCTTTCCGCCTCAACCCACGGCAACAGGCTTCGTTCCGACTAAATCACAGCTTCTATGGCTTTGATAACGGATGAACGTTCCGGCTGCGCGGCAATTTTGCGCATGCGGACCGGCCCGGTAAAGGCCCGATCGGCCTGCGCGCTGATGGCAACCGTGGTGATCGGTGCGATCGCAGAAGATGTCTCCGACGACAACAGCTTCGCGGATCGGGGGGAGAAAAGCGGCAGAATGACCCGACGTCGCCCGGACAGAACGTGCTGCGCCGCCTCGTTCAACGGTTGAGCGACCTGATCGTAGACGGCAATTGCCCTGACCGGCAGCGTCATGATCCGATGCTGGCCATGCAGATGCAGCCAGTCCCCGAGCCCCTCCAGCAAAGGCTGCATTCGCTGGGCATCGCCCGGTCCTTCGGTGACCTGAAACCCGGCAGATCGCGCCGCATTTGCCGTCTGCGGACCGACGCAGATCGCCGGACGTCCGCGACCGGGCCCGGCGAACGGGACCGCATTCGCGGAGGTGAAGACGAAGCCCGGTGCAGACAGAACGAGAGCCTCATCGAATTGCAGCGGAACGATTCGCAGGATCGGGGAGATCACGCATTCGGTCCCCGGCAGCAGATCCGCGATCTCGCGCGACTGCGGTTCGGGGCGGGTGAGAAGACAAATTGGGGCGCTCATTGCGGCTCCGCGATCCGGGGGCTATCTGGATAGCTAAATGGATAAAGGGCCGGATGACCAGTTCCGCGCGGCAAAGGACCACAGAATGACGCTCACCTTCCTCGGCATCGAAAGCAGCTGCGACGATACGGCGGCGGCAGTCGTGTGCGGGGACCGGCGCATTCTGTCATCCGTCGTTGCGGGCCAGACGGCACTTCATGCGGATTACGGCGGCGTGGTGCCGGAGATCGCGGCGCGCGCACATGCCGAAAAGCTGGATCTCTGCGTGGAGGCCGCGCTTGGCGAATCCGGGCTGACGCTGCGCGATATTGACGGGATTGCCGTCACAGCCGGTCCGGGGCTGATCGGCGGGGTGATGTCGGGTGTCATGCTGGCCAAGGGACTCGCTGCCGGCGCGGGCCTGCCGCTGGTCGGCGTCAACCATCTGGCGGGCCACGCGCTGACGCCGCGCCTGACCGACGGGATCGGGTATCCCTATCTGATGCTGCTCGTCTCTGGCGGGCATTGTCAATTTTTGCGGGTGGACGGGCCGGACGGGTTCACACGGCTCGGCGGCACCATCGACGACGCACCGGGAGAGGCCTTCGACAAGGTCGCCAAGCTTCTGGGACTGCCCCAGCCCGGCGGCCCTGCGGTCGAGGCGGAGGCGCGGGATGGTGATCCCAAGCGCTTTACCCTCCCCCGCCCGCTGCTGGACCGCGCCGGTTGCGATATGTCGTTTTCCGGGCTGAAAACGGCGGTCCTTCGTGCGCGCGACGATCTGGTCGCTACGCAGGGGGGGCTGACGCATCAGGATCGCGCCGATCTTTGCGCCGGGTTTCAGGCCGCTGTCGCTGACGTGCTGGCAGAAAAGACTCGCCGCGCTCTGTCGGCTCAGCCGGTTCCGGTTCTGGCGGTTGCGGGCGGGGTGGCGGCGAATGGCGCGATCCGGGCGGCTCTGGAGGCCGTGGCGGCGGAGGCGGGCGCGCGTTTTCTGGCGCCACCGTTAAAGCTGTGTACCGACAACGCCGCGATGATCGCGTGGGCGGGGATCGAGGCGTTCCGGCTGGGCCAACGCGACGGCATGGATCTGGCCGCCCGCCCCCGCTGGCCGCTGGATCAGAAGGCCACGCCAATGCTGGGCGCAGGAAAACGGGGTGCCAAGGCATGACGCCGGAAGCAAAAATCCTCGTCATCAATGCGACCATCGTGCTGATCGCATATCTGGGTATCTACCCGTCTATGCCGCAAAAGACCGGCAAGGCCATGGCCCGCAGCGATGCGGTTCTGACCGCGTTGTCGCTTCTGACCGCAGGCACGTTATTCGCGGGCAAGGGCGTGAGTTTCAGCCTGATCCTGTTCAATACCAACTGGTTCGTGTTCAGCTCCGTTACGTTTCTGCTGATCGAAACGCCTTTCCTGATCCGGTTCTGCCGCCGCCACGATATTGACCTGTTTGGAGGTGACGAATGACATCCATCATCGGCGCAGGCGCGTTCGGCTCTGCTCTCGCCGTGGCACTGTCATCGGCTGAGACGGTCACGCTCTGGGCGCGGCGGCTGCCTGAGGGGCGGGAGATGCCGCGCCTTCCGGGGGTGATCCTGCCCGACAGCATCATCCTGACCGATGATCTGGACGCGGCGTTGAGCGATACGGTGATCCTCGCCCTGCCCGCGCAGGCGCTTGGCGGGTTTCTGGATCAGCATGGCGCGGCGCTGGACGGTCGCACGCTGATAAACACGGCGAAGGGGATTGATCTGTCGAGCGGCAAATCGCCCACGACGCTGATCGCGGCCCATTGCCCGAATGCGCGTATCGCCACCCTGACCGGCCCCAGCTTCGCCGCCGATATTGCGCGCGGTCTGCCGACGGCGCTGACGCTGGCCTGCGCGGACAGCGATGTCGAGGCGCTGCAACATGCGCTCTCCAGACCGGCATTGCGGCTCTACCGGACCGATGATCTGCGTGGGGCGGAGCTGGGCGGAGCATTGAAAAATGTCGTCGCCATCGCAGCGGGCGTGGCAATTGGCGCAGGTTTCGGCGATAGCGCGCGTGCCGCCCTGATCACACGGGGTTTCGCCGAGATGACACGGCTCGCCGTCGATCTTGGCGCGCGGGCGGAAACGCTGGCCGGGCTTTCGGGATTGGGCGATCTGGTCCTGACCGCCACCTCCGAGCAGTCGCGGAATTTCCGTTATGGCAAGGCGCTCGGCGCGGCGCAGGAATTCGACGGCTCGATCACGGTGGAGGGGGCCAAGACCGCGCAAGCCGTCAGCCGGATTGCCGCCGAACGCCATATCCCGATGCCGATTGCCGATGCTGTCGCCGCGCTTGCCCAAGGGCGGGCCAGCGTGGCAGAAACCGTTCTGGAACTGTTGCGCCGCCCGCTGAAGGAGGAATGATGCCGCTTTACGCCGTGATCTGCAAAGACAAGGAGGGCGCGCTGCCCGTCCGGCAGGAAAACCGCCCCGCCCATCTCGACTATATCAACGAAACCGGCATCGTCTTCATGGCCGGCCCGCTGCTGGAGGACGGTCAGATGGCCGGATCGCTGGTCATTCTGGACGCCCCCGATCTGGCCGCAGCCAAGGCATGGGCCGCAGCCGACCCCTACGCCAAGGCCGGGCTGTTCGAGAGCGTCAGCATCACCGAGTGGAAAAAGGTGATCGGCTGATGGCGTATTGGCTGTTCAAATCCGAACCGAACGTGTTCGGCTGGGACGACCTCGTCGCCAAGGGCGAGACGGGCGAGGAATGGGACGGGGTGCGCAATTATCAGGCGCGCAACAATATGCGCGAGATGAAGAAGGGCGATCTCGGCGTTCTGTATCACTCCAATATCGGCAAGGAATGCGTCGGTATTGTCGAGGTGGTGGCAGAGGCACATCCCGATTCGACCACAGACGACGCCCGCTGGGAATGCGTCGACATCAAGGCGGTGAAACCGCTGGCCAAGTTTGTTACACTGGACCAAGCCAAGGAAGAGCCTCGGCTGAAGGATATGGTGCTGGTCAATAACTCCCGCCTCTCGGTCCAGCCGGTCAGCGATGCGGAATGGGCCGTGCTGATGGAACTGGGGGGCATGGCGTAGTCAGCGACCACTGTGATCGTCAAAGGTAACGTGTAAATGGATTTGTTCATTATTATTGCTGCCGCTGTGGTTGCGTGGGTTGCGGGTGCGCTTTGGTATATGATGCTGTCCGGGCCCTGGGTCCGGGTCTCGGGCATTCAGGTGGATAATACCGGCAAACCGGTGAACAAATCGCCGCTGCCTTATCTGGTGTCCGGCATCGCGATGGTGGTTGTCGCCGCAGCAATGAACTGGCTGTTCGGGCTGGCTGATGTGGATACGCTGCTTGGCGGGGCGGGCACTGGTTTCGTCATCGGCGCGCTGATCGTGACGCCCTGGGTTCTGATCGACAATTCCTATGTCAGCCGCCCGCTGATGCTGACCGTGATCGACGGCGGATATGCGACGCTTGCCTGTACGCTGATCGGGACAATCCTCGGCGCGACCTGAGATCAGCCCAGCCAGTCGCGGGCCAGCGCCGGCAGATCGTCGAAATGGGCCAGCATGGCATCCGGCTTCAGCCGTGAGATGCCCTGCCCCTCCGGCCCGAAAGCGACCAGAGCGACCCTGACCCCGGCAGCGGCGGCGGTTTTCACGTCAGTCACCGTATCGCCCAGCAGAAAAGACCGCGCCACATCGCCGCCTGCCCGGTGAACCGCCTCACGATAAGGCGAAGGGTCGGGCTTCCGCACCGGCAGCGTATCCGCACCGATCAGGGCAGAAAACGCATCGCGAATACCAAGCTCGCGCAGCAGCTTCTCTGCCAGCCCCTCCGGCTTGTTGGTGCAGACGGTCAGGATATGGCCGTGATCTGCCAGCGCGGTCAGGGCATCCTCGACACCCGGATAAAGCCTTGTATGCACGGCGATTGCATTTTCATATGCGTCAAGCAGCAGCGGGAAATCCTCGTCCTCGGCACCCGGCGGGATCAGCATCGCCGCACTCGCCCGCGCATACCCTGTACGCAGCATCGCCCGACCGCCCGCAAACGCCACCGGCGCATCCGCGACAGGATCCAGACCGTTCAGGCCGCGCCGCGACAGAACCGCATTTGCCGAGGCGATCAGGTCACCAGCCGTATCTGCCAGTGTTCCGTCGAGGTCGAATACAACAGTACCGCGCATTATGTCCCTTTCGTAAAATTTAGTGATGCCACGAAAGCTTGCGGCACGGGTTTGGTAAGGGGTAAACCGCCAGCAAAGAAACAGCAAATAATCGGGCGGGACGCGACATTGCCAGACCAGCCAAATCATGACGTTGCCGTAATCATCCTTGCGGCCGGACAGGGCAGCCGGATGAAATCCGATCTGCCAAAGGTGCTGCACAAGGTCGGCGCGGTGCCGATGGTCGGCCACGCGCTCGCCGCCGCGCGAAGCCTCGACCCGGCCCGGACCATTGTCGTAGCCGGCCATGGCGCGGAGCTGGTGATGCAGGCGGTCGGCAAACTGGACCCGGACGTACAGATTGCCCATCAGGCAGAGCAGCTTGGCACCGGCCACGCCGTCGCACAGGCGCTGCCCATGCTCAGCGATTTCAACGGCAAGGTGATCGTGCTCTACGGCGATACACCGTTCATCAGCGAAGACACGCTGGCGCAGATGATCGCGCATACCGCCGATGTCGTGGTGCTGGGCTTCGAGGCTGCCGATCCCGGTCGATACGGCCGTCTGGTCACGGACGAAAATGGCGATCTGGCGCGGATCGTGGAATTCAAGGATGCCGATGAGGCAACCCGCGCCATCCGCCTGTGCAACTCCGGCGTCATGGCAGCCAGCGCCGGGCTGCTGCGTGAGTTTATCGGTGCGCTCGGCAATGATAACGCATCGGGGGAATATTACCTGACCGACATTCCCGGCCTCGCCCGCGCTGCGGGTCATCGGGCGGCGGTTGTGACCTGCGACGAGGCCGAAACGCTTGGCGTGAACAGCCGCGTGGAACTCGCGCAGGCGGAGGCGATCTTTCAGGCGCGCCGACGGGCGGAGATGCTGGCGGACGGGATCACGCTGACCGCGCCCGACACCGTCTGGTTCGCATTGGACACCCATGTAGGCCGCGACGCCGTCATCGGCCCGAACGTCATCTTCGGACCCGGAGTGACCATCGAAAGCGGTGCCGAAGTGCTCGGCTTCTGTCATCTGGAAGGCTGCCACATCTCAAGCGGCGCGACGGTCGGGCCGTTCGCCCGCCTGCGTCCGGGCGCAGAGCTTGGCGGCAACGTCCATGTCGGCAACTTCGTGGAGGTCAAGAACAGCGTCCTCGACGAGGGGGTGAAGGTCGGTCATCTGACCTATCTTGGCGACGCGCATATCGGTGAGCACAGCAATATCGGCGCGGGCACGATCACCTGCAACTATGACGGCGTGATGAAGCATCGCACGGAGATCGGGGCAAATGCCTTTATCGGCTCCGACACGATGCTGGTCGCGCCGGTGAGTGTCGGGGATGGCGCAATGACCGGCTCCGGCTCCGTCATCACGATGGATGTGCCCGCCGATGCGCTCGGCCTCGGACGGGCGCGGCAGGCGAACAAGCCGGGACTGGCGAAGCGGATCATGCAGGCGCTTCGTGAGCAGAAAAAGAGCAGGGGAAAACACTGATGTGCGGCATTATCGGAATTCTCGGCAACCATCAGGTCGCGCCGCAACTGGTCGAGGCCCTGAAGCGGCTGGAATATCGCGGCTATGACAGTGCCGGGGTGGCGACGATTGACGCGGACGGCACGCTGGACCGGCGCCGCGCGGTCGGCAAGCTCATCAACCTGTCCGACCGGCTGGTGAATGAACCGCTGTCGGGGCAATCCGGGATCGGCCATACCCGCTGGGCCACCCACGGCGCCGCGACGGAGGGCAATGCACACCCGCACCGGCACGGCAAGGTCGCGGTCGTCCATAACGGCATTATCGAGAATTTCCGGGAATTGCGCGAAGAGCTGAGCGCCTGCGGTTTCGCGCCCGAGACGGAGACCGATACCGAAACCGTCGCCCTGCTGACCGCGCGCCATCTGGCGGAAGGCATGTCCCCGGTGGAGGCGGCGCGCGCGACGCTCGCCCGGCTGCACGGAGCATTTGCGCTCGCGTTTCTGTTCGACGGCGAAGGCGATCTGATGATTGCCGCGCGCAAGGGCAGCCCGCTGGCCATCGGTCATGGCGAGGGGGAGATGTTTGTCGGCTCCGACGCAATCGCGCTCGCCCCGTTTACCGACAGGATCACCTATCTTGAAGATGGCGATCACGCCGTCCTGACCCGGCAATCGGTCGAGATCTACGACGCGTCAGGCAATCTCGCCAACCGCGATGCGGCAAAGATCGATGTCGGCGCAACGGCCATCGACAAGGGCGGCTACCGGCATTTCATGGCCAAGGAAATCGCCCAACAGCCTTCGGTTCTGGGCGATGTGCTGAACCACTACATAAAGGATGGCCGCATCGTTCTGCCCGATGAGGTCAATTTCGCGGGTGTCGACCGGCTGACACTGGTCGGTTGCGGCACGGCCTATCTGGCCGGTTTCGTTGCGAAATACTGGTTCGAGAAGCTGGCGGGCCTTCCCTGCGATCTCGATGTCGCCTCCGAGTTCCGGTATCGCGAGCCGCCGCTTTCGGCGAAAAGCTGGGGCGTGTTCATCAGCCAGTCCGGCGAAACCGCCGACACGCTAGCGGCGCTGCATTATTCGCGCGAGAAGGTCGCCAAGACCATCGGCGTGGTCAATGTCGGCACCTCCGCCATCGCCCGCGACACCGACATCGCCCTGCCGACGCTGGCCGGGATCGAGGTTTGCGTGGCGTCGTCGAAAGCCTTCACCTGCCAGCTTGCGGTTCTGGCCGTGCTGGCGCTGAAGGCGGCGAAGGACCGTGGCGTCATCGACGATGCGGGGCTGGCCGCGCATCTGGGCGATCTGCGCTCCATCCCGGCGCTGGTGAATCAGGCGCTTGGCACGGCGGATGAATGCGAGCGGTTGGCGGGCTGGTTGTCGGAAACCGATGATGTGCTGTTCCTGGGGCGCGGTCCGCTCTATCCCGTCGCCCTCGAAGGTGCGCTCAAATTGAAAGAGCTGAGCTATATTCATGCGGAAGGCTATGCCTCGGGCGAGTTGAAACACGGACCGATTGCACTCATCGACCAGCATATGCCCGTGGTCGTCGTCGCTCCGCGCGATGCTCTGTTCGAAAAGACCATCTCCAATATGCAGGAGGTCATGGCCCGGCACGGTCAGGTGCTTCTGGTCTCCGACGCCGCAGGGATCGAGGAAAGCGGCGACGGGATCCGTGCGGGTCTGACCATGCCCAGCGGGGGCGGCATCTTCCAGCCCATCGTATATGCGGTGCCGATGCAGTATCTGGCCTACTACACGGCGGTCGCCAAAGGCACGGATGTCGATCAGCCGCGCAACCTCGCCAAATCGGTGACGGTGGAATAGCGCCCCCGTCCCGGCGGCGCATCGTCCGAATTCACGCCGGACAACCGTCACAGCGGTTGCTTTGTCCTCCCGACCGCGCCAATGCTGTCGGGAAAGGAGAACCCCATGCCGATCAAGAACCGCTTTGCCGAGATGCTGCCGGAGATCACAGCGTGGCGGCATGATTTCCACGCCCATCCCGAACTGGATTATGACGTTCACCGGACTGCGGGCCGGGTGGTGGAATTGCTGAAGGAATTCGGCGTGGATGAGATCACCGAGGGCGTCGGCAAAACCGGGGTCGTCGCGGTCATTCGGGGCCGCAAGACCGGCAGCGGCAGGGTCATCGGGCTGCGCGCCGACATGGACGCGCTGCCGATTGAGGAGAGAACCGGCGTCGACTACGCCTCGAAAACGCCGGGGAAGATGCATGCCTGCGGCCATGACGGTCATACCTCCATGCTGCTCGGGGCGGCGAAATATCTGGCGGAGACGCGGAATTTCGACGGCACTGCCGTGCTGATCTTTCAACCTGCCGAGGAAGGCGGCGGCGGCGGTCGCGCAATGATCGAGGACGGGCTGGCGGATCGGTGGAATATTCAGGAATTCTACGGCATGCATAATATGCCCGGCATCCCGGTCGGCCAATTCGCGATCCGCGAGGGCAGCATCATGGCGGCGGCGGATGAATTCCAGATCATCGTCACCGGCAAGGGCGGGCATGCCGCGAAGCCGAATGACTGCATCGACAGCCTGCTGGTCGCCTCGCAGATCATCGTCGCGATGCAATCCATCGTCGCGCGCAATGTCGATCCGCTGAAAAGCGGCGTCGTCTCCTGCTGCGTGGTGGAGACGGACTCGACCGCCCATAACGTCATCCCGCAGGTGGTGAAGATCCGTGGCACGGCGCGCAGTCTGGACCCGGCAGTCCGCAACATGCAGGCGGAAGCCATTCAGCGGATCGCTGAAAATACGGCGGCCGCTTTCGGCGCGCGCGCAGAGGTTGATTATCGCTTTGGCTATCCGGTCACGGTCAACAATGCCGATGCGACACAGCATGCGATTGAAGTCGCGCAACGTGTTGCAGGGAAGGTCGATACCGATTGCCCGCCGATGATGGCCGGGGAGGATTTCAGCTATATGCTGAACACCCGCCCCGGTGCTTATATCTTCCTTGGCAATGGCGACACGGCGATGCTGCACCACCCGGAGTTCAATTTCAGCGACGAGGCGATCCCCTTCGGCGCGAGCTGGCTTGCGGAGATGATCGAGACACGGATGCCCGCCGGATAGGCTGGCGGGCGGCGTTCAGCCGCCCGTGTGGCTCATATGCCGGGTCATTTGTCCGGCAATGCTCTGTCGGGAATAGTCGAAATCATGGCCTTTCGGCTTGCGGGCGATCGCGGCCCGGATCGCATCCGTCAGCAGCGCATCATCCGGCGAAGCGCGCAGCGGCGCGCGCAGATCAGCCCGATCCTCCTGTCCGAGGCACATGAACAACTCGCCGGTGCAGGTAACGCGGACCCGGTTGCAGCTTTCACAGAAATTATGCGTGAGCGGGGTGATGAAGCCGATCTTCTGATCGCTCTGTGCAACCCGGACATAGCGCGCCGGCCCGCCCGTCCGTTCGGCCAGATCGATCAGCGTGTAGCGTTCCGCCAGCCGCGCGCGCAGATCCGATAGCGGCCAGTATTGATCCAGCCGATCCTCGCCGCCGATATCGCCCATAGGCATGACCTCGATAAAGGTCAGGTCATGCCCCTCTGCCGCGCACCAATCAGTGAGCGTGAAAAGCTCATCTTCGTTGAACCCCTTCAGGGCGACGGCATTGATCTTGACCCGCAGCCCTGCAGCCTTCGCAGCCGCAATCCCCTCCATCACCTGCGGCAATCGGCCCCAGCGTGTGATCTCGGCAAATTTGGCCTCGTCGAGCGTATCAAGCGAGACATTCACGCGCCGCACCCCGATCGCCGCCAGATCAGCGGCAAACCGCCCAAGCTGGCTGCCATTGGTGGTCAGTGTCAACTCATCCAGCCCGTCCCCCAGATGGCGCGAAATGGAGCGGAAGAAATGCATGATGTCGCGCCGGACCAGAGGTTCGCCCCCGGTGATCCGCAGCTTACGCACGCCAAGGCCAATGAACGCCGTGCAAAGACGGTCCAACTCCTCCAGCGACAGCAGGTCGCGCTTGGGGAGGAACTGCATATGCTCGGCCATGCAATAGGTGCAGCGAAAATCGCAGCGATCCGTCACCGACACCCGCAAATAGGTGATCGGGCGGGCAAAAGGGTCAATGAGCGGCGCGGTTTGCATATGTTGAAGTTAATGAGAGGCGGGCATTCCTTCAAGCGCAAGCATTGCACGTCCCGTTGACCCCGGCTAGCTTGCCCGAGATCGGAATTGGAGCCGCATATGAACAGAAACATAGCCGCCATGCTGTGTCTGTCCGCCTTTGGACTGAGTGCCTGCGGCAAGGGCGCGGACAGCATCGTGTCCCGAAGCGAGGCTGAGGCGCTGCAAAGCGGCGAAGCGGTCACCGTGACCGCAACCACAGCCCCTGCTGGCGCTTACGTTGAACCTGCATCCACACCCGTCACCGTGACCACACAGACCCAGTCCGCCGGGGCGATGCTAACCGGCGGCGGACAAAGTGTCGCAGCACTCGACACGACTTCCGCTGAGGAGAAAGCCGCCGCGACCGCACCGGCGACCGGCGGGGGACGGCTGGGCACGACGGTCGCCTCGCTCGGCGATGCGACGGAGGGCGGTTTCTGGATCAAGACCCCGCTTGTCAGCGCCCCCGCCAAGGGCCGCGTCGTCAATCCGGCGAACGGCAAGTCGGTCAATCTCGACCTGCAACCGCTGAGCGGCGGCGGTGCAGGCAGCCAGATATCACTCGCGGCAATGCAAACGCTGGGTGTTTCCATTACGGACCTGCCGGAGGTCGAAGTCTGGCAGAACTGACATTCGGTCGGTTATCGATTTAGCGGAGTTTGCCGCGCCTTGCGCGAGACCGCCGCACAGACAAAGGCCGCGCGACCGGGCGGACAATCCAGTCCCGGCACACGGCGTCGCGGTCGCAACGTAATACCGTCGGAAAGCGACCGACAACCGGATCGATGGCCACAAATCTCCGGTGCCGTCTCGCGATAGTTTGCGGCTGAGCGAGGATCGTGGCGGCGCGTTGTGCCGCGCCTTGATCGCGTCATGCAAGTGTTTCGCATATCGCCTAGTCTTTCCGAATGTCTGCTATGAAAATAGCATATGTTGATAGGTGGATTTTGGTAAAGCAGCGATTATGGGCGATTTCTTTTTAATGATTGCAGAGGCATTCAGCCTCGGGCTGTCGGCGGCTTCTTTCGACGTCGATACGTTCCGCGCCGCAGGCTCGACGCCCGAGCTACGCCGGTTGACGCTCATAATGGTGTTCTTTGCCGGGGTGTCTCGCGCGCTCGGCTCCGCCGCCATTCTTGCCCTGAACCGCGTGCCCGGACGGCGACAATTGCCGGTTTACCTGTCCGAGGGACTGGTATTCGTCGGCACAGCGCTGGTGCTGGCCGCCTGCGCCGTGGTGGCCGACCGTATCTTCCTCAATGACAGGATTTCGGATGAACGGTTGTTCTGGATCGTGGCCCTCGCCCACGCACCTTTCCTGTTCGGCATCCTCGTTCTGATGCCCTATTTCGGTGAGGGCATTGAGAGAATGCTGCGGCTCTGGTCAACGATCCTGATCTTCTATGCCCTGCATAAAGGGCTGGCGATGCCGGTCCATGCCGCCCTGATCGTGGCATTCGCCGGTTGGTTTACTCATTTCCTGTTTGCAGCAACGCTCGGGCGACCGCTGGCCGGTCTGGTCAATGCGATCCGGCGCTTTGCGGCGGGAAGACCGATATGAGCGCAAATGACGGCAAAGCGCTGCGCGCGGTAACCCTATGATCCCGCTTATCGCCGGTGCGCTTTCGATCATTTTGGTCGCGATTGCGGTGACATTCCTGCTGTCGCCGCTGGAGACGCTGCAATTTGCGCGATATGGCGAACTCCCCGATATCGCACCGAACCCGGATGGCGACACCACGGCGGAACAGGGCGTCGATGTCTTTATCGTCTTTGTTTCCGGCATCGGCTCAATCTCGGGGGAGGCGCTTTTGGAGGCGGAGTCGCGCTTCCTCGACCGTCTTGCTGCCAGATTGCCGAATGCGCGGATCGTGCGGGATGTCTTTCCCTACGCGCCGTCCGGACGACCGCTGCTGACCGGGCAAAGGTTCTTTTCATGGTTCTGGCGCGTGGTCGGCAAACGAAGGGCTGCCGGCGGCTCGATGCTCGCAGCGACGCTGAATATCCGCAACCTGTATCAGGTGCTGGTCTCGGCGGATCATCGCTATGGTCCCCTTTATAGCCACAGCATTGCCCATATCGCCTCTGACCGGCTCGGGGCTGCGGGTTATCCGTTTGGAAGCGGCATGCCAGTCATCCTTCTCGGGTCCAGCGGGGGCGGTCAGATCGCCGTCGGCGCGGTGCCATATCTTCGGGAAATCACCCGGGGACCAGTGTCTGTCCTCGCCTTCGGCGGCGTGATGTCGGCTGATCCCGGCATTGCCGATGCGGAAGAGCTGATTTCGATCTACGGCGACAAGGATTCCGTCTACCGCCTGGGCCGGTTCGTCTTTCCCGGACGCTGGGCGTCTTCCATCGGATCAAGCTGGAATCAGGCAATCACCGGTAACCGCCTTCGGGAGGTCAGCCTGCCGGATATCGTTCATTCCGGCGCAGGCGGCTATCTCGACCCGTCGGAATGGCAACACAGCATGTCGCGGCTGGATGAGACCGTCAGTGAAATTGCCAACGCCGTCGAGGAAATGCTGTCTTCGGACAAAGCCGCAGCACATTCGCAAAAGGAAATATCTTCATGAGCGTCACGCAGAAAGTCCTCGTCGGATTTGCATTGCTTCTTGCGGTTTTCGGCGTCGCTCTGGTGTTGTTGGCCTGGGCGACCTCCTGGCCGGTTGCACTCGCCCTATGTACCGGCGCAATCGCTGTGCTGCTGGCAGGCGCGCTGCTGATGCCGATCCGGACCAAATCGCTCGTATCCGCGCCGGCCCCCTGTCGCGATTTCAACGAGAGTATGTCGCGCATCGAAAACGAGCTTGCACAAACCGCAGATCGTTTGAACCCGCTCTGCCACCCCTATGTGCTGCATCACGGCAAAAGCACGGACATGTCGTTCGTCCTGATACACGGCATATCTAGCTGCCCTCAGGCCTTCGTGGATTTTGCCCCGCTTCTGCACGCACGGGGGCATAATGTGCTGGTGGCGCGAATGCCCCGCAACGGCCACAAGGACAGGGCCACCGACGCGCTTGACGATCTGACAGCCGGGCAACTGGCGCGGTTCGGCGACCAGACCGTCGATATCGCAGCCGGACTTGGCGCGCGTGTGATCGTTTGCGGGATATCAGCGGGCGGCACCGTCTCCGCCTGGGTTTCCCAGAACCGGGGTGATGTCGACCGCGCTGTCATGCTCGCGCCGTTCCTTGGACTGCCGGGGATCGGTATGCGCCTCAATATGCTCGCCATGAAGATCATGCTGATCCTGCCACCCATTTCCGTCTGGAAAGACCCGCTGCTGCGCGAGAAATTCGAGGGCATGCCACACGCCTATAAGCGGCAATCGACACGCGGCACCGCAGAAGTCCTCCGCCTCGGCTTCGCGGCACGCAAGATCGCCGAAAAGGGAAGCTGCGTCGTGCAAAACGTAACGCTGGTCACAAACGACAACGACAAGGCGATCAACAATAGCATGGCCGAGAGCTTCGCTGATCTGAGCGCTGGCTCCGGTGCCAACGTCGCCCGCTACCGCATTCCGGAGAAGCTTGGCTTGGGACATGAGATCGTTGATCCGCTTGAGCCGGGATCGAACCCTGATGCCGTCTATCCGATCCTTCTGGACCTGCTGGAGGGCGGCAATCCTGCGGGTTCGAGCGATTCTGTGGGCCCTCAGGCGATCCAGAACGCAACTATCTGAGAGACCGCTTATCGGGCGATCAGATGACTTTCGCTTTGCCCTTCGCCGTCTTCGAGACGCGATCTATCTCGAGATGTGAAATCGAAGACCCCGAAACTAATTAAAAATTCTGGAAGCTAATAAAAATTATTTTGGCGGAACCCTAAGCACATAAGTTACCTAAATAACCACATTTAAAATCTTGCAGGCATATTTTACATATCCCCGAGGGTAGTGCGCGCATAACGAGTAGGTTTATATAAGAATGGCATTCAACGTAATCACCAATAGCAGCCATCTTGGGGAGCGCCTTGAGGGCGGCCAGTATTCGGCTGACTGGATCGACGGTCTGGGTGGGAACGACACCATTGTCGGTCACGACGGGGCTGACTTTCTGATCGGCAATACCGGCGACGACCAGATCTTCGCGGGCGAGAATGACAGCGATCTCGACATCGTATCTGGCGGCGACGGCAATGATACCGCTTATGGCGGCGGCGGCGGCGATCTGATGGATGGCGGCGCGGGCAGCGACTATATGGGCGGCGGCACCGGCAACGACCTGATGTTCGGTGAAAGCGGCGTGCGCAGCTTCGATCCCTATGCCGAGAAGATCAGCCAATATACCGGCAATACCGGCACTCAGGGGCCACTGGCGAGCTGGCTGGGCCTGCTCGATCATGTCGGCATCGATGACAACTACCTGAACTCTTTCCGTCAGGAAGAATCGGGCAATGACACGATGTGGGGCAATAGCGGCCGGGACATGATTTTCGGCGGCTGGGGCGACGACCTTATCGGCGGCGGTTATGGCAGCGACCTGCTGGTCGGCAACCGCGACAATGACACGATTTATGGTTACCAGGGCAAGGATGTCGTTCTGGGCGGCGACGAAGACGACCTGCTCTTCGGTGGTGCCGGCAACGATGTCATCGACGGCGACGAGACCCCGCGCAAGGGCAAGCTTTACAACATCGACGATAAGAATGTCGCGCCGGGCAACACCGAAGCCCCGCATCTGCTGGTTGATTATCTGGATGGTCTCCAGTGGGTGTCGAATGATGACAACCATAACGGCGATGACGAAATCTACGGCGGCGACGGCGATGACTGGATCCACGGCCGCGCTGGCGCCGACACCATCTGGGGTGGCACCGGCAACGATACGCTGCGTCCGGGCGATGACAATGAGACCGACACGCTTGGCTTCATCAAGGGCCACGGCAACGACACCATCATCGGCTTCGACGCTGGCGAATGGTCCGAAGGCGGCAATCGCGACTGGGAGAGCCGCGAAGACCTGATCGACCTCAGCACGGCGAATTACGGCGGCGAGTTCCAGGACGCTGTCGACGAGGGGGCGATCAAATTTGTCTATAACGTCCCGGGCTATGCCGCTGCCGGTGGTTATGTTGTCATCGACACCGAAAAGCTGGGTCTGGAAAAAGACGACGACAAGTCCGGCGCGAATGACGAGTTCATCACCGTCTTTTTCGAATCCAACCAGGACTTCGCCGCATTCAACGCCGACAATATCGCGCTGAACGGCGAGCAATGGGTCAACATCACCTCCAATTGGCAGTGGCTGGAAGGGGGCGGCAAGGGAACAGGACCAGAGCCCGAACCGGCAGACGTGGTTTTGAATGACGACAGCTTCGTAATGTTGGACGAGGGTGGCGCTGAAGAAGAAATTGTATCGGTCACCTATAATGTTCTCGCAAACGACAGCAGCGACAATGGCATTCTTGAACTGAGCTCAATCAGTGTTCGTGTTGGTAATGACAACGTAAAACTGGACTTAGGCACCGTACAGACAGTTACGACAGCCGATGGACGTGATGTTCAGGTTCTTGCCCAAGCAAATGGCGACATCACCGTCAGTACGGAACAGTCTAACATCAACGAGCTTCAGACGGACCAGGATGACTATTTCAACTTCAGTTATCAGGTAACGGCTGGCGGCGCAGCGGTAACAGATACCGCAGAAGGAACCTTCACAATCAAAGGTCAGAGTTTTCAGACTACCCGTATGGACGGCACCAATATTACCGTGGGAACAGTTGACGACTCGTTCCGCGGTGAAGTTCAAGATATGGTGTTTGCTGGCCTCCGCATTGAAGATCGTGACGGCCTTGATACGATCAGGATTACTTCGGTGGAACCCGATCCGCTGTCCGCACCACATGAGTTTTCTTTGAATCCTGTCACTGGCGCATTCTACTTTGACGCCGCCGCCACATACACGGGAGTAGAGATATACGCCGGCTTTACTATCGAAATCTCGGATTATGACGATAGCGAACTGACACCAATTGGCGGTCTAGATATTGCTATCCTCGTAGATCCGGAATTGATAATTTAACTGATACCCGGAAGATGCGCGCATTCATCTGATCATATCCGCCGAACAGAGCGTTGTTGATCTTCATAAGGTCACGGAGAAGCCGCCAGAGATGGCGGCTTTTCGGTCATAGAGTACGTTTTGATCGACGCCCCAGATGGCGTTTTCAGCTATTGTTAGAAAAATCTAGCTCAGATGCCCATCTTCATGGTGCCGGCAGAGGGAATCGAACCCCCGACCTTCTGATTACAAATCGGATTTTGCGGACAATCAACGCAAAACAATGAAAAACGATCTGCACGCGAAATCACCTTTAATTTCAGCATTTATTGACAATATGGACCCTCACAGTCTAACACTGGGGAACGGGGGCTAAACGCTATTCTGTTCCCCAGACTGTTCCCCAGAGGGCCATCTGACTATGAAATTGAATGCAGCAATCGTTGACAAGATGCAGCCGGGCGACAGGCGGCAGGAAGTGCCTGACAGCCTCTGCACCGGGCTTTACCTCGTGGTGCAGCCGACCGGAAAAAAGGGTTGGCAGGTCCGATACCGACACGGCGGCACCCATCGCCGCATGACCCTAGGCGCATATCCGGTCATCTCACTGGCTGACGCGCGTCAACGGGCAAGGAACGCGCTTGCGGCGGCATCCGAAGGGCGCGACCCAGCCGAGGAAGTCAGGGCAGCGAAAGCACCCAAACCCGAGGTTGACCGCGATAAGATTAAGAACCTGATCGGCCAGTTTGACCAGCGGCACCTTTCTAAGCTGCGGACAGGCAAGGCGGTGCGGCAGGCGCTTGATAATCATGTCCTGCCGATCTGGGGCGACCGCAATGTTCAGAGCATCGGACGCCGCGACGTGCTCGACCTGCTGGACGCAATCATTGATCGGGGCCACGCAACGACCGCCGTGCGCATCCGGGCCTATCTGTCGAAGTTTTTCGGCTGGTGTGTTGAGCGCGAGATTATCGAGATTGCACCTACCGCAGGCGTGAAGCCGCCGGTAAAGCCATCCAGCCGGGACAGAGTGCTTTCAGACGACGAAATCCGCTGGTTCTGGACCGCCTGCGATGCCGAGGGCTTTCCTTGGGGGCCGCTTGGCAAGGCTCTGCTGTTGACCGGCCAGCGGTTGAACGAGGCGGCGCAAATCACCGATGGCGAGATCAGGGGCGATCTGTGGCACCTGTCTGCGGATCGGACAAAGAACGGGCGGGCGCATGACGTGCCGCTGTCCGGGGCGGTATGCAGCGTTCTGGCGGGCGTCGATCGCATTGCAGGCAAGCAGGGCTATATTTTCACCACGACCGGCTCTTCGCCTGTGAGCGGCTTCTACAAGGCGAGGGCGAAACTGGCAGAGGCGATGGAAATGGCGGCGGCAGAGGATCGGGGCGAGCCTGTCGAAATTCCCCGCTGGACCTTTCATGACCTGCGCCGCACCTGCGCAACAGGCATGGCCCGGCTTGGCATCCCGGTGCGCGTGACCGAAGCCGTTCTGAACCACATCAGCGGGACGGGCGGCGGTATCGTCGCTGTTTATCAGCGCCACGACTATGCCGACGAAAAGCGGGCCGCTCTGGACGCATGGGCGCGGTTTGTGATGCAGCTTGTCGAGGGCGGGGCTAATAACGTGGTGCGGATCGGGGGGCGGTGATGGATTTTGAAAATCTTGGTTTCGACGCTGGACCTTCACCCGCTGCCGCTGCTGCCAGGCATGGAGATTTTTCGGAATTGGCGGATCGCGTAGAGCGGGGGCGATGGCTTTCAGGCGAAGAGCGGGAGGTGATCGCAAAAATTCTTCGCGGTGAAATTACACGGGCGAAAGGTCGCCCGAAATCAAAAGACAAATCTCGATTAGATAGCGCAATGAACTTTGTTTTGTTGCAGTCGGTTCTAAATGGATTCGACCCTTCGGGAACTGATGCGTTGGCGAGCATGTTAGAGGAAAAATTTGATGTAAGCCGCACAACGGCGGTAAATCAGATTGTGAAATGGCGCGGCAGTGTCAGCTTTAAGATCGCAGAAATTGCACTGCTATCAGGGGCGCTTGGCGACACCGACGACAGCGAGGTCAGCTAAATACCCTATTTAGCTGACCGGGATTCTTTTGCGCGGCAACGGATTATGTGAATATTGGGAGGCCTAACGCTCATTAGCGAAAGGCACCCTGATGGAACGGAAACTGATTCCCGCCGCAACTGTCCGCGAACTGTGCGGCGGCATTTCGGATATGTCGCTGTGGCGCTGGCTGCATGACCCGGAACTGAACTTCCCGAAGCCGATCTATATCGCCCGTCGCCGTTACTGGCGCGAGGCCGATATGTCCGCTTGGCTGGACGCTCAGGCGGAGGTGGCGGCGTGACCCACAAGTCGTTCTCCAAGCTGATGGAGCGCAATCACCTGAGCGTTGTCCGCGCGATGGGATGTGTTCTGACGCTGGCAACGCCTGATGCGTGGCAGCGGCTTGTTCCGATCCTGTCCGCCAGCCTGACCGAAGACGAACGCGCCCTGATGGCGCTGGCGGCGTTAAAATCGCTGCCTGACGAAACCGTCGCGGCGGTTGTGGATGCGATGCAGGAACAGCCTGCCGGTCAGCCTATCCCGCCCCTGATGGGCTATATGGACGAGGCCAGCTTCTGGGCCGATCTGGCGTGTCGTGAGGAACTGAAAGCCTACGCGCTGGCCTGCTACACGCGACTGACACCTGCGGATCAACGCGCCTTCCTTGAGTTTGTGCAGGGGAGGGCAGCGGCATGAGCGCGAACGCAGTGCATAATCTCTGGATCAGCCGCCAAGTCGGCCCCTTCGTCGTAGACTTCTATCCCGATCAAGAAGGCGAAGGCGTGACGCTCTACATCTGGAAGAACGAGTATCGCAATACCGGGTATTCGGTCGAGTGCAAGAACGCGGATCAGGTCCGCGCCGTGGTTGCCGAGGTGGAGGCGGTCGCAGCATGAATGTCTTCAACGCATATGGACAACACGACGCCGCGCATATGGCCGATCTGGGCTATCAGCGCGACATGGGCGGGCCGTCCGAGGAAGGGCGGAAATCCCAATTCTACAGCGCCGCCGATCTGGAAGGCCGTCCGGTTCCGTCCCGTCAGTGGTTGGTTCACAACATGATCCCGATGAAGACCGTTACGCTTTTTAGCGGCGATGGCGGCACCGGCAAGTCGCTGCTGGCCTTGCAGCTGGCGGTCAGCGCCGCGACCGGGAAATCATGGCTGAACGAGGGTGTGGAAAAGAAACGCGCTCTGTTCCTGTCTGCCGAGGATGACGACGACGAACTTCACATCCGGCTGGCGTCGATCTGCCGGACAATGGGTCTGCGCTTTGCCGATCTGGATCGGCTGACGATCCGGTCACTGGCGGGCGAGGACGCGCTTCTGGCTGTCGAGTCGAAGATCAAGCTGACACAATCGGCGCTGTTCAATGAGATCGAGGCACGGGCCAAGGATGAACAGCCGTCGCTGATCGTGCTGGACACATTGGCTGATATGTTCCCGGCCAATGAGAATGACCGGGCAGCAGTGCGCCAGTTCATCGGCATTCTGCGCGGCCTTGCTCAGCGCCAGAAATGCGCGGTTGTGTTGCTGTCGCATCCGTCGCTTACGGGCCTTTCCAGCGGCACAGGCACGAGCGGCAGCACGGCTTGGAATAACTCTGTCCGATCCCGCCTGTATCTCGAACGGATCATACAGGACGGATACGAGGCCGATCCCGACAAGCGCATCCTGCATACCAAAAAGAACAACTATGGCCGCATCGGTGGCGAGATCAGCCTGACATGGCGCGAGGGCGTCTTCACCCGCGACAGCGAGCCGCAAGGGCTGGACCGACTGGCAGCGAATGCCAAGGCCGAACGTGTCTTCCTGCATCTGCTGCGCGAGGTCACGTTGCAGGGCCGCAAGGTCAACGCAGCGGGTGGCCTGAACTACGCGCCGAAGGTCTTCGCAGAACACCCCGACAGTGAGGGCTGCACCAAGAAGGCGCTGCGTTCTGCGATGGAGAAACTGCTGACCGACAGCAAGGTCAAAGTGGCACATGGCGGCTCACCCTCACGGCCCGTCACATGGTTGGAGGCAGCCGAATGACGCACCTTCACCCCCCTTTCATCCCCCCCTTCACCCCCCCTTCATCCCCCCATCTGTCACACACCCCTTATACCCCTACGTGTGTGACGCACATATGCGCGTCCACACGCGAAGAAGAAGTGCGATCAATCGTCACCCGCATCCGCAGCATGTGGGCTGATCTGGTCCCAATGCTCGGCGATCTCTTGGGGGGGCCTTTCGCGGGGCGGGGTGTTCCTTTCTCTCTTCCGAAAAAAATCCGGGGGGTGATATGAGCCGCCCTTCAAAACTTGCTGCATCTGCGCTGGATTTCGTGGCTGGGCTGACGATCCCGGAAGGCAAACTGGCCGGTCAGCCGATGAAACTGGCGAAGTATCAGCGCAAATTCGTCTGCGGATCGCTGGCACCGGGCGTCATGGTCGGGGTGCTGTCGATCGGTCGCGGCAACGCCAAGACGGCGCTGTCTGCCGGTCTGTCGCTGGGTCATCTGGTCGGGGCGTGGGACGATCAGCCGAAACGCGAGATCATCTTCGCCGCCCGAAATCGAGATCAGGCAAAGACGGCATTTCAGTTTCTGGTCGGCTTCATTGAAGGGCTTTCAGAGGAAGAACAGGAACTGTTCACGATCCGGCGCGGGTCGAAACTGGAAGTCGAATATGAGGGCAATGGCGGTGGGCTGGCGCGGGTCATCGCAGCCGATGGCAAATCCATCCTTGGCGGCGCTCCGACGCTGGCGGTGATGGATGAACGGGCCGCATGGGAACGCGAGAAAGGCGATAATTTAGAAAACGCAATCCTATCCGGCCTGGGCAAGCGCGATGGCCGCGCCCTGATTATCTCGACTTCGGCACCGGACGACAGCAACACGTTCAGCCGTTGGCTGGATGAACCGCCGCCCGGCACCTATGTGCAGGAACATCGCCCCGCTTTCGGTCTGCCTGCCGACGATCTGGATTCGCTGCTGCAAGCGAACCCCGGCGCGAAGGAAGGCATCGGGTCATCGCCCGAATGGCTGGTGGCACAGGCGCGGCGGGCGATTGCACGGGGCGGTTCGGCCCTGTCCAGCTTCCGCAATCTCAATCGCAATGAACGGGTTTCGACCGAAGACCGCAGCGTTTTGGTCACAGTCGATGAATGGTTGTCGAGCGAAGCTGATCCCGATGACCTGCCGCCCCGCGAAGGTCCTGTTGTGCTGGGCGTTGATCTGGGCGGGTCGCGGTCCATGTCGGCAGCCGCGTTCTACTGGCCGCACACCGGACGGTTGGAAGCGGTCGGCACCTTCCCCGGCAATCCGTCGCTGGCAAACCGGGGTGCCGCTGATGGGGTCAGCGGGCGCTATGTCGAGATGCAGGAACGCGGGGAACTGTTCACGCTGGGCGATGCGACGGTGCCGCCGGGGCCTTGGCTGGCTGAGATCGTCAAGCGGCTGGACGGCATCACGCCTGCCTGTATCTGCGGCGACCGTTTCAGACATGCGGAATTTGCCGAGGCGATGGACAAGGCCGGGCTGAGCCGCGTCCCGTTCATCTGGCGCGGTTTCGGCTGGAAAGACGGCAGCGAAGACATCGAGCGGTTCCGCAGGGCGCTGTTTGACGGCGAGGTCAAAGGGGTGCCGTCGCTGCTGCTGAGATCGGCCATGTCGGACGCCATCACGCTGATAGACCCGGCAGGCAATGCCAAGCTGGCGAAGTCGCGCTCTCTGGGCCGGATAGACGCGACAGCGGCAACGGTGCTGGCGGTCGCACAGGGCCAGCGGATGATTGCCCGACCCGAAGGAAAGCGGAGGGCGGCACAATGGCTTTAGGCAGATATGACCGTCACTCTGCGGCTGTGATCCGGTCGGCCCGCTGGAAGGGTGTGAGGCAACAGGCCAAGCGCCGGGACGGCTGGAAATGCGTCCAGTGCGGGGCGCAGGGCCGTCTTGAAGTCGATCACATCATTCCTGTCAGGACCGCGCCCGAACGGGCCTTCGATCTGACCAATCTGCAAACGCTCTGCCCGTCCTGCCATTCGCGGAAAACGCGGATCGAGGTCGGCATGGGCAAAGAAGATCCCGCCCGCGAGGCGTGGAAACAGGCTGTCAGGGAACTGACGGCGAAACCATCGAGCACATGAGGTATACCATGCTTGACTCTACGAAAATCCAGCGCCGTCAATCCGAGATACGGCAATCGCTGGCTGAACTGGTCGGAAAGGACAAGCCGACCGACGACGAAACCCGGTCCATGAATGATCTGGACGCGGAATATCGCAGCAATGAAACCCGATACCGCGCGGCGCTCATTGCCGAGGATACCGAACGCCGGGAAGCTGGCGAAGAACTCGAAACCCGGTCGGATCGGGAATGGTCGGACCTGATGGGCCGCTTCGAGATGCGTCAGGTTGCCTTCGCGCTTGATGAAGGCCGGATGCTGGATGGTGCCACGAAAGAGATCGTGGACGAAATGCGCTCCAAGGGCGGCTATCAGGGCATCCCGGTTCCGTTCGAGGCGCTGGAAACCCGCGCGGGCGAAACCGTGTCCGGGTCGGACCTGCCGAACCCGAAGGCGATCCGTCCGACCATTGATCGAATTTTTCCGAACAGTGTCGCGGAAAAGATCGGGGTGCAGCGCATCCAGATTGCGCAGGGCGAACTGGCCTTCCCGGTCGCGACCAGCGGGGCCGTGTTCGGATGGCAGACTGACGAACTGTCGAATGTCGGGGCCGCAAACCCCTACCAGACGACCGAACGCAGCCTGACCCCGGATCATACCGGCGGGGCGCAGATGGTCATCACCCGCAAGGCGCTGAAGCAGGCGGGCGCGGGTCTGGAAGCCGCGATCCGTCGCGACCTGAACGCGGTGATCGGCACCGAACTTGACCGCGTGGTCATCAACGGGTCGGGCGCAGCGGGTGAGCCTCTGGGCATTATCCCCGGCGCGGCAGCCTATGGCATCACTGAAACGCCGGTCGGGGCTGCGGCGACTTGGGCCGCATTCCGCGCCGAGGTGGTGGCGTTCATGGAGGCGAACGCGATCACTTCCGCGTCGCAGGTCAATCTGGCCTTCACGCCCGCGATCTGGGCCGATCTGGATGACGCTCTGATTGCTGGCACGGCGGTGTCGGAATGGGACCGCCTTGTGAAGCATGTCGGCACCCCGGCCACGTCCAACGTTATCCCGGACGATACCGCACTGATGACCGCCAATGTGCAGGGCATCGCGCCGGGTTATCTGGGGCTTTACGGCGGGGTGGACCTGATCCGCGACCCTTACACCAAGGCGGCTTCCGGTTCGCTGGTGCTGACGGGGCTGGTCACGGCTGACTTCACCGTGCCGCGCGGCCTGCAAACCCGCATCCTGACCGGGCTGGCTGTGTAATGCTCTGGGGTGGTCACGACAGCGGGGCGCTTGAGCTTCGCAAGCGGGCATCCGGTGCTTTGGCGCTGCGTGGCCGCTTTCCATATGGCAAGGCTGCCGTCCTTTCGGACGGTGGCCGCTCTGGCAGACCGCGCAAGGAAGTCATGGCGTCCCGCGCGTTCTCTTACCGCATCGACAAACCGGAAGAAGATATTCATCTGCTGATCGGTCACAGCTATGACCGCCCGCTGGCGTCCAGATCGGCGGGAACGCTGGATATTCGCGATGCTGATGACGCTGTGACCTTCGAGGCGTCCATTGCGCCGGAAATGCAGCAGGTCAGCTATGTGAGCGATTTCCTTGCCGCCTTCGCCGCCGGGTTGATTGTCGGGCTGTCTCCGGGCTTTCGCATCCCGCCCGAACGGGCCGTAGCAGATGCCGAGAAAGTCGAGGAAGAAGACCCGTCGCTGGGCATGGCGCTGATACGGACGATCTTCGCGGCGCTGCTTTACGAAATGTCCTTCGTCACCCGTCCGGCCTATCCCGACACGCAGGTCGAGGCGCGGAACTGGTCTCCGACCGATGGCGGGTTGCTGCTGCCCGAAAACCCGCCTGTCAGGCAGGTTTTGAACAGGTGGAGGGCATAATGGAACTGATGCGTGAAATCGAGGATCAGCCTGAAAGCTGGCCGGAATTGCAGGGGCTTTATGAAAAGCTGACGCCGGAAGCCATGTCGCGACTCGATAGCGGCACAGACTGGTGCTGGCAGCGGGTTGAGGCCTATTGCTGCGACCGCTGGACGCCGCGCAACGTGATCTGGCTGGTGCAGGGGTCCGGCGAATGGCAAATGCCCCTGCGCCCCGCTGTTGTCGAGTCTGTCGAGACATGGGCGGGCGACTGGCAGGTATCACCGATCACGGCAACGCCTTGGGGCGGGGTCTATCTTCCCGGCGATGCGAACCGGATCACGGCAACGGTCGGCACCGATAATCCCGCGCCGCCCGCTGTCATCAAGGCGGTGGAGCGGCTGGCGAACTATCTGTTGCAGGCTGTCGATACCACGGACCCGGACCTATGGGCGACCAAGCGGCGCAAGGTCATCACGCCCGATAAAGACAGCGACCAGAAGACCGAAGAGAGCTTCGAGCGCGCTGCGGATCATATCGCCAGGGCGATGCAATATTCAGGTGCTGCCGATCTGCTGCGCCCATATCGGAGGGTGAAATAATGGGCTTCATGAATCTGTTCAGACGGTCTACGCGCGTAGACGAACCCGAAACCCGCGCCGTGGCGATGGGTTACACGTCCGATCTTATCGCCGCTCGTGCCGAATGGCTGGCAGGCGGTTCCGGCGTCGGTGAACTGACCGCCACGGTTCAGGGCTGTGTAAGCCTCTGGGAAGGGGCCTTCGCTCTGGCTGATGTGGACGGCACCACGCTGTTGACCCGGCGCAACATGGCGCTGTTCGCGCGGATGCTGGCCTTGCGTGGTGAAGCTGTCTTCGTGATCCGGGGTGACCGGCTCTTGCCCGTGACCGATTGGGATATCAAGACGCGGCAGGGCATTCCGTCCGCCTATCGGGTGTCTATCTCCGAAGTCGGGGGCGGGCTGACAGAAACCGTCCTGGCTGCCGAGGTTATTCATGTCTGCATCGGATCATCGGCGGCGGCACCGTGGGCCGGAACTTCGCCACTGCACCGGGCCAGCCTGACGGCGGAACTGTTGCAGGAAGTCGAAACTGCGCTTCGTGATGTTTACCGCGACTCGCCCATCGGGTCGCAGATCGTGCCTTATCCCGAAAGCCAAGAAGACGATCTGACGACGCTGGCGCGGGGATTTCGTGGACGCCGGGGCCGGATCATGATGCGCGAATCAGTGAATGTCGCAGCGGCTGGCGGTCCCGCCCCGGTGCAGGACTGGCGGGCATCGGGTGTCACCCCGGATATCCAAGGCGTGATGCCCCGCGAGACGCTGCAAGCCGCCCGTGGCGCGGTCATGGCGTCCTATGGGGTTCTGCCTGCCCTCTTTGCCGAGAACGCGCAGGGTCCGCTTGTGCGCGAGGCCCAGAGGCATCTGGCGCAGATCGTCCTGCAACCCATCGCCTTGCTGCTTGCCGAGGAAGCCTCGCAGAAAATCGGGCCAGCCGTAAAAATTGATCTGGTCCGTCCGATGCAGGCCTTCGACGCGGGCGGCAAGGCGCGGGCGATGGCGACCATGATTTCGGCGATGGCCGAGGCCAAGGCGGCAGGACTGGACGCGGCCACGCTCAAGGATGCCGAAAGCTTCATTGATTGGGCTGATTGAGGTGCAAGCCATGGCTTGCACCGCTGAACAACGAAAGGAAAGCAAATGCAGAACGAACTGAAACCGGGTGATCTGGTGCGGCTGAACAGTGGCGGGCCGCTGATGACGGTCGGGCAAGCAGGCGGGCAGCCGTCTGAATGGCGCTGTTACTGGTTCGACAAGACAGACCGAAAGCAGGCCGACTTCCCAGAGGTCGCGCTGGAACGGGCTGAAAAGGCAATCGGCAACCGAGCTGTGTCAGTGAAATACTGATCGGGCAAGGATGCGCCCGGCGGCTAACAGTCCCGCGAAGCATCTGAGATCAGACGGAGAGTGCCCGCTTTCATCGGAGCGAAAACCCCGTCAAGGCGCGGTCGGAGTCCTTCGTTCTCTGGCGTGGCGCAGGCTGTCACGGTTCTCAACCGGGGGCAGCCCGCCGGACCCCGCGTCAGGGGACCAAGGGGTCGGGGCAGCGGGATGTTGCTCCGGCTCAGCCTTCCCTGTCGCTATCGTCATCGCTTTTTTTTCTGAGAAATCTTGCAAACCAAGATGTGTCGGACCATTCGCCCGTAAGGACAACCCTCAAGACGTGGCTGACGCCCAGCATCGCCAAGACAAACACTATTGTCTGCCACCAGCCGATGTTCACGATGATATAAGCTGCGCCTGCTAGGACGACTGCCGCGAGAATCGCCGTGACGATCAGGCCTAAGCGATAGCTGCCGTCGATCATCCGATTTTCGTCAGCAGCGTTGTCTACGATTTTATGGGCCAGCACAGGATCAGCTTCGGCTATCCGGCGCAGTTCCGACATATCAGTCGCGTGGTAGTGTAAATTTTCGATAAAAAGGGCGCGAGCATCTCGGTCTCGCGCCCTAACTCTTTCGGGATCATCCGGAAGATTATCGGGGTTTTCGTCCGACAATTTCCACCTTCTTGTTATCTGTTGGTGCTGTCTCCGTGTGCCGCTCGACAGAAGCCTTAACTACCCTAACGAGCGGCTTAAGGTGCAGCACATCACGCACGCCCTTGTTGAAGGCGCGCTCGTCAAGCTTGAGAACGTGGTTCATGCGCCCCTTTCTACGTCTTAGTAACGTCTTGCATACCGTTACACCTCCAATATGGCAACAACACGCAAGATGCACCAGAGTTTCTTTCTACATTGTGAAGACACCTCGCGGTCGTTGCATGTGTGTCGCCGCAAAATACCTAGGATGACAGCTTCCGTTCTTCTAGCACCCGCCTAATCATTTCCGGGCGCGACGGTTCCGGGTCCAGCTTCGCCCGCCGTTCCCCCAGCGTTCCCCAGAAAGAAAGCGGGGACTGGTCGATTTTTCTAACCCCTTGTTTTCATGGTGCCGGCAGCAGGAATCGAACCCGCGACCTTCTGATTACAAATCAGCTGCTCTACCAGCTGAGCTATGCCGGCGATAGGCTGGTTTCGATCCGATAACGCCTGCCTCGCTGCCTTGCAAGCCCATATCTGCTAAGTGGTTTTCCTGCTGCCAGAGTGAAGCTACTGTATTGAAAAGGCAAAGGCAGGCAGCTTGCATATGGAAATTGTTTATCATCTTGGCGCTCATGGAACAAATCAGACGCGCATCGTGCGGACGCTGCTCAACAACCGGGATGCGCTCTGGCAGCGTGGGATCAAGATCCCTGCTCCCGGCAGCTATCGCGGCGTGTTCGGGGACGCGATCGCCGCGCTGAAGGGGCATGAAGCGACGGAAGAGATGCAGGACATGCTGCTCGATTCGCTGCTCGACAGCGAGGAGGCGAACCGCATTATCCTGAGCCAGCCGACATTCCTTGGCATGCCGCGCCGGGCATTGAGCATCGAGGGGCTGTACCCCCGTGCACCCGCCCGCATGTCCGGTCTGTCCAACCTGTTTCCCGACAGCGTTGTCGAGTTCTTCCTTGCCGTGCCCCACCCCGCCCGGCTGATCTCCGACATTATCGAGGCGAGCGACGATAATTATCACGACATCATGGGCAGCCTTGACCCGACCACGTTACGATGGGCCCCTGCGATCCAGAATATGCTGAAGGCTATCGGTGATCGTGAACTGGTGATCTGGGCGCAGGAGGATCTGCCGTTCATCTGGCCCGACGTGCTGCGCCGCATCGCGAATGTCCCCGCCGATTTTGCCCTGAACGGTGATTTCGACATTCTGTCCGATCTGCTGCCCGCGCCGGTTGTCGACGATCTGGCGTCAAGATTTGCCGAGCTTCCGCCCGACAGCGCCGATCAGCGTCATGAGCTGATCGAGCAAGCCCTGGCCCATGCAGAACCCGACAAGATGGAGGCGGCGATCAGCCTGCCCGGATGGACGCAGGATCTGATCGACAGGATCACGGAGGATTACCATGACGATCTTGACGAAATCGCGGCGCTTCCCGGGGTGGAGTTCATCTCGGCCTGACGGCCCGGCAAGGCCGATAGGACTCAGGCCATCCCCAAAGCGGCCTTGTACATATCCATGATTGCCTCTTCTTCGGCCACGTCGTCACGGTCACGTTTGCGCAGCGCGATGACCTTTTTCATCACCTTGGTGTCATAGCCACGCGCCTTTGCCTCGGCCATCACTTCCTTCTGACGCTCGGTCACGTCTTTTTTCTCAGCTTCAAGCTGCTCATATTGCTCAATGAACTGACGCAACTCGTCGGCGGCAACGTTATAAACCTGATCGTCGGACATCACTTTCCCCGTTTTTCCGCGCCGAGACATAGGCCGTCTTGCCGGGTTCTGCAATCGAGGCTAAGCCCGGCGCGAAAGGACAAGCCATGAGCGTATTTGAAATTCTGATCTGGGCCGGCGCAGTTCTGACCCTCGCCGGGCTCGCAGGGATCCTGTGGTGCATCATCAATGTCGCCAAGGCCCGCCGTGCCAAGCTGGAGGAAGCGGCATTTCGCGCCCGGATGCAGCGCGTCGTGGCGGTCAATATGGCCGCACTTGCGGCATCGGTTCTGGGCCTGATGGCGGTTGTCATCGGGATCATGTTGGGCGGCTGACGGAACCGTTCAAATCCTTGCCAAGGCGTCCTCGACCAGCCGGGCGGCCTTGTCCAGGTCGGACAGATCGGCGATCTCGACCGAACTCGGCTTGCGAACGCCGTAGCGGGCACGGTGCTTCGCGTAGCGCGGATCATAGTGATCGCGCATCAGCCCTTCCGCCAGATCGCGCCAGGCGGCCTGATCGGCCAGCTTCCGCCAGTCTTCGATCCGCTCCGCCGGATGCAGCGTCGACAGCTTGCCGATGATCTTCACGATCCGGTCGGGATCGGCCAGCACGTCGGCATAGTCGCGCACCGAATAATCCGCCCTCGCACCGACCGGCACGCGCAGTTCCAGCCGCGGGGCAGTGCAGATTGCTGACCAGACCGCCTTGGGAAGCGTGACACTGCCGATGCGCGAGCTTTCCGCCTCGACCAGAACCGGCCGCGCGGGATCAAGCGCCTCCAGCGCCGACGCAAGCCGCCCCTCGAACATCTTCTGGCTGGGCTGATCGCCAAGCGAGCCGAACAGGCTGCCGCGATGATTGGCCAGCCCTTCCAGATCGATCACCTGATGTCCCCGCAGCGCCAGTTGCTTCAGGATTGCGGTTTTCGCGCTTCCGGTATTGCCGTCAAGGACAACGACCGGAGACGGAAATCCCTGCTCCTGCACGCGCCGGACAACGAACCTGCGCCATGATTTATACCCGCCTTCGATCAGCGACACGCGCCAGCCGACCTGCGCCAGGATCGTCGCCAACGCGCCGGAGCGTTGCCCGCCCCGCCAGCAGTAAACCAGCGGGCGCCAGGCCCCGTCACGATCCGAAAGCGGCCCCGCAATATGGCGCGCGGCATTTTCGGCAACCAGCGCCGCACCCAGCTTGCGCGCATCGAACGGCGACACCTGCTTGTAGATCGTCCCGACCTCCGCCCGCTGCGCATCGTCCAGCACCGGCAGGCTGATCGCGCCGGGCAGATGATCCTCGGCAAATTCGGACGGAGAGCGGACGTCGATAATGTCATCGAAACGGCCCGAGGCGATTGTTACCGCGTCGAGCCGAAAGGTCTCAGGATTCGGCAAATCGGCTTGCCCGGATCAGTAGACGTAGACCGGCGTGCCGATCGGCACCTCCTCGAACAGCGCCATCACCGCCTCGTTCCGCATCCGGATACAACCGTTGGAGACCGCGCGCCCGATGGAACCGGGCTGCGTCGTTCCATGAATGCGGATCGCGGTATCGTTGCCGCGCTGGTCATACAGATAGAGCGCGCGCGCGCCCAGCGGGTTCTCCGGACCGCCCGGCATGCCGTTCGCATATTGGGCATATTGCTCGGGGCTGCGTTCGATCATCGCCTGTGTGGGGGTCCAGCTTGGCCATTCGACCTTGCGGCCGATGCGCGCCTTGCCCTTCCAGACAAGCTCCGCCTGCCCGACCGCCACACCATAGCGGATGGCACGGTTGGGCGCTTTCACATGGTACAGGAAGAATTCATCGGAGACGACGACGATAGACCCGACCTCGAACCCTTCGCGGATCGCGACCTCCGTCGGCTGATAGGGATCGGTCTGAGCATCCTGCGACAGAACCAGCGACGGCGCAGCTATCAAGGGCAGTGCAAGCCCGATCATTTGGCGGCGGTTCATTTTTCTCAATCCTGACTATGTTTGTTCTTGGTTTAGTTATAGGGAGACTGCCGATTCAACTCAATCCCAAGGCTGGACAATGCCCCTTGACGGCGCGGTTTTGCGCCCACATTTTGCAGCCGTGAAATCTTGTGCGCATCATAAATCCGGGGCAGCGCCCCGCAAGCCGTCTGCGCGGCCTGCATTTCTGTGCCGGGGCCGTGGTGGCAGAGGGTGCCGGTGTCATGTCGCATCGGGCCGTGACCGCTTCCGCAGGCTGGCGGGGCCGGTCAATCGGATCGATCTGCCGAAACATCATGCAAATGACCTGTGGCCGATTGTCACTGCAATTTCGCAAGCGCCGAACCGACCGCAGGCACCGCCTGTCCTGAACTCTGAAATCGACTATGACAGTTTCAGAACAGGACAGGACAATGTCATCAATCACTGAAAACACACCCGGTTGGGATATCGAACTGACCATCACCGGACTGAATTGCGCCTCATGCGTCGGACGTGCCGAGCGCGCGCTTGAGGCCGTGCCGGGCGTGACGGAACCGCAGATCAATCTCGCCACCGGACGCGCAAGGCTTCACATCGCCTCGCCCGATACGCTGCGAGACGCCACCGACGCGCTGCAAGAAGCGGGCTATCCGGCGGCGCTGACCACGACGGTTCTGAAGGTCGAGGATATGAGCTGCGCATCCTGCGCCGGACGGGTGGAACGGAGCCTTACGGCATTACCCGGCGTCAGGACCGCCGAAGTCAACCTCGCCACCGGAACCGCGAGCGTAAGCCATATCGGTCTCGATCCATCCGATCTCGCCAACACTGTCAGCGCAGCGGGCTACAAGGCCGTCCCGCATGGCGAAAACAGCACTGCGGAGGCGTCCGAGAAGGACGAAGCGACCGAACTGCGCCGCGCTTTCCTGACCGCCGCATGTCTGACCTTGCCGATATTTGTCGTCGAAATGGGCGGGCATGTGGTTCCGGGCTTCCACGAATGGCTGACCTCGATTATCCCGATGCGGGTCATCTGGATCGTCGAGTTCATTCTGACCGCGATCATCCTCGCCGGACCCGGCAGGATTTTCTTCCGCCACGGCGTCCCCGCCCTGCTGCGCGGCGCGCCGGAAATGAACAGTCTGGTGGTGCTGGGCACGTCAGCGGCGTTCCTTTATTCGACAGTCACCACCTTCGCGCCATTCCTGCTTCCTGAAAATGCACGACATGTGTATTTCGAAAGCGCTGCCGTAATCGTGACCCTGATCTTGCTGGGACGCTGGCTCGAGGCCCGCGCAAAGGGTCAGGCCGGTCAGGCGATCCGGCGTCTGCTGGACCTCGCCCCGTCGACCGCCCGCGTCGAACGGAACGCGAAGCTGACCGAATTGCCGGTGCAGGAGATTATACAAGGCGATATCGTCCATCTGAGGCCGGGCGAGCGTGTGGCCGTCGATGGCGAACTGATCGACGGGACCGGCGCGGTTGACGAATCCATGCTGACCGGGGAGCCGATCCCGGTCGAGAAGGAACCGGGCGACACGCTGATCGGCGGCACCGTGAACGGCAACGCCGCGCTGCGCTACCGGGTTACAGCGACCGGCGCCGATACAAGGCTGGCCGGGATCGTTCGGCTGGTCGAACAGGCGCAGGCAGGCAAGCTGCCGGTGCAGGCTCTGGTCGACCGGGTGACGCGGGTGTTTGTCCCGGTCGTCATGGGGCTTGCCGTGCTGGCCTTCGCATTATGGATGATCCTCGCCCCTGCCCCGGCATTGCCACAGGCGCTGGTTGCCGCGATCTCGGTGCTGATTATCGCCTGCCCCTGTGCAATGGGTCTGGCGGTTCCCGTCTCCATCCTTGTTGGGACGGGTCGCGGCGCGGAGCTGGGTATCCTGTTCCGGCGCGGCGATGCGCTGCAGCGGCTGGCGGACGCCAGGATCGTCGCATTCGACAAGACCGGGACGCTGACCGAAGGCAAACCCGCCGTGACCGGCATCGAGACCGCAGGCATTGACCGCCACGACGCATTGCGCCTTGCCGCTGCGGTCGAGGCAGGATCGGAGCACCCCCTTGCCCGCGCCATTCTGGACGCTGCAGGGTCGGAAAGCGTCGAAGCGGCGGAAGCCCGAGGGGTCAAGGCCGATACAGGCCGCGGCATCAGCGGCGAAGTCGACGGCCAGCGTGTTCTGATCGGCAATCTGTCAGCGCTGGAAGCGGGTCATATCGAGACGGTCGCGGCTCTGGCCGACGCCTCGGATCGTGCGGCGACAGAAGGCCGCACCCCGGTGCATCTCGCCCTGAACGGCAAACATGTCGCCAGCTTCTCTATCGCAGACGCGGCAAGGCCGGAATCGGTGACTGCGATCCGCGAACTGCATGAGATCGGGCTTCAGACCGCGCTGTTCTCCGGCGACGTCCCGGCTGCGGCCAATGCGGTCGGCAGTTCGCTCGGCATTGATCGCGTGCAGGGCGGTATGACCCCGGAGGCGAAGCTGGAGGCCGTGCGCCAGATGGGCGAAAGCACGGTCTTTGTCGGCGACGGCATCAACGACGCGCCGGTGCTGGCCGGAGCCGATACCGGGATCGCAATGGGCAGCGGCACGGATATCGCCATCGAGGCGGCAGAGGTCGTTCTGCTGAGACCCGACCCGACCGCCGTGCCAACGGCGATCCGGCTGAGCCGCGCCGTGATGCGCAATATCCGGCAGAACCTGTTCTGGGCCTTCACCTATAACGCATTGCTGATCCCGGTCGCTATGGGTGTGCTTGTGCCGTTCGGCGGGCCGCAGCTATCGCCTATGCTGGCCGCCGGCGCGATGGCGCTGTCATCGGTCTTCGTCGTGTCCAACGCATTGCGACTGCGCCGGTTTTCGTGATTTCATGAACAGGGTCCATGACCGGCTTGCGCTGGTCATGGACCACGCAAGCGGTTATATCGGCGGACGCTACACGCGGCGTTCGCCGGTGATACAGGAAAGCAGCATGGTCGAGACGCAGATGACGACGAACCCGCCCCAGATCGCCCCGGCACCCCGGCGGCGAAAGCAGAAGCGGGCCGGCGCCGGGAACAATCTGGTGAAGTTCGTCATGATCACCTCTTTCCTGCTGATGGTGATCGCACCCTCTGCCGTCTGGGGCTGGTATCTTTGGAACCGGGCGCAGGATCAGTATATCTCGACCGTCGGTTTTTCCGTGCGCAAGGAAGAGGCCGACCCGACGCTGGACATCCTTGGCGGGCTGACCCAGCTGACCGGATCGACCACGGCTTCCGACCCCGATATTCTTTATGATTTCCTGCGCAGTCAGGACATAGTCGCGACCATCGACGAAAAGCTGGATCTGGTCGGAATATTCTCCAAGCGGCATGATATCGACCCGGTTTTTGCCTTCGACCCGTCCGGCTCGCTGGAGGATTTGACCAGCTACTGGCGCAAGCAGGTCAAGGTCAACTACGCCTCCTCAAGCCAGCTTATCACGCTTGAGGTCATGGCCTTCACCCCGGAAGATGCGAAAGCCATTGCCGAGGCCACCTTCGACGAAAGCAGCCAGACCATCAACGAATTGTCCGACATTGCCCGCGAAGACGCCACCCGCTTCGCCCGAAACGAGCTGGAAAAAGCGCAGGACCGCCTGACCGCGGCCCGGCAGGCGCTGACCCGCTTCCGCATGCGAACCCAGATCGTCGACCCGGAGGCCGATCTGGAAGGGCAGATGAGCGTTCTGACCGCACTTCAGTCGCAGCTTGTGGAAGCAATGGTCGGGCAGGACACGCTGCGCGAAACCGCGCGCGACAACGACCCCCGTGTTGTACAGAACCAGCGCAGGATCGATGCGATTCAGGCCCAGATCGACGCGGAGCGCGCCAAATTCGGGGAAGTCGGGGAAGGCCAGAACGGCGAAAGCTACGCCGAACTCGTGTCCGAATATGAAGAGCTGGCGGCCAATCTTGAATTTGCCGAGACCACCTATCGCTCAGCGCAGGCGTCCTACGAAACCGCTTTGGCGGAAGGCCAGCGTCAATCCCGGTATCTGGCGGCGCATATCGAGCCGCGTCTGGCGGAGTCGCCCCAGCTTCCCAACCGAACCATGCTATTGCTGCGTGCCTTTATCGGGCTGCTTCTGGGCTGGTCCATCCTGCTGCTAAGCTATTACAGCATGCGCGACCGCCGCTAACAGGCAGGGACAAAGCGGAAATCAGCGGCGAGATATTGCCGCTGACGACTTACTTCGCGCCGCCCGGCCCCGCCATCGTGTTTTTCTGGTGACGGTCAATCGCCTCTTCCAGATCGTCGAAATAGGTAATCTTGCCGTTTTCCAGAACCGCACCCGCCGTACACATGCGCCGGACCAGCGGCATGGAGTGGCTGATGAAGATCGCGCCCGCGTTCTCCATCCGCTCCTTGAACAGATATTCGCTTTTTTCCTTGAAATTCATGTCCCCGACCGCCGAGACCTCGTCGATCAGGTAGGTATCGAATTTCAGCCCCATATTGATGCCAAACATCAGCCGCGCCTTCATCCCGGATGAATAGGTGCGGACGGGCAGGTAGAATTTCTCGCCAAGCTCGGCAAAATCCTCGACGAAATGTTTCAGCGAATCTGTATCCGCGCCATAGATGCGGGCGATGAATTTCGTGTTCTGTGACCCGCTCATATGCGGGTGCATGGAGTTGGCGAGACCGATGGGAAAGGAGATATTCCCGTCGCTGAGAACCCGGCCCGAGTTCGGGATGAGCGAGCCGGACATGACACGCAGAAGTGTCGACTTTCCCGCCCCGTTCCGCCCCAGAAGCGCAATGGAGGTGCGTCCGGGGAAGACCATGTTCAGGTCCTGAAACACGACGTTTTTGACATGCCGCGAGTAAAAAATCTTGGTGATGTTTTCGAGAACGATCATTTTCGGTCCCGGATTGCATAGACAATAATCAAAAGGATGGCCCAGATCACCAGACTTCCGGCGATCACGATCAGCAATGTCGGCAGGAATTGCGGGAACACCTCGATCGCGGCCATCGAACCGCCGGTAACGCTGGAAAGGAATACCTTGTTCGACTCCAGATCCTGGGTGAACCGCATCTGCGACAACTCCGCCATGCGCAGCGAGGTATGGGAGATTTCGGCATCCATCAGCAGCGGCTGATATTCGGCCATCAGTGCGGTTATTTCATCGGCTGTGATGACCTGACCCGGCGCCGTGTCGATATTGGACAGATATTCCGAGATCGCGGCGACCCGGCTTTCAGACACACGGGTCAGTTCGCCGCCTTGCGCGATAGATGCGGTCGTCGCGGCGATATTGATCTCCTCATCGGCCAGCATCTTACGCAGGAAATCCGAAAATGCGATGTTCAGGCTGACCATGATCTCCGGGTCAATCGTGTTGTTCTGCACCCGGAAGTTAAGAAGCTTGCTGCTGTCTTCCGCATATTGGACGCGCAGCTCCTCGACACGCTGCTCCGCCTCCTCCAACGCGATGCGCAGCGTCGCGGCACGGGCCGTGTTCAGACGCCGCTCGGCCTCGACCCGGATCGCGTTGAGAACCTGTTGGGCCGTGTCCTGATCGAAGGCTATGACCGAGATACGGATGATCTGGTCGCGTGAACCGATATGCACATTGACCATGTTCTTCCAGAAGCTGTGGCCTGTTTCGGCCGGCCCCTCCGGGTCGTAATAGGGCGGCCAATACGGCACCGGCCGATCCGGCGGCCATATCGCGCTCAGGTCCATCTGCCCGGCGACGGTCCGGTAGAAATCCTCGCTGTGAACCAGTTCCCGGACAATCGCCGTTTCCTCGCTGCCGCCACCCTTGAAAGCAGATTGCAACGAAATTCCCGACCCCGGCGACGCAAAGGACCCCAGCGAATGCTCCTGCACCGTGACCGACGCCGTCACCTGCCGAAGCGTGCCCGAAAAGCTCCAGGACAACCATCCGGCCAGCAGGACCGGGGCAATAACGACCAGCACGAAGCTGAAGATAAGCATGTAATGCCGAAACCGCAGAAACGCGGGCCGCACTTCGGGGATTTCATAGGTGAAACCGGGATTGCTATCCTGCGTTGCTGTCATGGGCGTCACTGATCCAACAATTCGCGGCTGAACAGGCGCATGCCTGCGAGACCGATGAAAATCAGGACAATCGCAAGCTGCATCGGATACCAGAGATTGGCGTAGCCCCCGATGTAATCGACATAAAACGCCTCACGCATGCGGCCCGTGATATGGACAAGCGGATTCCACAACAGCCATTCGCTGTAAGGGCGCGGCAGCGACTCCACCAGAATAATCACGCCAGAGACCAGCAGAAGCGGCCGCGACAGGAACGACCAGACAAAATCCCAAAGCGGAAATTTGGCTTTGATCGCACAGTTGGTCAGACCGATACCACAGCCAAGCGCGGCGGCGGCACCGAATGACTTCAGCACTTCGATGGAATCGAAGGTGGTGTCGGTGTCGTAGAAATAGAGAATAAACCCGAAGACCAGCACCGACACGGCAGCCTGTGTCATCAACGACATGATCAGCTTGGAGACCAGCACGTCAAACAGCGTCACGCGGGGATAGTTCAGCAGGCTCCGCGAACTGCGGATCGCGTTGTCCAGCCGCGAACAGACTTGCGTGAACATCGTGTAGGGCAGAACCCCGGTCGCGTAGAAGATGGCAAAATTGTCCCCAAGGGGCGGCACCCGGAACCCGGCGGAAAAGATGATCACCAGCCCCATGATCGACACCACGGGCGACAGGACCGACCACATATATCCGCCCGCGACATCACCGTTAGAGGTCGTCACTTCACGCAGGCACAGCGCCGTGATCGTGCGCAGTGTCGAAAAACGCGGCAGCATTTTATTGCTGACCGTCGCCTGAACCGGCTGAAGATCAGGTGCCGGGGCCTGCATCAGACACCGGCCTCCGGGCCATTCATGGCAGGCACGAAGATCGAGGGCGCGCCGGCATCCTTGTCCTTGGGCCGCCAGTCATCTTCGCCATTCTTGTAGTCCATCTGCCAGACGAATTTCAGATGCTGCTTGAACTTGAAAATCGAAACCAGATTGAAATCCTCAAACAGCTCATCGCCGTTCTCTTTCTTCTTCAACTGGTTCAGCACGCCCGGCCCGGTCACGACCCAGACATTCTGCGAGATTTCGTTGCGGATATTCTCGCAAGAGCGTTCGACCAGAGCCCCGAAAAGCGGCAGTTTCTTGCGATGCGCGATCAGGACATCATTGGTCAGCCGATGGTGAACGATGCCGTCCTTCTTGGTCACGCGAAACATCAGCACGCCCTTGCTGCCGTTCAGACCGATGGGCAGGAACCGCCGGAAGCCGGTCTTGCCCCCGATTGCATCGCTGATGAAATCGAATGCCGTGCCGGAATTCCCGATATCCGCATCGATATAAACGCCACCCCCGGCATAGAGGCTGCAATACCGGAACAGATCGGCCTTCATCGCGGGCGGGCGACATCTGTCGAAAGCCGCGACGACATCGCCACCGAAATGCTGCCGGATATAGTCGCGCGCGCGGTCCAGGTCGAAGCGATCATAGCTGAAACGCTTCTCCGCCTCCCAGGTGGACATAAGCGTCTGCACCTCTTGCGGCGGGGTGGGCTTGTCCCAGAACTGCGTCAGACGCATCGTTGCCTCATTTGATCTGTTGCCGCATCTTTCGCCGGCTGTCGGGTTCGCAGAACTTATTCCTTCCACTGCCCCGCGTCGAGGGGCGGAAGGGCGGTTCCCTGCCAGAACCCCTGTACTGCACTGAATACACTCAGTTCCAGAGCCAATCACAGAAGTCACGCCCACACAGTACGAAACGCAAGATAACATTTCATCAAATGTATCAAAACCGTGTCAGATCCTGCGAAGACGACCACACGGCGTCCCGCGTCGTTGACGCCACGCCTGCCCGCTTCACGGGTTCGGTGGCCCGCGAATATCTGCCCAATTCTTCCAAATCAAAATATATACAAAGGATAAGCCTGTGCTTGCTTGACAGTTGCAGGTCGGCTGGGCATCACCCCTGAAACCGAAAAGGCCATATGCAAAGCGCCGAAGAGAGCAGAATGACCCCTCGCGATAAAATTCTGATTATTCTCGGGATGCACCGCAACGGCACGTCGTTTCTCGCACATTGCACCGAAGTTCTGGGCTTTTCGCTGCCACTCGACCGGGGCGGACCGGCGGAGGATAACAGGCAGGGTCATTTCGAACCGCAGGCAATCGTCGATCTCAACAATCTCGCAATGGCGCGCGCAGGTGCCTGGTGGGCACGGATCGGGCCGCTTGCCGAAGGCCCGACACGGCCTGAAATTGAAGACGCCCTTGACGAGAGCTTCGGGGATGCCCGGAAAATCGTGCTGAAAGATCCGCGCCTCAGCCTTCTGATGGACCAATGGCGTCCCGCGCTTGAAGAGGCGGGACCGACCTCTGCGCTTATCGCGATCCGGCATCCCGGCGAAACCGCGACGTCGCTGGCACGACGGGACGCCATCGGCACCGATCTTTCCTTCCTCTCATGGATGGCACACACATTCGCATCGCTGGATGCAAGCATCGACATGCCGCGCAGCCTTGTCCTGTTTCCCGACTGGATCGGAGACGTGAAGACCACGCTGACCCGAATTGCGAGCGTCGCCGGGGTCGATCTCCCCAACGGAGCCGTCGGAAAAGTAGAAGCACGTTTTGACGCCGACGCAGTTCATGGCGGCCAGCAGCTTTCTGCCGATACGCCTGAGATCGATCTGCTGGCACGCGACCTGTTCGAGTTGTTGGCGCGCCATGCCCGCAGCGGGACCATGCCTGACACGGAAGAGCTGGCTCCGTTTCAGAAACGCTTCCGCGAACTTGCGATGACGGCAATTCAGGTCGAGGCCGCAAACCAGCCGGTTCAGGCGCAGCTGCACGAAACGATCGACGTCTACACCAACCGCGTCGCACAGCTGGAGGGGGACGTGGACGGTTTGGTTGCCGGCTCCGTTTCGCTTCAGCAACAGGTCGAAGAGGTCAGAGCCGAGCGCGAAGCCGTGGTTGCGGAACTGCAAAAGCATATTGCGGCGACCGAGGCGCAGCGGGATAACGCGCTTGAACAGCTGAACGATTTCCTGGCCACAGCCGAAGCCCAGCTTGCAGAGCAGAATTTGCAGGAAAACTCCAATCAGGAGTTGATCACCCTTCTTTGCACCCAGAACGAAGTCGTGGCGGACCTGACCAGCAAGCTGGAAGCCGAGCGGATGAGTGTCATCAAACCGATCTATCGCCGCATACATCGCTCCGCCGGACGCATCTTGCGCCCGCTCCTGCCGGGCTGGGCGTTCGACCGGCTGAAACGCTCCGTCCCCTTTCCCGATGGCATTCCGACGCATCTCGCTTATGCGCCGCCGCAACCGCGATCGGGCGAGCTTCGCGGTTTCGACGGCATCGCCCCGGCCAGCCCGGACAAGTCCGATATTTTCGTGATGTCGATCATCAACTGGGATTTTCGCACTCAGCGCCCACAGCACCTCGCGACCGAGATGGCGCGTGCCGGGCACCGGGTTTTCTTTGTCGAGATGGAGACGGAGGCAGGCGGCGGTTCGGCCCGCGAAGTTGCACCGAATGTCTATGTGCTGCGCCTGCCGGCCAGCGGGATGCGGACTGTAAACCCGTATGACGGCAAGATCCCGCTCACGGCGCAGCAAGCCTGGATCGGCCATTTTTACCGGATCGTCGACCAGCTTCGGACAACGCCCCGCACGCATATTGTGGTTGAGCATCCGTACTGGTGGAATTTCGTGCGCCATTTGCCGCCGCAATTCCAGATCACGTTCGACTGCATGGACGAGATCGCAGGTTTTGCGAATACCGAACAGGCGATTCTGGACGCGGAAGAGAACATGATCGCCAAGGCCGACCGGATGATCGTTTCTTCGCAGTATCTCTACGACAAATATGCCCGGCAACGACCCGTAGCACTGGTGCGGAACGGCACCGATGTCAGCCACTTCGTCAACGATGACGCCGACGCGCGCATCCCGGACTTCCTTGCCGGGAAGCTCGGTAACGGCGCGATCAAGGTTGGCTATGTCGGTGCAATCGCCGAATGGTTCGATACCGACCTGCTGGAACAGGTTGCCCGTGAGAACCCTGACTTTGAACTGCATCTCTGCGGCTCCGTCACAGCGGCGGAACCAGCCCGTCTGGACAGGCTCAGCAATGTGACGCTGCACGGCGAAATCCCCTATGCGGATGTGCCTGCCTTCCTGCGCGCGATGGATGTGCTGATCATTCCGTTCCGCTTGCTGCCGATCATCAAGGCGTGCGATCCGGTCAAGTTCTATGAATATTCCGCGGTCAGGAGGCCAACCGTCGCAACTGCCCTGCCCGAATTGGCACGCGCTGGCGATCTGGTCACAACCGCCAGCGACGCCGCCGGTTTCGCCGCGGGAATCCGGCAGGCTGCGACAGCCCCTGACGCGACCTCAAGGGGCGATGCTCTGCGCAGCTACGCATTGGACAACGCATGGTCCTACCGTGCTGCGGATATCCTGGCGGAGATGGACCGGGCGCCGTCTGTTTCCGTTGTCGTGCTGGCTTACGGCAAGGCCGATCTGACGCTGGCCTGCCTTGAATCGCTCGTCGGTCAGGGCGATATCTATCCGGATTTCGAGGTGCTGGTCGTCGATAACGGATCAGACGAAACAGAACTGGCGCGACTGCGGGATGCCGCCCGCCCCTATGACAATGTGCGCCTGATCGAGAACGGCGAAAATCTTGGTTTTGCAAAGGGCAATAATGTCGGTATCGAGGCCGCGCGTGGCGATTATGTCCTCTTGCTGAACAATGACACCTATGTCCCCCCCGGTGCGTTGCAGGCTATGGTCGGTCATCTGGAGCATAATCCGGAACTGGGCATTGTCGGCCCGCTGACGAATAACATCGGCAATGAAGCAAAGCTTGATCTGTCCTACGCCGATATGACCGAAATGCAGCGCATCGCCCGCGACCTGACGACAGGCTATCGCGGTCGCTGGACGGCGATCCCTGTCGCCGCCTATTTCTGCGCCATGTTCCGCAAGGCCGATCTCGACCGCGTCGGTCACCTGCCCACGGTCTATGGTCGCGGGATGTTCGAAGATGACGATCACTGCGCGAGTTTCCGCGCCGCCGGTTTCGAGATCGCACTCGCCGAAGACGCTTTCGTACACCACCATCTGTCGGCGACATTCGACCAGATACCGTCTGCCGAAAAGACCGCCCTTTTTGAAACGAACAAGAAGATATTTGAAGCCCGCTGGGGTGAATGGGTGCCGCATCGCTATCGCGCATCCCGTCCCCCGGCCAGCCTGACAGAACGCTCATGAGAAACGTAATCGTCCATTATCACATCTATAAGAACTCCGGCACGTCCTTCGAGCGGGTTCTCGATGCCAGCTTCGGCGAACGGCACGAGCGGTTCGACGGCCCATATCCTTTCTTCACCATCGATCAGGATCAACTCGACCGGGTCATCAAACGCCGCGCGAACGCGCAGGCTTTCTCGTCGCACCAGATCCAGCTTCCGCATCCGACCTCGCTGGAATACCGCGTCATCGCCGCAATTTTCCTGCGCCACCCCATCCTGCGGGTCGGTTCGATCTATCGTTTCAAGCGGCAGGAAAATGACGGCACCGATACCGCGGCACTGGCGAAGCAATATGATTTCGGCGACTTCGTGGAAGCCTGCTTCTTGACCAAGGGCCAGCTTCCGCATATTTCAAACGGCCAGACCCGGCATCTGGCGAATGTCTATTGCCGCAACCCGGTGGTAAAGCGGCAGGCCGAGATGATGATCTACGACATCGCTAACGCCAGACGTAACCTCGCTTTGGTGGAGCTGCTGGGCCGCACGGAATTTTTCGAGGAAGATGTCCGACGCTTCATCCCGATTGCCGCGTCGTTCGGGCTGACATTGAAGATGCCGGAAGTGACGCGCCACAATATGACCGAAGAACATGACGCCTCGGTCGAGGAGCGGGTTGACCGCCTGTTGTCGCAGCTTTCCCCGAAAACACGTCAGAAACTGATCGCCGCGAATGAGCTGGATCAGGAGCTTTACGACTATGCCTGCGAGATCATTGCGACGCAGAAAGCCTGCTGACGCAAGCTAACGCAATATGCGCGGCGGCGCGGCCATATCGAGACCCGGAAAGATACTGCGCTCGATCTCCGACAAGGGGACGCCGAACAGACCAGAAAGCGCGGCACCGGCATAGCTGCGTATATCCGGAGATATGCTCGAAAGTTGGTGACGCTTGATCAGGCGGCAGCTTGAATGTGGCGGACGCCGTCGCGGAACTCAACCCCGCTGATGACCTCTGGCAGGCGGTTCCGGCCGTCGAGCCTCCGCCATTTCTTCTGCGCCGACATCATCAGCCGGAAGGCCATGGCGAGCCCGGTCTTTCGGCTCAGGCAGCCCTTGGTTCGCCGGGTGCGGTGCCGGACGGTGGCGAAGGTGCTCTCGATCGGATTTGACGTCCGGATATGTTTCCAGTGCTCGGCCGGATAGTCGTAGAGGGTCAGCAGCGCGTCCCGGTCCTTGACCAGCTTGGCCACCGCCTTGTCCCATTTCACGCCGTAGGTTTCGACGAAGAAGTTGAAGGCGACGTTGGCTTCGGCCTTTGTCCCGGCCTGCCAGATGTCGTGCAGGTGTCCTTTGGCCCTGGCCTGCGCCGATTTCGGCAGCGCGTTCAGCACGTTCATGGTCTTGTGCAGCCAGCACCGCTGCTCCTGCGTCGTGGGGAAGACTTCGCGCAGGGCCGTCCAGAAGCCGAGGGCACCGTCGCCGATCGCGAGCTTGGGATCCTGCGTGAGGCCGCGCCGCTTGAGATCGAGCAGCACCTCGCGCCAGCTCTGGGTGCTCTCGCGGAAGCCGTCGGTCATGGCCAGCAGTTCCTTCCGGCCGTATTCATCCGCCCCGACGATGACCAGAACGCATTGCTTTTCCTCGGCCATGCGCGGCTTGAAGTAGACACCGTCGGCCCAGATGTAGAGGAACCGCCGGGTTCCGAGGTCGCGCTTCTCCCAAGCCTCGTATTCGGACCACCAGTTGGCTTTCAGGCGGGTGACGGTCTTGGCCGACAGGCCCTTGGCGTCCGGCCCCAGAAGGGCGGCCAGCGCCTCGCCGAAATCGCCGGTGGAGACCCCCTTGAGGTAGAGCCAGGGCAGCAGTTCCTCGACCGATTTGGCCTTGCGCAGGTAGCGCGGCAGGATGCTGGGCGTGAAGGAGATCCTCTCCGCTCCCGGCTTGCGATCCCGCACCCGCGGCACCTTCACGGCGACCGGACCGATCCCGGTCAGGATTTCGCGCTCCGGCAAATGTCCGTGCCGCACCAGCCTGGCCCGACCGTCATCGAGCCTTTCCTCAGCGAACGCGGCGAGGAGCGTTGCCAGCTCGGCCTCAACCGCTTGTTCGATCAGCTTGCGCGCACCCTCCCGGATGAGGTCCGTCAGCGGATCCGGCGAAAACCCCGATGGATCGGGCAGCGTGCTGATGGTAGTCTCCGACATGTGGCATATCCCTTTCTCGGCTGAGAATTGACGGCGTCTGAACACCGCCATGATATGCCGCCCCTCAGGGCATCACCAACTTTCGCGCGTTACTCGTATATCCGCCGTGGGCATCAGGTCGCGACCTGCATATAGATCGCTCTCGTCCAGCCCGGGCCATTCGCCGTAGACCCTGCCCCCTTTTAGTGCACCGCCCGCCATAACCAGCAAACCGCCGGTTCCGTGATCGGTGCCGTTGGTGCCGTTCTGGCGAACCGTCCGGCCAAATTCCGTCATCGCCAGCACGACCGTATTCCCCCAGTTCGCCCCCAGATCGCGTTTCAGCACCGTCAGCGCCTCGGCAAGCTGTGCAAGCGGACGCGCGATGACCCGGTGCTGATTGCGATGCGTGTCCCAGCCGGTCAGGGAAAACGCGGCGATGCGGGTTTCCTCGTTCAATCGCGCCGCCGTAAAGCCGGCGAGTTTCGCCGCCGCACTTTGCCGCCCCGCACCGCCCATCTCGGACGCCGCCTCCGCACGCGCGCTGATCTCAATCGCGGCTTCGGCTGCGCTGTGGAAAATCGGATCCGTTTCGTAAAGCGACTGGAGCAATATCTGCGCCTGCGGGGACAGCGACAGCCTGGTGTTGGGCGTCCAGCTTGAATAGCGGCTCGGACCCCGCAGAATTGCAAGCTCATCGGTTCCAACCGCATAGGCGGTCTCCATCTGCGCGCCCGGCAGCATCGGCAGCAGACGGTTCAGCCAGCCGCCCGCCGGGTCAGCCGCATCCGGGCCGTATCCGGTCCCGGCCTCCAGAATATCCTGCCCGTCGAAATGGCTGCGCTTGTCACGATAGGGGGTCGAAACGGCATGCGCAAAGCCAAGTTCGCCCGCCCGCCACATCGGCAGAAGCGGCTGCAAGGCCGGGTGCAGCGCATAGAACCCATCCAGATCGAGCGCGCCCGCCTCCGGCCCCAGCGAAAGCTCCTGACGCAGCTTGCGCAGGAACGGATCGCCATAGGGCTGGACCACATCCAGCCCGTCCATTGCCCCACGCAGCACAATCGCGACAAGGCGCTTGTCGCCCGAAGCGGAGGCGAAACTCATCGGAGTGACCGCAGGCAGAGCCGCCGCTGAACAGGCAGCAGCGATGGCGGCTTTCAGAAAATCGCGGCGATCCATGCGCATCGCTTCACCTCCGGTTAAACTGCGGCGACGCGAGGACGATGCCGACACCGTCAGACAGCGATTCAGCGCGCGCGGCAGCTGACGCAACCGCATCATCGGCGGTCGTTCCGAAGGCGGCCGCGACAAATTCGCGCGGATCCGGCAGGTTCTCCCGCAGCCTGCCGGGTTGCCGCATGGCCCAACCGATCCGCATGGCAAGAAGCTGCGGCGTCAGCCAGAAATCGCCCTCCTCCGGCCAGCCTTCCGGCTGTGGCGCGCCCTGCCAGTGCTGGCCCATACGGATCAGCGGCTGAAGAACCATCTCGTGCAGCCTGTTTCGCGGCCAGCCCATCACCTCATCACCGGACACACCAAGCGCCCGCAGCCAGGCTGTGATCAGATCCTGCGGCTGACGGATCTTCTGACCGAAGCTGCTGCGCGCCTCACGATGCCGGACCAGCACGTCGTAAAGCACCATCAGATCGCCGTCAGTTTCCCGGAAACGCTGCGTCAGATCAGCAACAAGCTGTGTCGGTGGATCGTCCGCGCAGAAATGCCGCGCCAGCTTGTAGGAAATATGCGCCGCCGTGTCGGGATGGATGGAAATATCCTCCAGAAACGCCTCGATTTCCGTCAGGCGCGGCGGACGACCGCCGCCATATTCGACGCCCAAAACCGTCTCTGCCCCCGGCTCCACCCTGTTTGTCTGGTACATAAACGCCGCACTTCGGTCGACCATGAGCCCGGTCATCAGTTCCGCCAGCTGACGCACATCGCTTTGCGTATATGCGCCCCCGCTGCCGACCGTGTGCAGCTCCAGCAACTCCCGCGCATGGTTCTCGTTCAGCCCCGGACGTCGCTTCGGGCGCCGCAAGGCAAAGCGCGAACGCGGCCCAACAGAGGAGGTCTGATCGAGATAGATCAGCATCGCCGGGTGCAGCGTGACCGCACGCAGCATATCAGCAAAACGGCCCGTCAGATTTGCCCGGATCGCGTCATCATAATATGCCGATGTCAGAACGCGCCGCTTTGGGCCGGTCATGCGGATGCTGAAATGGCTGGACCAGAACTGCACCAGCCGATCCGCGAAGCCGGTCGGGTCTTCGAGAGCACGGGCGAGACGACTTCGATGCGACCGGTCAACCGCATCATTCAGCGCGTCCCTTGTCCGCTTTTCCAGCGCCTCGCCATCTGGCCGGCGCTCGCGCGCCGCCCGAACGCCCTCTTCATACTCCGCCGCGAGCCTGCTTGCGGCCTCCGTGCCGACCGAAGGGTAGCGCTCCATCACTGCCGTTGCGCGCAAGGAGGCCAGCAAGTCATCAGGCCGCTCCGGCCCGGACATAAACGGGGACAGGCCAGTCCCGAACCGAACCAATGAAAAATCTGCATATTTCATTGCGGACCACCTGTTTCAGCGACAACGCGGCATTTGCCGGGCGGTTCGCCCAAGCGGGTTGGACCGGCCATCACATCTGCGTGGACGACCGGCCCGAACGCCATTACTCTGGCGTATGGCCGCCATGCGCATCGGCACTGGCATCGTGATCCGCCTTTACGTCCTTCGGCATGCGATCATTGTCGACCGGGACAGTGACGGTCGCATCGCCGCAGGCACCGAAATTCAGCGTGATGGAAATCTCGTCGCCATTTTCCAGCGGCTCCGTCAATCCCATGAGCATCAGATGGTCACCGCCGCGCTCAAGCATATGTTCCGAACCGGCAGCCAGTTCGATGCCGCCCTCGATCGGCTTCATCCGCACCACGCCGTCGGGCGTCGTCTCATTCGTGTGCAGTTCGGCACTCCCGGCAGCATCTGTCGCGGCGGCGGTCAGCGTGCAGCTTTCCTCGCCATGATTATAGATCGCCATGAAGGCCGCACCAGCCTTGGGATTCGAGCTGCGTGCATAGGCGTCATGCACCTCCAGCCCATGTTCGGTTGCATCGCCGCCTTCATGCGCCGTGGCCAAGGCGGGAAGAGCAATCGCGGTCACTGCCGCCAGAAAAATCGTTTTCATATTTCATGTCCATTTTGCTGAGTTCTGATTGGAAGTTCATGTCTCAAGCGAATGGAGGAGGATCCCGGGCCCTTGCCGCCGGCGCGGCCCGACCGGGCAGCACCGGCCCGTCAAAATATCTGTCCAGCGTGAACAGCGTCTGCCCCAGCAGCATCGGCGGCGCATCGGACGAGACCGCCGCAAGCACGCTGAAGGCCATATCCGGGCAGAACTGGACCTTTTCGACCGGGTTTCCATCCTGGTCGATGGCAATCGTGGTGATCGCGCCGCCTGCGCAGATGACGATTTCACCCGCCGGGCGTGGCTGAACACGCGCCGTCGCGAGGCTCTGAGAGGTCAGAACCAGCAGCAAAATCAGAAAAAGACGCAAACCGCCGATCATGTACACAGGTCTATCGTGGCGACCCGACGCAGGCCAGTGCCAGCTTCGTGAGGTTTATGCGACGAAAAGCCCCGCCGGAATTGTCCAGCGGGGCCAAGCAAATCAGTTTTGCGCCGATCAGGCTTCGAGATTCGCCGCGGTATCGCCCGACTTCGCAATCTCTTTCTTGATCTTCAGCGCACGGGCCGACAGATCGCCGTCCTTCGCCTTGTCGAGAAACTCATCCAGACCACCACGGTGATCGACAGTGCGCAGCGCAGCAGCCGAAATCCGCAGGGAATAGCTGCGACCGGTCTTTTCAGAGGTCAGGGTCACGTCGTTCAGGTTCGGAAGAAACCGACGACGGGTTTTGTTGTTGGCGTGGCTGACATTGTTCCCGGTCATCGGGCCCTTGCCGGTCAGTTCGCAGACGCGCGACATGGTATTATCCTCGTTTTACGTACGCGGGACGGCGAAGTCCCAATGTGAAAGGGCGCCGCTCCATCCCCTGGTGGCAGCGCCCGGAAAATCTAGTTGGCGGTGAATATACCCGGACACGAGGCGCGTCAAGCCGATTCGGCACCGCGCCGGGCATAGGATTGTTCGACCGCGATCAGTTTTTCTTTTCGCCAAAGCCCGCCCGCATATCCGGTCAGCGTTCCATCCGCCCCGATCACGCGATGGCAGGGGATCACGATGGCAATCCCATTCGTCGCATTGGCACGCGCCACGGCCCGGGTCGCGGTCGGTTGCCCGATGGCATTTGCGACATCGCGATAGCTGCGGGTTTCCCCGGCAGGGATCTGTTGCAGGGCAGACCAGACGCGGCGCTGAAATGCCGTGCCATGCGGCGCGACTGGCAGATCGAAGCGGTCCCGACGACCGGAGAAATAATCCGAAAGCTCCTGCGCCGTTTTTTCCGTAATCGACGAGCGACCAAGGGCAATCCGTCCTTTCACATCCCGCGACACCCGCGCCAGCTGCGGCTTCAGCGCCTTGCGGTCGGTGAACTCAAGCAGATGCAGCGCGTCTTCGTCCGCGACGGCAATCATCCCGCCAAGCGGCGTCTCGATCCACTCTGCGACAAGCCCCTCCCCCTTGCGCATAGCAGCAGGCGGGTGCCCGAAAAGTTTCGAGAATGCCTGCCGAAACCCGCTGGCGGAATCGAAACCGGCATCCAGCTGCGCCTCGATCACAGCGTCGCCGCCTGCGACACGGCGCGCGCCCTCGCGCAGCCGCGCCTCTCGCGCCATTTGCAGAAAGGTCATCCCGAAATGCCGCCGGAAGGCGCGGCGGATGGTTGATGGATCATATCCCATCTCTTCAATATCCGCCTCGGTCCAGCGCCGCCCGGGGTCTGCCTCTATCGCATCGCGCAGTGCCGTGACCGCCACGTCGCCCTCAGCCGTCGCACCAGCCGGATAGCAGCGCTTGCAGGGCCTGAACCCCGCGGCCTGCGCCGCGGCAGGCGTCGCGAACCAGCGGCAATTTTCGGGACGCGGCTTGCGTGAGGGACAGGTCAGACGGCAGAATATCCCCGTCGACGTCACCCCGACATAGGCACGCCCCTCGTAAACAGGATCTCGATTGGTAAGCGCCGTATAAAGCGCGCTTTCATCTGGCAGGTCAAGCATGGTCGGTTCCTTTGTCATCGTCCACCACTTTACCTGCTTTGCGCCCACATCACGCTGCCATTTCGGGCGTTATATTCGGGCGATCAGAAATCCGGCGCAACCCTACTTAAACGACGAATTTTACTAAAAAGCGCCGGGTATAGTGCTTGCCGGCCTCGACCCGCAGACTATGCTGGCAACAGTACCCGAAGGAACATGATGCGTATTCTGATCGCCCTGATCTTTGCAGTTTTCACCATGCCAGCTTTTGCGTCCCAACTGCAATTGCTGGTCACTTACGAAAATGGCTGTGGCGACTTCGCCAGATGGCAGCGCGAGGTCGCACCCGGCTATGCGCGCTCTCAGGCCGGACAAAATGCGCCCCTGCTGGCAGTAAACATGCAGGGACCGTGGCCCGACGGGCTGACGCTGGCCCAAAACCCGAAACAGACACCGACATTCATCCTCCTCCGCAACGGGCAGGAGGTGGGCAGGTTCGCGGGCTATCGCAGCGCCGCCGGTTTCCAATCGCAACTGCTGCAATTGTTAAAACGGGACAGTGCAGGACAGTGATATAGCCGCGTATTTCAATTCTGCCCGGCTTCGGCTAACACCCGAACCGAATACGTTAGACAGGTTCTGCCATGCACGACATCCGCGCCATCCGCGAAAACCCCGAAGCCTTCGACGCCGCGCTGAAACGTCTTGGGGCCGCGCCTGTTTCCGCCGACATCCTGTCGCTTGATGAGACCCGCCGGGCGCGCATTCAGGCCGCCGAGGAAGCACAGGCCGAACAGAACCGCGCCAGCAAGCAGGTCGGCGCGGCAAAAGCCAAGGGTGACGAGGCCGAGTTTGAACGCCTGCGCGCACTGGTTGCGGAGACGAAATCCCGGATCGCCGGAATGCAGGCGGAGGCGGGCGAGCTGGACAAGAAGCTGCGCGATCTGCTGATGTCCATTCCAAACCTGCCGTTGGAAAATGTACCCGTTGGCGCCGACGAAAACGACAATGTCGAGATCAAACGCTGGGGCACACCCCCCAGCTTCGATTTCACGCCGGTCGAGCATTACGAGCTGCCAGGCGTCAAGCCGCTGATGGATTTCGCGACTGCCGCAAAGCTTTCCGGCTCGCGCTTCGTGGTGCTTCAAGGCGCGGTTGCCCGCATTCATCGCGCCCTCGCCCAATACATGATCGATACCCATGTCGACCAACACGGCCTGACGGAAACCTGGACCCCGGTCCTTGTCCTGTCCGAAATGATGGAGGGGACAGGTCAGCTTCCGAAATTCGGCGATGACAGCTACCAGACCCGCGAAGGCTGGTGGCTGATCCCGACATCGGAAGTGCCGCTGACCAACACCGTAAACGGTGAAGTGGTGGACGAAGCCACCCTGCCGCGCCGCATGGTGGCCCATTCGCAATGTTTCCGCTCCGAAGCCGGCAGCGCCGGACGCGATACCGCCGGAATGCTGCGCCAGCACCAGTTCGAGAAGGTTGAAATGGTCTCGATCACGCACCCGGATGCCGGAATGGCAGAACATGCGCGGATGACAGGCTGTGCCGAAGCGATCCTCGAAGGGCTGGGCCTGCCCTATCGCACGGTCGTGCTGTGTACCGGCGATATGGGGTTCGGCGCGCGCATTACGCATGATATCGAGGTCTGGCTGCCGGGGCAGCAAACCTATCGCGAAATCAGCTCCGTCAGCTATTGCGGCGATTTTCAGGCGCGGCGCATGAATGCCCGCTTCCGGCCGGAGGGTGGCGGCAAGCCGGAATTCGTGCATAGTCTGAATGGATCGGGGCTCGCCGTCGGGCGCGCGCTCATCGCGGTGCTGGAAAACGGGCAACAGGCCGACGGTTCGGTCCGGTTGCCAGAGGTGCTGCATCACTATCTGGGGGGAAAATCCCTTCTGCGCGCAGACGGCATTCTGGAATAGGTTTGCAGCCATAGGGTCTCTCCTGCGGCTGCACGACCGGCAAGGGAAAGAGGCTGAGAAAAGATGAAGCGCATTGGATCACTGCTCGTAGGTCTTTCGGTCCTGTTTTTTGTCGCCAGCAGCATGAAAATGGCGTTCTCGCTGGACCAAAACCCGCTGCCCATCTTCATAACCGAAGAAATCGACTTCGCACCCAACCTGCTTGCAGCGGTTTTTCTGATCCCGGAGGATCCGGCGACATGGATCATCCTTGTCGCCGTGTGGACCGCGTCCCTGCTGTTCGCGGCGCAGTTGATCTATCGCTTTCATGGCGACGACGCATTGCGGCCCGCCGATGTCGCACTGCTGGTCGGTGCGTTTGTGCTGGCAGCCATATCGCCCTGGGTCGCGCTGGAGGCCCCGCTGCCGGGGTTTCTCATGTGCGTCCTGATGCTGATGGCCCATATTTCTATCGTCAGCCGCAAATTTTCTGATGAAAGACTGGCGCGCAATCCGTTTGTCGGAATTCTGTTGGGCTGGGCGACAATGCTGACCTTTACCGCCTTTTCCTCTTTCATCAACGACGCGATGGCCATACCGCCAGAGCTTGCATCGATTTCCGGCGCGATACTCGCCTGCATCACGACAATGGCTGTTCAGATGCGCATCCCGCATAATCCGCTCTGCACGATTACGGTGATGTTTGCATTTCTGGCCGTCGCGGCAGCGATGATCGATGCTGCCCCGATCATCGCCGTGAACTCCGTCCTCGCAATTGCGTCGCTGACCTTCCTTCTGGTCCGCGTCACAACCTGATCAGCTACCCTGCGGCTTCTGCCGGTTCTTGTGCTTGGCGAGCGCCCCGGACTGGCTGATCTTTTCTGCCTTGTGACGATACGGGTTCACCTTGCCCTGATCGCGGAAAAAGATGCGAATCGGGGTGCCCGGCATATTGAAATCCGTCCGCAGCCCGTTCACCAGATAACGGTGATAGCTTTCGGGGATCTTGTCCGTATGCGTTGCCTTGACCACGAAGGCCGGGGGCCGCGTCTTCACCTGCGTCATATAGCGCAGCCGAATCCGTCGCCCGCCGGGGGCCGGGGGCGGATGCGCCTCGGTCATCGCTTCAAGCCAGTTGTTCAGCTTCGAGGTGGACACGCGGCGGTTCCACACGGCATAGGCCTGCATGATCGCGTTATGCAGCCGGTCCAGCCCCTTGCCCGTCCGCGCGGACACCGTAACCAGCGGCGCGCCCTTCAACTGCGGAAGCAGCCTTTCAAAGGACTGGCGCAGCTCCTTCAGCTTCTCAGGCTTGTCCTCTTCCAGGTCCCATTTATTCGCCGCGACGACCACGGCCCGCCCCTCGGTCTCGGCCAGATCGGCGATCCGCAGATCCTGCTGCTCGAATGGGATTGCCACATCCAGCAGCACAACCACGACCTCGGCAAAGCGGACCGCGCGCAGCCCGTCAGCCACGGACAGCTTCTCCAGCTTATCCGTAACCCGCCCGCGCTTTCGCATACCGGCCGTGTCGAAGATGCGCATCGGCGTGCCCATCAGCTCGGCCCGGACAGAGATCGCATCGCGAGTGATCCCGGCTTCCGGCCCGGTCAGCAGCCGGTCCTCGCCGAGGATCTTATTGATCAGCGTCGACTTACCCGCATTTGGCCGCCCGATGACGGCAATCTGCAACGGCCGCGCCTCGGTCGGCATCCAGTCGGGGGGCGCATCCTCGTCAAACTCCGCATCTTCGGGCAGATCGACATCGACGGCTGGTTCATGCACGGCGTTCTGCGCGGTCAGCTCGGCAGCAAGGGGTTTCAGCCTGGCATAAATATCCTCCATCCCCTCGCCATGCTCCGCCGAGATCCGCAGTGGTTCGCCCAGCCCGAGCGAATAGGCTTCCAGCGCGCCCGCCTCCCCCGCACGACCCTCGGATTTGTTGGCGGCGAGGATGACGTGTTTGGCCCGCTTGCGCAGGATATCGGCGAAATACTCGTCCGCTGCAGTGATCCCGGTCCGCGCATCGATGACGAAAAGCGCGACATCCGCCTCGTCCACGGCGCGCTCGGTCAGGCGGCGCATCCGGCCCTGCAGGCTGTCATCCTCGGCCATTTCAAGCCCGGCGGAATCCACGACGATAAAGCGCAGATCGCCAAGCCGGCCCTGCCCTTCACGCAGATCGCGCGTCACGCCGGGCTGGTTGTCCACCAGTGCCAGACGTTTGCCAACCAGCCGGTTGAACAGTGTCGACTTGCCGACATTCGGTCGGCCCACAATGGCAAGGGTAAAGCTCATCGGAAGGCGTAGAGATTTCCGTCACGCCCGGTGACGTAAAGCGTCTGACCGGCCACGACGGGCGCGGTCGCAGCGCCGCCCGGAATGGCAGTCTGTGACACAGTGCTGCCGGAGGCCGGATCGAAGGCGCGCAAAACCCCATCTGACGACGCAACGAACAGCCGTCCACCTGCGAGAACCGGGCCATACTGGACGTGGATGCTGTCCTGCTTGCGCACCCGCTCATCCGTATAGAATGGCAGGTCGCGGGCCCAGATCAGCCCGCCGGTCGCGCGATCCAGACGCACAAGCTGGTTCTGGTCGTTGACCGCGAAAACCGCATTCCCGACCGGCAGCACGGGCGAGCCCGCACCCTCCCGCGCCGACCAGAGCTGCGCGCCGGTCTCCCGGTCAAATGCTGCAATCCGTCCCGACGATGTACCCGCATAAATCGTATCGCCCGCGATCACCGGCTCCCCGGTCATGTCACGGATATAGGCCACGGCACGCCCGATACGGTTTCCCGCGACCTGGGCGGACCAGCGTTCAATCCCGGTCTCGCGATCAACGGCCAGCACCTGCCCGGAGGCGAAGGGGAACACCGCCATATCGCCCGAAACCGCGGGTGCGGCCACACCCATCACCGCGGTCGGCTGCGGAATGCCCGCGACCTGCCACAGGAGCTTGCCATCAGATGCCCGCACCGCGAAGCCCGTGGAAGAGCGGTTGGTGATATAGACAACGCCATTTTCAACTGTCGGGGCACCGCCAATCGGGGCGCCGACATCCTGCCGCCACAGGATCGACCCGCTGACAGCATCAAGCGCGACAAGCTGGCCATGACCGGTCGTCGCAAAGATCTTCCCGCCCTCATAGGCAAGACCGCCGCCGGACACGCTCTCGCGGCTCTCCCCGGCGGGTGTCAGATCGGTCGACCACGCCCGGCCGCCGCTTTGCGAGGTCGCTGTGACCAGCGCGACACTGTCCAGCGTGAAAACACGGCCAGCAGCCACGATGGGATCGGCCGTTATGCGATGCCGTTTGCCAGCCGCCTGACCGATCGGCGCCGCAAATACCTGCTGCGTTCCTGCGCCGAGTGCGACATGACCACTGTTATGGGCTGCGTTGCCGCCACGATGCGTCCATTCGGCGTTCGCGCGCATCGCAGGCAGCGAAAGCGCGGATGTGGTCGCGACCGGCGCTTCGACCACGGGCCCGTCGGGGGAGCCGATGGCACGCGGATCAAGCCGCTCCCCCGGCAAAATGGTTTCCCGCTCGCCACAGGCTGCGACGGCCAGCAAAAGCAGCACGGCAATGCCGGCGGGTAAGGGGGTGAGGTTCCGCGTCATGACAGGGCTCTCCTCATTCAGCGTCGGCGGGGGCTGGGGCAGTGTTATTGTCCGGCGAGGTCGCGTCCGCGCCCATCGGGTCGTCTTCCAGATCCGCGCCGAGCATGATGACCATCTGGGCCAGACGAGTTTGCAGGGCCTGACTGACACCGTCCTCGTTCTGTATCTCACGGATCAGCGTCAGTGCATCGTCGTTCCGGTCTGCGGCGATCAGGGCCACGGCCTTCTGTTCAAGCGCGAGCAGGCGGAACGGCGCGCCGGGTTTTGAAAGATCGGTCAGTGCGGCATCGCGATCCGCCTGATCCAGCGACTCTCCGGCGGCAATCACGGCCTTCAGCCGCGCCAGATCGGTCAGCACGTCATCGCCGCCTTCGGCTGCCGCACGTTCCAGATAGGGCTGCGCAGCGGCCTGACCGTCCGCCTCCATCGCGGCACCAGCGGCCAGCAGGTCGCCCAATGCCGTACGGTTGGCATTGCCGCCACCATCAAGGGCGGCAAGTCCCGCCACCGGATCATCCGAATTCTGCGCCGCCAGAACCGCATCGCCCCAGGCTTCCGCCGCCGTGCGCCGCTGATTATTGGCGTATTCGCGCCACGCGGCGCCACCCACGATGATGGCAATCACCAGCAGCCCGATCCAGCCATAGCGCCGGAACAGCCGATAAAGCCGGTCTCGGCGCACCTCTTCGGTGACTTCGTCGATGAAACTGTCGCTCTCGTGGCTCATGTCGTCCTGCCTTAGTCGTGCGGCCCCTTATATCTCAGACACGGCAGGGAACAAGCGCCGTACCGCCTCACATCCGTGACATGCCAAGGCTTTTCCGCCGGGGCCACCCTTGACCCTGCAGGCACAAGCGGGTTGGAAGGCCGCACTGCCGCAGCCGGAGACGCCGCCACGATGGAACTGACACTGGATGAAATCACCGCCCTGTTCACCTCCGACGGACAATACCGATGCGCAAGATGGGGCCGCCCGGTCGCCCCGGTGATCTTCGGTCTGGCGGATGAGAGCCTCGATATCTTCCGCGCCGCGATCCGGGCCGCCTTCGCCCATGCCGGACACCCGATCACCGACACCGACCCGGAGATGGGTGCGAATCTGATGATGTTCTTCTGTCGGGAATGGCAGGAGCTGGACGGCATCCCGGATCTGGATCGCCTGACCGGGCAGCCAGACCTTCCGGCGCGGTTGAAAGCGACCAATGCGGATCACTACCAGATCCAGCGCTTTGACGCGGACGGATCGATCCGCGCCAGCCTGTCATTCACCCGAATGGGCGGTGCGCTCGCCGACGCCCACCCCGCCATGCTGGCGGAGACGCTCGCGATGCGTTCCATGCTGAGTTTCGCGCAGGAGATTTCCGCTTCGGACCCCCTGGCCCGCCTGATCCGCGCGGCCTATGATCCGGTCATGCCACAGGTGGCAACCGATCCCAGCCATGCCATGCGACTTGCCGCGCGGCTCGGCTGAACCCGTTCAGTCGCCCTCTTCCAGCCGGTCCCGCAAGGCCCGCAGCACCGGCAGCGCCGCCCGTGCCCGCTCTGGCCCGACATCGCGGACAACATCCGACATGGCGGGCAAAATCGCCGCAAGGGCCGCATCCCGCGCAGCCCGCCCCGCCGGGCTGATCGACACGAACTTCCGACGTGCATCGTCCCAGTCGGGACGGATATGCACATGCCCCGCCCATTCCAGCCGCGCCAGCGTGTTGGTCATCGCACCACGGGTCACATGAAACGCCTCGGCCAGTTGCGCAGGCGTCCGCTCTTCCGACAGGTGCGCCAGCAGATTCAGCACCGAAAAATGGGAAATCTGCATGCCACCCGGCAGGGCGCGCCCGATCATGGCGCGGGCCAACTGCTCAACCACGAGCACCTCGGCAAAGAGGCTCGCAGCGACGGAGTTACGGGACAGATCGTCCAAGGGGGCTGGCAGGTCGGTCAAGGCGCTTCGAAGGGTTGGTCATAACTGACGGCAGGAATGCGTGAACGTGCCTTGTCCACTTGGCGCAAGTCAAGTGAAACCATAGTGATCCCCGGCATTTCCCCTGCATCCGCCAAGACCTCGCCCCAGGGAGAAACCGCAAGACTATGACCATAGCTGCGCCGCGCCCGCGGTTTTGCGGCATGGGTGGCATCATGCAGCCCGCATTGCGCCGGGGCGAGAACATAACACCCCGTCTCAATCGCACGGGCGCGCAGAAGCACATGCCAATGCGCCGCCCCGGTCGTATCGTTGAACGCTGCCGGAACGCTCAGAACCTGCGCACCGGCCTGCGCAAGCCCGCGATAGAGCATCGGAAAACGGATATCGTAACACACGCTCATCCCGATCCGCCCCGGACCATCCGCCACCACGGCCTGCCGACCCGGTCGGTAGGCCTTCGATTCACGGTAAGCTTCGGTTTCGGAAATCGTGACATCGAACATGTGGATCTTGTCATATCGCGCCACGATCCGGCCATCCGGCGCGATCAGGAAGCTGCGATTTGCAAATCGGCTTTCATCGGGCTCCCCGGTCCTGAGGGCCAGCGACCCGATCAGCAGCCAGACACTCAGCTCCGCCGCCTGCGCCCGCAGCGCGGCAAGCGTGGGATCGTCGGCCTCCGTCCGTAACACGGTTTGCTGCCACGCCCGGTCGGAGGAGATGATATTCGTGCATTCCGGCGTCAGGATCAGCGAAGCGCCCTGTCCGGCGGCCTCGGAAATCAGCTCCCGCGTCTGCGGCAAATTCGCCGCCGGGTCGTCCCCGACCGAAAGCTGGACCAGCCCGGCGGACAGCCGTTCGACCATGTTCAGGCCGCCAGAAGCGGGTCGAGCTTGCCCGCCTTTTCCAGCGCATGTAGATCGTCCGATCCGCCAATATGCTTGCCGTCAATGAAGATCTGCGGCACCGAGCGACGCCCCCCGGCACGTTTCATCATCGCCTCACGCAGCGACGGATCGCGGCTGACATCTGTTTCTGCATAAGCGGCATTTTTGCTTTGCAGCAGCTTCTTGGCCGCAATGCAGTAGGGGCAGGTCGGGGTGGTGTAGATCTCGATTTGGGCCAAGATATGTCCTTTCGTTCAGCGAATATGCTCTGCCGCAGGGGCAAGTTGGATTTAGTCGGTCCCGGCCAGGATTTCCAGAAAAGCGCGTTGCCCGGACAGCGCATTCCCTTCATCAAGGCATCTCAGTCCTTGACCGCCCGGGCAAGGACCGCCACGCAGACCGGCCCACACCCTGCCAATTCAAGCGCAGTCGCGGCTGCGCAAAGCGTTGCGCCAGATGCCATGACATCATCAACCAGCAAAACAGCCCGCCCGCTGATCCGCCGCTTTCTGGCCGGATGCACAGACATCGCGCCCCGAAGGTTCTCCACCCTCGCGGCAAGGTTCTTCCGCCCCTGCGAATCCGTTTGCCGTTCCCGACGCAATGCATCGGCGATATGTTCGACATCATGCCAACGCGCCAGTTGAGCCGACAGCAGCGCCGCCTGATTGTATTTTCGCGACATCAGTCTCAGCGGATGGATCGGCACCGGCACCACGGCCATATCCCGCACGACGATCCCGGCCGCCGCCTGCGCCAGCCACGCACCCAGCGGTTTCGCAAGATCGGGCCGGTCGCCGTGCTTCAAGGCCATCGTCAGATTGCGACCGACGCCACGATAGACCAGCGCCGCCCGCGCGGACACCCAGGGTCGGGCTGTGGTCAGACAGTCGTCGCAAGTCAGAAGTTCAGCCGCATCCGCGATTCCCGGCAGCGGTACGCCGCAGAGGTGGCAGCAGCAGCCAGAGACGAACTCGCAATCGCGCCAGCACGCCGGACATAGCGAGCCATCATTCGCAACGGACATCCCGCACGCAAGACATTGCGGCGGATAGATCAGCTGTAAAGCCGCTTTCATCGCCGCGGGAACGCCTCTATGAATCGCGCCCATGAGCCCCGAAACCCCAATCACCGCGGCGCAGGTCAATCGTCTGATAGACCGCCCCGCGCTCATACAGCGCCGAGATCGAGCGCGGGGCTTCGGCGTGGCTGATCCACTTCATCGAATCGCTGCCGATGAAATCGAGGATAGGCTGGCGGAGATTAACAGGCGGTTTACACGCGTGGGTCTCGTGACCGGCTGGCCGGAATTGTGGCAGGGGTGGTTTCCGGACGCAATCGCTGTGCCGGATACCGAAGTTCTGGACCTGCCCGGCGACCTCGACCTCGTCATCCACGCCATGTCGCTGCACTGGGCCGAGGATCCCGTCGGCCAGATCGTCCAATGCGCCCGCGCCCTGAAACCGGACGGGTTGTTCATCGCGGTCTGCTTCGGCGGCGACACGCTGAACGAGTTGCGCGATGTCCTTACGCGGGCAGAGATCGACACGACCGGCGGGCTGTCGCCCCGCCTGCTGCCGATGGGCGAGCTTCGCGATATGGGTGGCCTGCTGTCGCGCGCCGGACTGGCCCTGCCCGTCGCCGATCACCTGACCTTGCCCGCATCTTACCGCGATCTGTTCCATCTGATCCGCGATCTGCGCGCCATGGGCGAGACCAATGCCCTCGCCGCCAGACCGCGCCACGCCACCCGGCGCGAGATCTTCGACCGCGCCGCCGCCGATTACGCCACCCGCTACCCCGACCCGGACGATCCGTCCCGCATTCGTGCGACATTCGACCTGATTTTCCTGACCGGCTGGGCCCCTGATCCCAGCCAGCAACAGCCACTGCGGCCCGGCTCGGCGAAACTGCCGCTGGCCGATGTACTCAAGACGAGGACCTGATGGAACACGCTCCAGCCGATCACCCGAAGATCCCGCAAGGCAAGACCGGAATCCTGATCGCCAATCTCGGGACGCCGGATGGCTATGATTACTGGTCGATGCGCCGCTATCTGAACGAGTTTCTCTCCGACAAGCGGGTCATCGACTATCCATCATGGAAATGGCAGCCACTTCTGCAGGGGATCATCCTGACCAAGCGTCCGTTCAGTTCCGGCGCCAATTACAAGCTGATCTGGAACGAGGAGAAGGGCGAAAGCCCGCTGATGACCATCACCCGCGATCAGGCCGAGGCGCTGCGCGTGCGGGCGCATGAGGAATGGGGCGACCGGGTCATGGTCGATTTCTGCATGCGCTACGGAAATCCCTCCACGCAGGAGGTTCTGGACCGGATGATTGAAGCGGGATGCCGCCGGATCGTGTTCCTGCCGCTTTATCCGCAATATGCCGGTGCCACGTCGGCAACCGCGAATGATCAGCTGTTCCGCGCCCTGATGACGCAGAAATGGCAACCGGCGGTGCGCACGGTCGAACCCTATTTCGACCGGCCAGACTATATCGAGGCGCTTGCCGCGTCGGTCACACGCGCGCTTGATGGGAACCCCCCCGCAAAGCTGGTCGCCTCCTATCACGGGATGCCCAAACGCTACCTGACCGAAGGCGACCCCTATCACTGCCAATGCCAGAAGACCTCGCGCCTGCTGAAGGAGGCTCTGGGCTGGGATGACGGTATCATCGACACCACCTTCCAGTCGGTTTTCGGACCGGAGGAATGGCTGCGTCCCTATACCGTCGAACATGTCGCGGAGCTTGCAAAGCAGGGCCATACCGACATCGCCGTCATCTCCCCCGCCTTTGCATCGGATTGCATCGAGACGCTGGAGGAGATCAACGGCGAGATCCGCGAAAGTTTCGAGCATGCGGGCGGCAAGCGCTTCACCTATATCCCCTGCCTGAACGCCGACCCCGATCATATCGAGGTGATGCTGAACGTGATCGGGGACAATATCACCGGCTGGGTCTGAAAAGCGGATCCTTCTTCGCGTCCGGCGGTTAGGCTGGGTAGGCCGTAGCTTCGGGGCGAAATGCTCCGGGGCGACCTGAGCCGATGGAGGACGACATGACAGATAACGAACTCGCCACCCGGAATTGCGTCGCCTGCGAGGACGGGACGGAGGCATATGGTGCTGACGCTGCCGCAGACATGCTTGCGCGGCTGGATGGATGGTCACTGTCCGACGACGCGAAATCCATCTCTCGCCGCTTCGAGTTCAAGGGATTTCTGCGGGCGGTCGAAATGGCGAACCTCGCGGCATGGCTCGGCAACAAGCAGGGCCACCACCCCGATATCCGCTTCGGCTATGGTTATTGCGAGGTCGAGTTCTCAACCCACGACGCGGGCGGGCTGACCGATAACGACTTCATCTGTGCGGCGCGGCTGGACGCATTGGTCGACTGAAACGGCGATACAGGTTCAGGAACCGGGACAGCCCCTGAACGCCAAAGTTTGCGCAACAGGCCAACCAGCTAGATCAGCAGCACCTGCGTCCCGATCTGGGTCAGGTCGTACATTTCCTTGATATGCTCGTTATAGAGACCGATGCAGCCATTGGACGACTTGCGCCCGATCTTGCGCGTGTCATGCGTGCCGTGCAGCCGGTAGTATTGCCAGCTGAACCACAGCGCATGCGTCCCCAGCGGATTGTCCGGCCCCGGCGGCACGAAATCCGGCCATTCCGGGTTGCGCTTCTTCATCTCGGGCGTCGGCGCCCAGCTTGGGCCGACCACCTTCTTGATGATCTCTGTCCGGCCCTTGCGCGTCAGATCCTTGCTTACCGGGATCGAGGACGGGTAGAGGCGATAGATGCTTTCATCCTCCGACCAGAAATGCACCGCCCGCGAGGTCAGATCGCAAAGGATCGCCCCCTTGGCCAGCGTCGGGAAATAGGGTTGCCAGTCCTGCGCACGGAAACTGGAAATATTGCGCCGCTGATCCGCCTCGGGATCATACTGCACCCGGCCTGCATCGGGGGTTTGCTGCGCGATGGCGGGGGCGGCCAGCCCACCCAGACCGGCTGCGGCGACCGACGTGACAAAGCGACGCCGACTGACGCCGCGACTCTGTGAGGTCATCATGTATCTCCTGCTCGGGCCGTCTGACGCGGCCTCATTGATACAGATGAAATTATGGCGACGCAGGTGATTCAGGCAAATCAAACTGCCGTCAGTTGTGCAATTAGAAGCAGAATTGTTGTGAAAATCACGCATTATTGCCTTTGAAGGACAGGACGTCGCGGGTAAACCATGAACCAAAACACGAGGGCAGTATGAGAAATATTATTCTGTTACTTGCGGCAGGCCTGACGCTGGCCGGTTGCGTATCCCGGACACCGGGTGCGCAGATGGGGGCGCCGGATCAGTCGGTTCCGGTCGCCTACACGATCAACAGTGCCGAGGCTGCGGCAATTCCCGATCGCGTCCTGAATCAGGTCAATATGCTGCGCGCCGGATCGGGCGCCGCGCCGTTGTCACTGGACCCGGCGCTGAATGCAGCCGCCGCCGCGCATTCCCGCGACATGGCGGCCCAGAACCGCGCGTGGCATTTCGGCTCCGACGGGTCGTCGCCGCTGGATCGGGCACAACGGGCGGGCTATTCCGGCAGGCTGGTCGGTGAGAATATCAGCGAAAGCTACGAAAACGACATCGCCACCCTTCAGGCATGGATGGAAACCCGCGACACACGGGACGTTATCATGGACCCGACCGCCAGAACGCTGGGTTTCGCGTGGTATCAGGAGCCGTCCAGAAAAATCTGGTGGACGCTGATCACCGGCAAATAGCCGCGCCGGTCAGAGTATCAGGTCAAACACGCTGAGACCGCGACCGAGAACGTCGATAAAGTGATCGGTCGCGCCGTCGCCGTTCAGATCAATCTGAAGCTGCGTTCCGCCGTGGATTGGCTGAGTTCGCAGCTCCGGACGGCCCTGTCCGCTCAGACTTGCGCTGGCCATCCAGACCATTCCCGTCGCCAGATCCGAAAGATCAATGGCGTCCCGGTCGGGTTCAAAATCCTCGATCCGGTCGCGGCGCAACTGACCGGGGAATGGTTCGAAGACGAAGCGGTCAGCCCCCTCACCCCCGATCAAGCGGTTCTGCCCGCTGCCTGCCAGTAACGTATCGTCACCGCCCCCTCCCTGTAACAGATCATCTCCTGCACCACCGGTCAGCCGGTCATCCCCATCCCCGCCCAACAGCGTGTCGTTGCCGTCTCCGCCATCCAGAAGATCTATCCCCGCCCCGCCATCGAGGTGATCGCTATCCGCATCCCCGAAAAGCGTATCGCTGCCGTATTCGCCCGTCAGGCGGTCAGCGCCCAGCCCCCCACGCATCTCGTCATCACCGGAGCCGCCGAACAGCAGATCCGATGCGGGTCCGCCATCCAGACTGTCCATCCCGGCATCACCATAGAGCGTGTCGCGACCGTAGCCGCCCTTGACCAGATCATCGCCGTCGCCACCCCGTGCGATGTCGTTGTCGATACCGCCATACAGGCTGTCGTCATGGCTGTCGCCCAGAAGGCTGTCATCCCCCGCGAGGCCGAATATCTGATCGCGCCCATGTCCGCCGTGGATGGTATCGCCACCGGCCCGCCCCCGGGCCGTGTCATCGTGATTGCCAAGGAAAATCAGATCGGCTTCCATCCCTCCGGTCACGGTATCATCGCCCGGCCCGGTCTTGATCTGGTTCTTCGGCCCCCAGACCCGCACCCAATCCGCACCGGGTCCGCCGAAAATCATATTGTAACCCTCAAATCCGGTCAGCCGGTCATGACCCGGCCCGCCGAACAAGGTATCCCGTCCGCCGATACCGGACAGATGGTCATCGCCCGGCCCGCCAAACAGGCTGTCACCACCCGGACCACCGAAGATAATGTCGTTTCCAGCATTGCCGTGCAGCGTGTCGGTGCCGCGCTGCCCATAGATCCGGTCATTTCCCGGCCCGCCGAAGACAAGGTCGTCGCCATCCTGACCCGCCAGCCGATCCGCAGACTGCAGACCCTTGATAAGATCGTCGCCGGACCAGCCGAGGATCATATCACTCGCCCCGCCACCAACCATCGTATCGTTGCCGGGACCGCCGTGGATATAGGCCGGGCCCCATCCACCGACGAGGTAGTCATTGCCCTGAGCGCCCTCCATCGCGACAGCACCGCCCTTTCTGACGATGATGTCGGCGGCAGCGGTCCCGCGGATCGGGTCGGCACGGGATGGCGGCGGCGGCAGCACGCCGAACCGGCCCGCCTCTCCCGGTTGGCTGGTATCGGCCTTGTGAACGGGCACGCTTTCAGGACCGGGATCAGGCGTCACCGGATCGACCAGCCGGCTGTAATCGATATTGTTCAGATAATGCGAAAGGTTGAACATCTCCTCCCGGAAATGGGCCGCTGTCAGCGTGGTTCCGTCGGCGGTCAGTATCTCGATCCGGACAGTGCCTGCCTTCACAAGCGCACCGGTCGCCGTCGGACGGATTTCCAGCCCGATCAGGCTGCGAACGAAGGCGAGTTCGGAGAGGTCCAGACTGTCCTGACGCGGGTTGTAGTCGAGAATTCTCACCTCCTCCGCCCCATAGGTTGGAACGAAGCGATCCTGCCCGGACCCGCCGCGCATCGTCACCCGCCTCTCCCGTCCGATCAGCGTATCGTCGCCATCGCCGCCTGAAAGCGCCGACTGCGCACCCGTCCCGGCCAGAATATCATCGCGCGCCGTGCCGGACAGCGCACCAGTACCAGCCCGGGAGGAGCCGATCCGGCCCGGATCGAAAGCAAGCTGGGCAATCCCCGGCTCGGTTGCGCTGGCTGCGAAAATGGCGATCTGACCGCCGATCACCCTGGCCTCAAGACTGGCGACATTCGCAAGCGCCATCTCCGCCTTATCACTTAGCGAGGCAAGATGTATCAGCCGCCCCGTGGGATCGAGCATCAGAACCGTGACCCCGTCATCCCTGCCGCCTGCGATAACGTAGCCGCGCCCGTTGATCTCGACCGCCGTCATCGCGGTCACCGACTGAAACCGGGTCATCAGCGTATCGATGACGTGATCCGTCGCCGTCAGCTTGCCGGACGCGCCGATCCGAAAAACGGAAAGCGATGAACTATCCGTGCCCGCAACGATCAGATAACGCCCATGCCCGGTCTGAAGCGCCGACAAGGCGCTCGGCGCTGCGATCCCGATTTCCGAGGCGGCACTGACCCCGTCGATGCGTTTCAGCCCGCCGTTTTGGATCAGAACCCCGGTGACGGCGTTGGCAAGCGGCGCGGCAGCAAAAGCATAGCTCCCAGCCCCGGCGGAGACGACCGAGATATAATGATATTCCGCATCTTGCTGAGGCCTCGAAGGTGCTGCGAGGTCAGCGACCGGCTTCAACCCGCCCCCTTGCGCCCAGTCATGCAGCTCAAGCGACAGCTTTCCGTTTCGGGCCGCCAGCATCCGCCCGGCCGGGCCACCTTCAACCGGCTGAAGGGCGACGACATCATCCGCCAACTCCCTGCCTGCGAAAATGCGGTCATATGATCCGAAAGCGCCATCACTGCTTAGCTGCAATCCGTGCTGCGCACTCCCCTTTTGCCCGGTCACAACGATATATCTGTCGCTGCCACGCGAAATCTCGGCGAGCTTCGGCTGGTGATGATACAGGCCCCAATCGCCCTCCGCCCGTATGGCAAGCGGCTTCAACGCGGATGTCGCGGCACCAATCCGATAGCTGGACAGCCCGCCACCCGGATTCGTGACCGCGATCAGAACCGGCCCTGCGGAGCTGTCCACAACCGCCATATCCGAGATATTTCTCGTAAATTTCTGCTTCGACGCGACATGCGTCGCGATATGGCGAAAGACCACCATTCAACACCCCATCACCCGTTCTCATCCCCTTTCTCCGGGTCTGATGATGGGTCATCGGGAACCTTTCCGCATCATTAATATATGCGGCATTCGCCTTGAATTGTATCCATTTTTCGACGACTTCATCCGCCATCACCGGGCGCGCCCACTTGCCTGATCGCGCGAGAAATGGAATGAAAGCAGTTCCTGTTCCCGTTGTGGCATGGCGGAATGAAACTCAGCGATCATGTGATAAATGCCGTGCGGCAACTCGACCGGGCCATTCGGGTGCGCGGGCTGCGTCATACTGTCGGGCTCGCGCTGCGCGTGCTGATGCGCGAGGGACCGGCGGGGATTCGCAAACGGATGGATGCACTCGGCCCGGCACTCGGGGCGCGGCGCGCTTCAGGCCCCGGCAGCACGGTGATCCTGACGGTGCCGCACACGCTGCATTTCGCCCGCCGCCTGCAGGCGATCCTGTCGGAAGCGGGGATCGAGGCGGATCTTTCCGACAGCGACCGCGCCGCTGCGGGTTACGAGACCGTGTTCGCCTTCGCCCTACAGAATTTCCCGGCAGTTCCGGCAGAACGCTGCATCGCTTTTCAGGTCGAACAATCCGTCCTGCCCAATCGCTGGACACCCGAATATCTGGCGCGTCTGGCCGAGTGTCGGGCGGTTCTGGAATATTCCCAACTCAATATCGAGGCGCTCGGGGCCCACGTCCCGCTAAGCCGGGTCTTTTATGTCCCGCTGTCACCAGCCCCTGCCCCGACGGCTGAGGATCGGCCCAAAAACGTGCTGTTCTACGGCGATGCGAGCCCGCAGCGCCGTAAAGAGCTTCTGGATCAGGTCGCCCCTGCCATCCCGGAGCTTGAGGTCGAGACCAATCTTTTCGGCCCGCGCATGTCCGAACGACTTGGCAAAAGCGCCATCGTTCTGAACATACATGCCCGGCAAGGCGGCCTGCTGGAAGTCGCCCGTATATCGGAGGCGATGGCACATGGCTGCGTGATTGTCAGCGAGATCTCGCCGGATCAGGCCCAGCATGGCCTCAACGACCGGGTTGTCTTCGTGCCGGAAGGCGATGCCCCGGCCATGATCGCAGCGCTTCGCAGGCTGCTCGACACTCCCGACATACTTCGCAGCCAGCAAATTGCATCCGCATCACCGATGCCGGATCGCTTCCGGTTGGGGGTTCTGCGCGCGCTTCAGGGGCTGGGCATGATCGGGCCCGACCAGTTCGACCAACTCGCGGCGGATTACCCCGATCCGGCGACGTCAAGCACCGCTGAAATGCCGCGCATCTGCCTCAGCCTGCCTGAAACCCCGTCACGGATACGCGAATTTCATGCTGTCAATGGCGACGGTTTTCAGGTCTGGCCCGGCCTGAAGGCCACTCCCGGCTGGCGCGGCGCGGCGCTTAGCTATCGCTATCTGATGCGCCGCCTGCGCGACGCAAAAATCACCGAGGCACTGATTGTCGAGGATGACGCGATCCTGCCGCCCGATTTCGACACAAGACTGGCGACGATCCAGCACTATATGGATGAATGCGACGCCGATATGTTCTCCGGCGTCATTGCCGATCTGCATGAGGATGCGCAGGTGCTTGGCGTCAGGCGACAGGACGGGCTTTGTCTGGTCCAACTCGACCGGGCGGTTTCAATGGTCGCCAATCTCTACCGTCCCCGGATGATCGACTGGCTGGCCGAATGGGACCATCAGGACGACAACGCCTTCACCAACACGATAGACCGCTACATGGAACGCGCGACCCATCTGCGCGTCGTGACCACCTTGCCCTTCACTGTCGGCTTCGGACGGGACGCCCAATCGACCTTACGGCAAAGCGACAACCGCAAATATGACGACATCCTCGCCAGATCGGAGGCCCGCCTCGCCCGCAAGGTCGCGGCATTTGAAACGGATAAGGGAAACTAAACCCTACCTTGTGCCGCATGCCATGCTATGGCACTCCATTTTCAGGATATTCACGGACGGAGCCCGCCATGCAGATCGAAAAAACCCCGCTTCCCGGCGTGCTGCTTCTGACGCCGGCGCGACATGGCGATGAGCGCGGCTTTTTCAGCGAAAGCTGGAACCGCAGCACGTTGCAGCAGGCGGGAATACACCTCCCCGAATTCGTTCAGGACAATCATTCCCTGTCACGCGCCAAGGGCACGCTGCGCGGGCTGCACTACCAATCGCCGCCGAAAGCCCAGGGCAAGCTGGTGCGATGCGGGCGCGGCGCGCTTTACGATGTGGCCGTCGATGCACGCCTTGGCAGCCCGCATTACGGCGAATGGTTCGGCGCGGAACTCAGCTTCGAAAACGGCCGCCAGCTCTGGATACCGGCGGGGTTCCTGCACGGCTTCGTCACGCGGGAGCCGGATACGGAGGTGGTCTATAAATGCACCGATCATTACTCGCGTGAACATGACGGCGCGGTTCGCTGGGATTCGGCTGGCATCGACTGGGGCGTGGGCGAGCCTGTCCTGTCGGAAAAGGACCGCGACGCGACGGCTTTCGCGGACTGGTCATCCCCCTTCAGCTACGAGGCCGATTGATGAAAATCCTGATCACCGGCGGGGCCGGCTTCATCGGCTCGGCAGTCGTGCGGCACGCCATCCGCACCGGTCACGAAGTTGTCAATCTGGACGCGCTGACCTATGCGGCAAATCTGGCGAATGTCGCCAGCGTCTCGAACGCGCCCGGTTACAGTTTCGAACAGGCGGATATCCGCGACCGCGCCGCGCTTGACCGGATACTGGCGACACATCGCCCCGATGCGGTGATGCATCTGGCGGCGGAATCCCATGTCGACCGCTCCATCGACGGCCCCGGTGCCTTCATCGAAACCAATATCAACGGCACCTATAATCTGCTGGAGGCCGCACGGAGCTACTGGGCCGCAGAGGGCAAACCCGACAGTTTCCGCTTTCACCATGTCTCCACGGATGAGGTGTTCGGCTCGCTTGGCGAGGACGGGCAGTTTACGGAAGAAACGCCCTATGATCCGCGCAGCCCCTATTCCGCGTCGAAAGCCGCCAGCGATCACCTCGTCCGGGCATGGCACGAAACCTATGGCCTGCCGGTCGTGCTCAGTAACTGCTCGAATAATTACGGCCCGTTCCACTTCCCCGAAAAGCTGGTCCCGGTCGTCATCCTGAAAGCCCTCGCCGGGGAACCGATCCCGGTCTATGGCGATGGCGGCAATATCCGCGACTGGCTGTATGTCGAGGATCATGCCGACGCGCTGCTGACGGTTCTGGAAAGCGGCCAACTCGGGCGCAGTTACAATATCGGCGGCGAGAATGAGGCGAAGAATATCGACCTCGTGCGAACGATCTGCGCCCATATGGACGCGCTGCGCCCGGCAGGCGCGCCGCATGCCAATCTCATCACCTTCGTCGCCGACCGCCCCGGCCATGACCGCCGCTATGCCATCGATCCGACCCGCATCCGGGAGGAACTCGGCTGGCGCCCTTCCGTCACGGTGGAAGAGGGGCTGCGCCGCACCGTCGAATGGTATCTCGATAACGAAGACTGGTGGCGGCCGCTTCTGGACCGCGACGGTGTCGGCAAACGGCTGGGGACGGGTTGATGCAGGGGCTTCTGGTATTCGGCAAAACGGGACAGGTCGCGACCGAGCTTGCCCGGATCGCCCCCGACGCGCATTTCGCCGGACGGGATAAGGCGGACCTGACCGATCCAAACGCCTGCGCGGCCCTGATCCGCCGGGAACAGCCCCGTGCCGTCATCAACGCCGCCGCCTATACCGCCGTCGACAAGGCCGAAACCGATCAGCAGACAGCCAAGCTGGTCAATGCCGACGCCCCCGCCGCTATGGCGCGGGCCTGCGCCGAACTGAACATTCCGTTCGTACAGATTTCGACCGATTACGTCTTCGACGGCAGCGGCGATCAGCCCCGTGCTGAAGATGCGGACACCGCCCCGCTCGGCGTTTACGGCCAGACCAAGCTGGACGGGGAGCGGAGTGTTATCGCCGCTGGCGGTCAACACGCCATCATGCGCACAAGCTGGGTCTTTTCCGCGCATGGCAATAACTTCGTGAAAACCATGCGCCGCCTGGGTGCAGAGCGTGACCGGCTGACCATCGTGGCGGACCAGATCGGCGGGCCGACAGCGGCGGCTGACATCGCCCGCGCAGCACTCGACATCGCGCAGCAGATGACAGCGGATAGCACGAAATCAGGCATATACCATTTCGCCGGCGCGCCGGATGTGAGCTGGGCCGATTTCGCGCGCGAGATATTCGCACAATCCGACCTTTCCCCCGAAGTCGTCGATATTCCAACGAGTGATTATCCCACCCCCGCGAAACGACCGCTCAATTCGCGCCTGCATTGCGCGGCGATTTCGCATGATTTTGGCATTGCAAGACCGCACTGGAGGCGCTCTCTGGCCGCGGTCATCAAGGAATTGAACGCATGACACAGCGCAAAGGCATCATCCTCGCCGGCGGCTCCGGCACCCGGCTTTACCCGATCACGATGGGCGTCTCGAAGCAGCTTCTGCCGATCTATGACAAGCCGATGATCTACTACCCCGTCTCCGTGCTGATGCTCGCCGGTATCCGTGAGATCGCGATCATCACCACGCCCGAGGATCAGGAACAGTTCCGCCGCCTGCTGAGCGACGGCAGCCAGTGGGGTCTCAACTTCACCTATATCGCCCAGCCATCCCCGGACGGGCTGGCGCAGGCCTATCTTCTGGCCCGCGATTTTCTGGACGGCGCGCCCTCTGCAATGGTGCTGGGCGACAATATCTTTTTCGGCCACGGCCTGTCGGAGTTGATGACCGCCGCCGATGCGAAACCCGAAGGCGGCACCGTCTTCGGCTATCGCGTGGCCGACCCGGAACGCTACGGCGTGGTCGATTTCGACAACGAGGGCACCGTCCGCGCGATCATCGAAAAGCCTTCGGAACCACCGTCGCAATTCGCCGTAACCGGGCTTTATTTCCTCGACGGCTCAGCACCGGACCGGGCGGCGGAGGTCAAGCCCTCAGCCCGTGGCGAGTTGGAGATCACGACGCTTCTGGAAAGCTATCTCCATGACGGGCTGCTGACGGTCGAACGGATGGGGCGCGGCTATGCCTGGCTCGACACCGGCACCCATGCGAGCCTGCTTGACGCGGGGAATTTCGTCCGCACGCTGCAACAGCGTCAGGGCCTGCAAACCGGCTGCCCGGACGAGATCGCCTACGAACAGGGCTGGATCGACGGTGAGGCACTGGCCAAACGCGCCGCCCTGTTCGCGAAGAACGCCTATGGCCGCTACCTGACCGGGCTGCTCAAATAATCAGCGCAGTCCCGCAATCAGCGGCGGAAGCCGGGCGAAATCGTCAAACGACGCGGCGAAGCTGAGCGTTTCCGCCGGGACATGCAGATAGCCCTCGGTGAACAGCAGGAAAGGCAGCCCGGCCGCCTGCGCGGTCTCGGCATCGACATCGCTGTCACCGACATAAACCGTCGCACCGCCGCCCATTCCGGCCTGCGTATGCAGCAGCGCCGCCGGGTCGGGCTTGCGCGGCAGACCGCTATCGCCGCCGGTCACGACATCGAAATATCCGCGCAGGTCCAGATGCCGCAAAACCGCCTCCGCAGGGACGGCTGGCTTGTTGGTGCAAATACCCAGCCGATGCCCCTCCGCCTTCAGCGCGTCCAGCGAGGCGACCACGCCCGGATATGGCACGGTCAATGTCACCGCATCCTCGTAGCGCGCAACCATGTTTTTCTCCATCCGCGCGGCGCGGGCGGCATCGCTGATCCCATGCGCCTTCAACAGGCAGGCGATCAGATGCGGCACCCCGCGACCGACGAAGCCGCGCACGGTGTCGAGATCAAGCGCGCCCAGCCCCTCATCGGCAAGAACTGCATTCGCCGTCGCATGAATATCGGGCGCGCTGTCGATCAGCGTGCCGTCGAGATCGAAAATCACGATCATCGCTCAGCCCGCCGCCGCAACAGCCGCATCGCGGATCGCCCGGATATTCTCGCCGTAAACCTCCGCCGTCTCGACCGTACCGCCACGGAACACGGCGGAACCTGCAACCAGCACATCCGCACCAGCCTTCGCAACCAGCGGCGCCGTGTTCGGGTCGATCCCGCCATCGACCTGAATATGAATGGGCCGGTCCCCGATCATCCCGCGCAGCCGGGCAGCCTTGTCGAGCTGGCTGTGAATGAATTTCTGCCCGCCGAACCCCGGATTGACGGTCATCACCAGCACCAGATCACACAGATCCAGCACATACTCGACCGCCTCCAAAGGCGTGCCGGGGTTCAGCGCCAGCCCGGCCTTTTTCCCCGTCGCCCGGATCGCCTGCAATGTCCGATGAGGATGCGGGCCGGATTCGACATGTGCGGTAATCAGATCCGCCCCCGCCTCGGCATAAGCCTCGATATAAGGGTCGACCGGCGCGATCATCAGGTGAACATCCATGAAACCGGAGACATGGGGCCGGAACGCCTTCACCGCGGGCGGACCGAAGGTCAGGTTCGGCACGAAATGCCCGTCCATCACGTCGACATGCACCCAATCCGCCCCCTGTGCCTCGACCGCGCGGATTTCACGACCGAAATCGGCAAAATCGGCGGACAGGATGGACGGCGCGATCTTGATATTTCGCTCGAAGCTCATGGCAGTTTCCCTGGATACGGAACAATCTGGAGTACCGGCCTTCGATAGGGCCGAAACGCCATGAGCGTCAACCGCAACCGGCCTTCACTTATCTGCGCCGCCGCAGCCGTCCGGCCAGCGCCGCACCATAAAGCGCCGCCGTGCCCGCCGGCGTCTGCCGCCTTATCCCCATGCGCAGCATCGAGGCGGCCATCCGCCAACCCGGTTGCGACAGCGACGCCGTAAAGCGCGACAGCAATGCGCGGTTTTCTTCGGTCAGCAGATCACCCGCCGCACCAAGCGCCGCGACATTCGCCGCCAGCCATGCCCCATAGGCTCCGTCGAAAAGCTGAGAAATCCGCGCCTTCTTCGCCGCAACCGTATCGTTGCGCCCCTTCAGATTTTCCGCGTGCTGGCGGTAGAACAGCACCTCCGCATCGTCGCGCAGCACGCCCAGCCCTGCACCGGACACGAGCTGATAGAGCCACCAGTCATGGGATTCGATCCCCGCCGTCGCAGCAGCACCCGCAGCGCGCCGCGCCAAATTAGCCGCCTCCGGGGTCAGCAGAATCGTATTTCCCGCCGTCACCGCCTGCACCAGCGAATTGCGGAACCCGAACGGCCCGGCAAATCGGCGCGAGCCGGTCAGCGGATTCAGCGCCTCGTCGCAGATCGTCGTGCAGGCAGAATAAATCCCGGCCTCTGGCGCTGCCGCCAGCGCGGTCAAGGCGCGGCTGATCTTGTCGGGCCGCCAGACATCGTCCTGATCCGCAAATGACAGATAGCTGCCGGGCGAGGACCACGCGATCAGCGACAGGAAATTCTGCGTCGCCCCGCGCCGGGGACCGTCGACCAGCACGACCTGCCCCTCGGGTCGCGCCGCCGCAAATTCCCGCACGATCCGCGGCCCGTCATCGTCCGAGCCGTCATCGGACACGATCAACCGCCAATCCGCATGATCCTGCGCCGCGATACTGTCCAGCTGCGCCGCGATATGCGCCGCACCCTGATAAAGCGCCAACCCGATCTCGACCTGCGTCACCAATGCCTCCGCCGGAACGGATGACCCCGTGCCGCCCGTCCGGCCCTCTTCTGCCCGGTAACACGCTAGACCCGCAAGCCCGGTCGTTGTGATTACAGCCGGTCCTGCCGGGCAATATCCTCGATCAGCACATTCGCGATTGCATTGTCCGAGACCGCTTGCGCTGCCTCCAGCAACTCCGTACGGATCCTGCGCATCCGGGGTTCGGTCGTGAAATTACCATCGAACGCGCCGGTATTGGACAGGATCAGCAGCCGCCGCAAAAGCGCATCGCGCAGCCGCAGCTTATCCCGCAGAACCGCCGCTTCGGCATCCTCCGGCATCTCGACCGACAGCGACAGAACCATCGTGCCATCCAGATTGCCCCCACGCATGACCGGCACAAAGAACTGCGTCGGAAAGGCGTAATACGCCGTTGCCGCTTTTTCCGCAGCCTCCGCCCCGCTCTCGGGCGGCACAGGCGGGACGGGGCGCAACGCCTCTCCGGCCAGCAATCCGCCGACCGTCGCAAGCAGCATCGCGAGCACCGGCAACAGTTTCCTGATCATCGCGCCCCTCAATACGGCAACAGAATATCGGCCACCTGCTGACCGTAGCGCGGCTGCTGGACATCGGTGATCTGCCCGCGCCCGCCGTAAGAGATCCGCGCGCCTGCGATCCGGTCATAGGCAATCTCGTTATTGCGCCCGATATCCTCGGGCCGCACGAAGCCCGACACCGTCAATTCGCGCATCTCGAAATTCACCCGCACCTCCTGGCTGCCCTGAACATGCAGCGTCCCGTTCGGCAGGCGATTGATAATCGTCGCCGCAACCCGCAGCGTCAGCTTATCGCGCCGCGAGATCTTGCCGCTGCCCTTGTAGCTGGAGGAGGCATCCGCATTCACCAGCCCCGCCGACGACGCTCCGTCCGGCAGACGCTTGTCCAGCCGTTGAGGAATCCCGCCGAAATCGGCAATCGAGACCTCGTCGGCGGCGGAACGCGAGCGGTTGGAGCTGTTGGAAATCTCCGCCCGGTCGTCGATCTCGATCACCACGGTCAGAATATCGCCGCGCGTCGCCGCGCGCCGGTCCCGCACCAGCGAATTCCGCTGCCCCGCCCAAAGCGACGCGCTCGCTTCCGGTCGTTGCGGCGTCTCCGGCAGGTTCAATTCGGGCGAGATCATTGCCTCGAATTCCGGCGTGCTCTGCGGCGCGCTCATGCTCGGCGGGCGGCCAAGATGATCGGCACGGTTGCAGCCTGACAGCGCCGCGAAAACGCCCACGGCCAGAAAAACGACCCTCGCCTTCATGGCATCACCCCATGACCGGCCACGACAACCGCCCCGTCCGCCATAACCTTGGCCGAGACAGTCGTGCGCGAGGCGAGATTCATCACCCGAACGTCATCGCCCGCAGCACCCTCCGTCAAGGCACGACCCTCGGTCACGATTTCCAGCGATCCGGCCTCATAAGCCATCCGCACGATCTGATTGCGCGACACCAGAACCGGCGGACGCAGCGCGCCCGCCATCACCGGGCGGCCTTCATAAATCGCAATCCGGGTCTGCAAACCGACAGCCTCCTCAGCCATGCCGATCCCCGGCGCATCGGGGTCAAACCCCAGATCGTCCGCCGCGATCACCGTCCCCGGCGGCAGGTTCCGCGCAGCCACCACACCAGCCGCCGCATCAACGGGGGCCAGCAACACGGCCATCAACAAAGCGCCGCGCATCACCGCACCTGCACCGTCGCGCCAAGCATCTGGTCGGCGGCCGTGATCACCTTCGCGTTCAATTCATATCCGCGCTGCGCCTTGATCAATTCCGTGATCTCCCGCACCGGATCGACGGCGCTTTCCTCCAGATAGCCCTGCCGCAACGTGCCGACACCCTCCTGCCCGGGCAAAGCCACAAGCGCAGGCCCGGAGGCATTGGTTTCAAGGAACAGGTTCGACCCGACCGCCTCCAGCCCCTTCTCATTGGTGAATCCCGCCAGCGTGAACTGCCCCAGAAGTTCCGGTTCCACCTGATCGTCGAAATAGGCATAGACCTCGCCATCGGCATTGATCGCCACCCGCCGTGTCTCGTCGGGAATGGTGATGCCGGGCGCAACCGGATAGCCGTCAGACGTCACGATCTGCCCGTCAGGCGAGCGTTTCAGCGCACCGTCACGCGTATAGCCCGATACGCCAGAGGGCAGCGTCACCTCGATATAGCCATGCCCGTCAATCGCCAGATCAAGATCGCCGCCCGTCGAACTCAGCGAGCCTTGCGCGATATTCACCGTCACCGCCGTCGGACGCGCACCCAGCCCAAGCTGGATACCCGCCGGAATGATCGTCCCGTCCGAGGCCGCAATCGTCCCCGGTCGCGTCACCTGCTGATAATGCAGATCCGCGAACTCCGCCCGGCGGGCATTATACCCGGTCGTCGACATATTCGCGAGATTGTTCGAGATCACCTCGACGCGCGTCTGCTGCGCGCTCATGCCTGTGGCGGCAATTTGCAGGGCTTTCATGGAAACCTCCTAACGGGTCATGGCCTGAATTGTGTCGCGGATCCGCTGATCCTCACGGTCCAGCAGCGTCTGGCCGATCTCATAGGCGCGCTGCACCTCGATCATGCGGGTCATTTCGAAAATGGGATCGACATTGGAATCCTCCAGAAACCCCTGCTGGATGCGGGTCTCGAAAGCGGGCTCCAGATCGGCGGGATCGACCGCGAACATCGTCCCGCCCTGACGCAGCATGGTTTCGGGGTCAGGTGCCGCAAACAGCCCGACCCGCGCCAGTTGCTCGCCATCGGCGGACAGCGTGCCATCGGGTCCAAGCGCGACCTGCCGCGCCCCCGGCGGGATCTGGATCGGTGCCAACCCCTCATCCAGCAGCCGGTGGCCCTCGGCGGTCATCAACTCCCCCTCGGCAGAGGTCATGAACGCCCCCGCCCGCGTGATCCTGACGCCATCCGGTGCCTGCACCGCAAAGAACCCGGCCCCGTCAATCGCCAGATCGTAACTGCCCCCGGTTCGCGACATCCCCGCCTGCCGCAGATCCAGCAGACGGCCCCGCGCATTGGCCATCGACAGCCCCTCCCGCCCTTGGCCCGTCGGGGTCAGATATTCGGAAAACACCACCCCTTCGCGCCGGAAGCCGGTTGTCTGCGCATTGGCGATGTTATTCGCAACCACCCGCATCTCCCGCATAAGCCCCGATTGCCGGGTCAGCGTCGCGTAAATGGCGTTATCCATCTCTCATGCTCCTGCGATCAGGGGGATAAGGTTTTCGGTGAAAAAACTGGCCAGAATCGCGGTCATGAAGCTCATCGACACCCAGAACACGGCCAGCATCAGCCCGATCTTCGGCACGAAAGTCAGCGTCATTTCCTGCACCGAGGTCAGCGCCTGAAACAGCCCGATCGCCACGCCCGCGATCAGCGCCACCGCCAGAAGCGGCGCCGACATGCGCACCGCGATCCACAACGACTGCCGGACCAGATCGAAGATCAGGTTTTCGTCCATCAGACCGGCATCCGCAGGATTTCCTGATAGGCCTCGACCACCTTGTCGCGAATGGCCAAGGCCGCATCCAGCGCCAGTTCCGCCTCGGTCAGCGACTGGACGAGCGTATGGGTATCCGCCGTCCCGGACATGGCACCGACAGCGTTCCGGTCGGCGGCATTCATCACCTCCTCGAATGTGCGCGCCGCCCCGGCGGCTGGACCGGATGCTTGCGTCGCAACTGTCGCGCGTTGATAGGCATTGGCAGCATTGACGGATGAGATCATCTTATTTCCTTTCAGCGGCGCAGCAGGTCGAGCAGCGATGACGACATCTGCCGCGATTGGTCAAAGACGCGCAGATTGGCCTCATAGCTCCGGCTGGCCTCGCGCGCGTCGGCGATTTCGGTGACCAGATCGACATTCGATCCGGCGTAATAGCCCTGCTGATCGGCCATCGGATGGGCAGGATCATGGATCTGCGGCAACACGCCCTGATCCAAAAACGGCGCGGACGCCTCCACCAGCCCGGTCTGCCGCCCCCGGCTCAGAACCGCATCGAAGCTGACCAGCTTGCGCCGATAACCGGGCGTATCCGCGTTGGCGATATTTTCCGATATATGGCGCAAACGATCCGCCTGCGCCCGCATCCCGTATGCCGCGATCTCCGTCGCACCGTGGGTCATATCCATCGCTTACCCCCTGCGTCCAAGCGCGCTGCGCAGCATGTTCAGCGACGACCTGTAGACCGACAGGGACAGTTCATGCTGCCGTTTCACCTCGGCGCTGCGCACCATCTCGCGCTCAAGCGAGACCGAATTGCCGTTCGGCGACATCCCGCCGCGCTCTTCGACAGGCTGCAGCCCGGGCCCGGACCCCTTCCGGTGGCCCAGATGCACCGGGCGGGTCGTCCGCATCCAGTTGTCGTCGCCCCTGCCATAGACCTCCGAAAAAGGCCTGACATCACGGGCGCGATAGCCGGGCGTATCGGCATTGGCGACATTTCCGGCGATTAACTTCATCCGCCCGGCGGCATAGGCGCTCAGGGCCTTGGCCATGCGAATTGTTCCAAGTCGTTCCAACATCGGGCTGCTCCTCTGCTGCGGTCAACCCGGTTTTAACCCCGACTGATTTAGAAACCGTTTCGGATCAGTTCGTTGCAGCAGCCTCGGAGTGCGGAAATTGCATAAACTTGAATCAATCGCGGCCCGGATCACCCGCCTTCGCCCGGCCCGTTATTTCGGCACGATCACAGCAATCCGCGCCGGTCTGGTCGAGGCATCCGGGCTGAACGCCATCGCCTCCATCGGGGATCGGGTGACGCTTTCCATCCAAAGCGGGATCGCTGGCGAAATCGTCGCACTGACCGGAAAAACCGCTGAGATCCTGCCCGAAGCGCCGGTGGAGGGGCTTTCCATCGGGACGGAGGTCGAGCTGATCTTCGCCCCCCGCCTCGCCCCCTGCGACGGCTGGATCGGGCGGATCGTCGACCCGATGGGACAACCGCTCGACGACCGCCCGCTCGCACAGGGCAGCCAGCCGCGCCGTTTCATGACCAAACCGCCCGCTGCGGCAACGCGCAAACGCCTCGGTGAGCGTCTGGATACAGGGCTGGCGGTGTTCGACACGCTGCTGCCTATTGTGCGCGGCCAGCGGATCGGGCTTTTCGCTGGCTCCGGCGTCGGCAAATCCATGCTGCTCTCGCAACTGGCTCGCGGGGTGCAGGCCGACATCGTGGTCATCGCCCTGATCGGCGAACGTGGCCGGGAATTGCGCGAATTCACCGAAAACGTGCTTGGGCCGGAGGGGATGGCCCGCGCCGTGGTCATCGCCGCCACCTCCGACCAATCGCCGCTCATCCGCCGCCGCTGCGCCTGGGCCGCAATGGCCGTCGCCGAGCATTTCCGCGACGCGGGCCGGCATGTCCTGCTGCTCGCCGATTCCGTCACCCGTTTTGCCGAAGCGCATCGCGAGGTGGCGCTCGCGGCTGGTGAGGATGCGTCATATCGCGGTTTTCCGCCATCGACCTCGCATCTGATCATGTCACTCGCCGAACGCGCCGGACCGGGGGCGGATGGCAGCGGCGACATCACGGGCATTTTCAGCGTCCTCGTCGCCGGATCGGATATGGAGGAACCCGTCGCCGATATTCTGCGCGGCGTCCTTGACGGCCATGTCGTGCTGGACCGCGCGATTGCCGAACGTGGCCGCTTCCCGGCGATAGACGTACCGAAATCCGTCTCCCGCTCCTTGCCACACGCCGCCAGCACAACGGAAAACGCAGTTATCTCCCGCGCACGCAGCGCCCTGGGCGCATATGCGGAATCGGAGATGATGATCAAAGCCGGTCTCTACGCCGCCGGAACCGACCCGAAACTTGATGAGGCCGTCCGGGTTTTCCCCGCCCTTGACAGCTTCATAACAAGGCCCAGCCCCAATGGCTGCGGCGACAGTTTCACCATGCTCGCAAAGGCGCTGGACGCGGCACAACCCGCACTCCGTCGACCCTGAACCGAAATACCTTGGGAACGATTAACCAAAGTTAGCGTTTAGCCGCATTGCGATTTCCGCTCGGATTTTGCAATTTCGCCAAGTTTTCTGGGGAACTGTAGTGGCCATTTCAGACTTTTTCATTCGCTTCCTTGAACGCCGGGACAGGCTGTCAGAGGCCGAGCGCGAGCGTCTTGCTGCTGTGAGGACTGAGCGGATCAGCTTTTCACCGGGTCAGGTCATCGTCGCCCAGGACACACAGACAGAACATAGCTGCCTCATGCTCAGCGGCATGTCGGGCCGCATCCACAAATTGCCGCGCGGCAATGACCGCGTCATCACAGCCCTTCACGTCCCCGGCGATTTTATCGATCTTCACGGTTTCGTGCTGGCGGGGCTGGAACACACCGTCGTCGCAATGGGCGCGACAGAGGTGGAATTTGTCAGCCACGATCAGCTGCGCGACATCACCGACGACTGGCCGCATCTGACCCGGCTGCTGTGGATGTCAACCACGGTCGACGCGGCGATCCACCGTCAATGGCTGGTCGCCGCCGCCTCGCTGCGCTCCAGCGCGCATCTCGCCCATCTTTTGTGCGAGCTTTACACAAGGCTGCATGCCGTGGGCGCGGCAGAGGATTATCGCTTCACCCTGCCACTGCTGCAACGCGATCTGGCAAGCATCCTCGGCTACTCGCCCATCCACATCAACCGGGCCGTGCGCGACCTGCGCGAGCGTGGCCTGATCCGCTGGTCCGGCTCCGAGGTCGAGATCCTCGACTGGCAGGGCATCGTCGCGCTGGCACGGTTCCGCCCCGATTATCTGGATATGGAGCGCGTCCGGCGCTGAGCCGTCTATTCGCAGATCCGCCAGCCATTTCCGCGCGCGATCACGTCGAAATGAAGATGGTTGTCATGCGCCGCATTCGATCCCGGCCCCAGCACGGTCGAGAAATACGGACATGCCCCGTAGCGCACCGCCTTCTGAAACGCCTCCGCCAGATCGCCCGTTTCATCCCGCGGCGCGACCGGCAACTCGCTGCCATCCGACAGCCGGAAGGCCGCGATGTCGAACGCATTGCCTAACGCATGCTCCGACAGCCGCTCCGCCCGTCCGCCAACCCGTGCCCGGCACTGATAGGTCGATCCCGGCACCAGCCCGGTGACACCCGGCCTTCCCGGCAAGCGCCGCGCTGCGGGTTGCAACTCATCGCGCACCCAAAGCGCCAGCATATGCGCGGTTTCACAGCGCATCTCCGCACCGCCGACGATCTCCACATCCGGTTGAATCGTCGAAATCCGAACCGGGCGGGCGATCCCGCAATCGGGATCATCCGCAGAGCGTATCGGCTGCAGCGCCTCATAACCGACCTTCAGCAGATCCAGTTCCAGCAGACAGGATCGAAAACCGAAACCGTCCTCGGCAAGCGCCGCCCAGGCCGGTTCCTCAGGCTCAACCTCCGGCACCGCCTCCATAGAAACCGCAGGCGGCGAATCCCCGGCTGCTGCGGGCCGATCCGGCGGGCGCGTGGCATCGATTGTCACAGCTTCCGGCACCGATACCTGCTGCGCCGCCGCCGCCGGGGCGAGGGAGCCCAAGCCCGTCAGCATCACGATCTGAACGGCGCGCACGGGGATCACTCCGCCGCGCTGTCGGCACCTGCGGGCTGGCTGACGGTCACATCCGCCGTCTGCGGGATCGCCGCCTGAACCGCAGCGGTCAACGGATCAACCGCATCGACCGCATCGACCGCATCGTCGGAAACGGCAGGGGCGGCAGCAGGCGTCGGCGCCTCGGGTCCCACGACCTCGGCGGAAGGCGCGACCGGGGCCGGCGCCGCCGCCTCGATCACAGGTTTCCGGCGCGGCGCAGCCGAGGTGCCCAGTTGAAGCGATACCGGCTGCTGCGTCTCCTGCACCTCCTGCGTCACCGGCGCGGCTTCGGCAGTCTCCGCCGTTGCCGGAGCCGATTTCGGTGACGAGCCCTTCTCGACAAACTCGACCGAGGTCACGCCGGGCTGGACCATATGCGCCAATTCCTGCGCATCCCAGTTGGTCAGCCGCACACAACCATGCGACTCGCTGACAAACAGACGCGACGGTGTCGGCGTGCCGTGTATCCCATATGTTGGCTTGGTCAGCGCGATCCACACCGAACCGACCGGCCCATTCGGTCCCGGCGGCAGCGTCAGAACCTGATCGTTCGACCCCTGCTGGAAATTCTTCGACGGGTTGTAGGTGTATTCGGGGTTCAACGCGACGCGGCTGACCTTGTGCGTCCCGCTTGGCGAGGGCGTCTGTGCCGATCCGATGGTGGACGGATAATTCACCACCATCCGCCCGGACGCATCGAAGGCCGAGACCCGGTTGGTGCCCTTGTCGATCACGATCCGCGTCACCTTGGCCCGCGACGGATCAGAGGGCGCGACAACCTTGATCGTCGTCCCCGGCGTCAGCGCCACACCCGGATTCATGACCTCGATAAAGTCATCATCCATGTGAAAACGCTCGCCCAGCTTCTCCGCCACGGAAGTATAGCCGAGCGAGGTCATATTCGCCTTTTCCAGATAATCGTCCGGAATCCACCGGGTCAGATTCGCGGCATCCGCCTCGGTGATCGTGTAGTCAGCCGTGAACGCCTCACCCGCATAGGGCTGCAACGCCGCCCAGACCCGCATATCCATGACCCCGTCGGCGGGCAGGTTGCTGCGGCGCTCAAACGCGGCGATGGCGCTTCGGCTCATGCCGCCCTTGATGCCGTCGATGACGCCGGGCGAAATCCCGGCGCGATCCAGCAGGATCTGCACCTTGGCCGTCAGTGCCGACACCCCGCCCGGCAATGCGCCGCCGGAATAGGTGGCGGCCTCGATCGCCTCGGCGCTGACTGCCGCCGCCTGTACCGGCCCGGATAATCCGGCGGACAGAACGGCAGCCAACAGCACGGGGCACAGACGGGCACTCATGAAAAACTCCTGCAACGATAACGTCATTTACGACTGTTTTCTTGTCTCAGCGAACGAAGGCGACGCGATGCGACGGGGGATAGACACGCCGCGTATGCGACAGCGGAACGCCCGCAGACCACAATGTACGATCAAGCGTCAATACCGGAAACCCCTTATCGCCGCCCAGAATATCCGCGCATTCCTCGGTCAGGCGGGTTGCGGAGAACTCCATTTTCCCGGTCAGCTGCGCCACGTTTTCGCGCATCCATTCCAACGGCTCCCCCTCGTCCAGCGCCTCTTCCGGGATGCTGTCGGCTCCCTTGACCAGAAGATACCCCAACTCAGCGCAATAGGCTTCATCGTCCGAGGTGATCAGCGCACAATAACGGATCAATTCTTCGCCAGCGGACAGGTGCATAATGGATGCAATCCGGCTGGACGCCTGAACCCGCTTCCGGTCGATCAGCCGGTAACCATATCTGGCCCCGGTCGCCTCGACCTCGCCACGGATGGGCTGAGCCTCCGCACCCGCCTCCTCGACATTGCCGCTCGCGATGCGCGTGCCGACCCGGCGGCGGCGATGGACGATGCCGTCCTGGGCAAGTTGCGACAACGCCCGGTTGACCGTGGCCCGCGCGCAACCCAATTCTGCCGCAAGCTCATGCTCCGTCGGGATCAGTTCACCGGCACGCCATTCGCCGGTACGGATACGCCGAAGCACCTCGCCTTGCACGGATTGCCAGGTATTCTGTATATTGCGTCCGGCTGGCCTCAAGATGCCCTCTTGAAGCAATGTTTCTCCACCTGAAATCAAGGTCTTCCCTCCTCGAAATAAATTAACTGATCTGCCGACACCCCGACTTCTGAACGGTCCACCTTAATGGTCTTTTTGATAGCGTTCCGAGACCGCCAAGTTGTAAAGTCGGTTTTGTCAGCACCGACGACGCTTGCCGTCTTGCTATACTGCTCAAACCCCACTGGTTTCATATTGCACAATTACAAATTGAACCCAATAGAGTAATAAAACCTAAAGTAGAGAAGTTGTACAAAAATATAGATTCTTATGCCAAAAACACGCTCCCGGACCTGTCTTTCGAGCGTGATGCCCACTCCGCAGGCGCAAAATTCGTCGCAGGAATCGACGAGGTCGGGCGCGGCCCCCTTGCTGGTCCGGTCACCGCAGCCGCCGTCATCCTGAATGCAAAGCAGATTCCAGAAGGGCTCAACGATTCGAAAAAGCTCGGCGCCGCGCGCCGCAGCGCCATCGCCGAACTGATCCGCGACAGCGCCGACTGGTCGGTCGCCCATGCTTCGGTCGAGGAAATCGACCGGCTCAACATCCTCCGCGCCGCGCATCTCGCCATGTGCCGGGCCGTGGCCGGGCTGCGGCAACGCCCCGACTTCGCGCTGGTCGACGGCCACATGATCCCGCAGGATCTCACCGTCCCCGCCCGCGGCATCGTCAAGGGCGACGCGCGCAGCCTCAGCATCGCAGCGGCCTCGATCCTCGCCAAAACCGAACGCGACAGGATCATGGTGGATTTGGCGCAACAGTTTCCCGGCTATGGCTGGGAACGCAACGCCGGATACCCCACCAAGGCGCATAAACAGGCGCTGATCGCCTTGGGCGTGACCCCACATCATCGGCGCAGCTTCGCACCCGTCCACAATATCTTGTGTAAAGACAAAAACGCAAGCTGCTGATTCAAATAAATAAATTGACGCCGAATCAACCCTGAATCATCATTGCCCCAGAGCAGACCGGAAAAATCCGGCAATTCGAGAGGCAGAGATGAACGAAGCTAAGACCGCGTCCGCGCGCAGTTTGCCGCTGAACCAGATTCTGGAAGGCGACTGCATAAAGACGATGAACGCCCTGCCAGAGGGCAGCATCGACCTGATTTTTGCCGACCCGCCCTATAACCTTCAACTGAAGGGCGATCTGCACCGGCCCGATAATTCCCGCGTCGATGCGGTCGACGATCACTGGGACCAGTTTTCCAGCTTCGCCGCCTATGACAGCTTCACCCGCGAGTGGCTCGCCGCCGCCCGCCGCCTGCTGAAACCCAACGGCGCGATCTGGGTCATCGGCAGCTATCACAACATCTTCCGCGTCGGGGCCGAGCTGCAAAATCAGGGCTTCTGGATCCTCAACGACGTGATCTGGCGCAAATCCAACCCGATGCCGAATTTCCGTGGCAAGCGCCTGACCAATGCCCATGAGACGCTGATCTGGGCCTCGAAATCGGAATCCGCGAAATACACCTTCAATTACGAAGCCCTGAAATCGCTGAACGAAGGGGTGCAGATGCGCTCCGACTGGGTGCTGCCGATCTGCAATGGCGGCGAACGGCTGAAGGACGATCAGGGCAACAAGGCCCACCCGACGCAGAAACCCGAATCGCTCCTGCATCGCGTGCTGATCGGCACCACCAATCCCGGCGACGTGGTGCTCGACCCGTTCTTCGGCACCGGCACCACCGGCGCGGTCGCCAAGATGCTCGGCCGCGACTTCATCGGCATCGAGCGTGAATCCGGCTATCGCGAGGCCGCCAGCAAGCGCATGTCCCGCATCCGCCGCCTCCATGCAGAGGCATTGGCGACCTCCACCGGCAAGCGGGCAGAACCGCGCGTCCCCTTCGGCCAGCTTGTCGAACGCGGGATGCTGCGTCCGGGCGAAGAACTCTACTCCGCCGGCAACCGCCACAAGGCCAAGGTCCGCGCCGATGGCAGCGTCACGGGCGGCGACGTCAAGGGCTCCATCCATCAGGTCGGCGCCAAGCTGGAAGGCGCGCCGTCCTGCAATGGCTGGACCTACTGGCATTTCAAACGCGAAGGCAAGCTCTTGCCCATCGACGCGCTGCGCCAGCAGATCCGGGATGAAATGGACGAACGTCCGAACTGATCCCTTTCCACCAGTTTCGCCATGTCCGTCGGCCCCGCTCGTTGGGCCCGGACAGACTTGCCCCGCCCTCAGTCGAAGGCGGGGCTTTTTTTCTCTCCGGCAAGCGCGACCGGACCGGCGGCCACGCCGCGCCGCGCCGCATCATCTCCGCATCCGCTCCCGCTTCTGCAGCATCCAGTCCAACGCGACCATCCTTTGCTCATGTGGATCGACATCATGCCGGCGGCAAAGCCGCTCAAGATATGATCCGGGCACCGGAAGCCCCGCATATTCCGTCGCGATCATCATGCGCTGAAACCCGTAGACATGCACGGAATGGACGCCGTCACGCTCGATATCCTCCGTCGCGACATTCGGGTCGTGCAGTCTCCGAAGCTCCGCCTTGGTCAAAGGGTAAAACACCTCCACCGGCATGGCATGACCATCCTCGCCAGACTGCGCCAGAAAATACCCGAAGGCTTTCGGGCCAGAGCAACCCCAGGGCAAATCCTCGATCCCCCAGCGTTCACCCCGCGCGACACGCTGGGCGTTAAGCTTGCGAAGGCGCGCCCCCCGCCAAGGTTGCGAGGGGTTTTCCGATGTGACAAAGCCCAGCATTTCAGCAAGCGCCGGAGAATCCGGCGGCAAGCCCAAAACGCCGCTTGGGATCGCATTCCCCTCCCGCCCGAACACATAGGGCGTCCCGAACCGGAACGGGCGAAGGCAATAGGCATCCAGATCGACCCAGATAAACCCGGTCGACTGCACCATGCGCAGCCGGAAAATATCCGAAAACACCGCAACCCGCAGCCGGTCATTGTCGCTGATATCGAATGGCGGCGGCCAAAGAATATCTGCGGCAGGCCGGGTCTCGGTTCCGTCTGGAACACCGGCCAGCGGTTCAGCCGTGTAAAGGATGAAGCGATGACCGCGATCGAGATAGGACTTGATGCAAAGCGCCTCCAGCCAGGACAGATCGGAGCCGTACCAGAAGCTTGCGATAACCGGCAGATCCTCGGCGGTCGTCATCGGCGCACGGTCCTCCCCCGCCCTGTGAAACCATAGGTCATTTCTCGCCCGTCACGGCGCAACACGCAACGCCCGCAGCCTGTGTACGCCCTGTGTACGCGCCGTGTACCGTCCGTGCACGCCCGGTGCGGCCCGTCAAAGCGCCTTTCGCGGCATAGGAAATGTCCCGCGGTTATAATCGGTCCAGTCCTCGATATCGGGATAGAACTGCCGCCGCCACGCCCGCACACGCGGGTTCATCCGCCGCCGCCACAACGGCGGAATCATCGCCAGAAACGTCATTCCCGGATAGCCGAACGGAAGCTGCGGCGCCTCATCCTCGTCATAAGTCTGAAGCAGGGGAAACCGCCGATCCGGCTTGTAATGGTGGTCCGAATGCCGTTGCAGATTGATCAGCAGCCAGTTGGACGCCTTGTGCGAGGCATTCCAGCTATGGCGCGGCAGGACATGCTCATAACGCCCCTCGCCCAGATAGCGCCGGGTCAGCCCGTAATGCTCGACATAATTCGTCAGTTCAAGCTGCCATATCGCGATAAATGCCTGCCAGACGAACAGCAGCAATCCCTGCCAGCCACCCAGCAAAAGCGCCAGAAGCAGCATGCCCAGTTGCAGCACGGCGTAGCGCCAGAACGGATTGCGCCGGTCGGTCACAGGCCGTCCGGCGCGGGCCAGAAAATTCCTCTCGGCCCGCCACGCACTGCGCGGCCCCTCGGTCAGCACGCGCCAGAAAAACCGGTGGAACCCCTCATTATAGCGCGCCGAAACCGCGTCGCGCGGCGTCGCCACCCATGAATGATGAACCAGCAGATGCTCGGTACGAAAATGCGAATAAAGGGTCGAGGCGAGCAGAAGATCGCCCAGCCAACGTTCCCATTGCGGCTTTTGATGCAGCAATTCATGGGCATAAACCATCCCGACCGAGCCGGTGGCGACGCCAAGGCCAAAGAACAGCCCCAGCTTCTCCCAACCCGAAAGCCCGGATCGCGTGGTGTAATAGATCAACCCGAACAGCAGGCAGAACTGCACCGGAAACCAGATCACCGTGATCGCGCGATACCAGAAAAGCTGGTCAACCGGCGTCTCCGTATCCGGGTTCTCCTCATTGAGCCCCAGCACCAGATCCAGCCCGGTCACCATGTACCAGGCGTAGACCGGCATCAGCACCCACCACCAGCCGCCCTGAACGGCAGCCAGAACCGCCAGCGGCACAAGACCCAGCGACATCCAGAACGGCAAAGCGGTGCGAAACGATCCAATCATGGTTGCGTTTCTACACTTGTTTCAACCCATGCGAAAGCGCGGCAATTTGTCAGGCCACGCGCTTTCACCCTGGCGGAAATATCCCGGGGTCCGGGGCAGCGCCCCGGAAACCCTTGTCGTCGGCCCGGCGCTTACGCGCGGACCAGCGCCTCATAAGCGTCGGATATATCGCGCGTGATCTGCCCGACCTGGAAATGATGATCCCCGATCTGCCCGACCGGCGTGATCTCCGCCGCCGTCCCGGTCAGCCAGCACTCGCTGAAATCGTCCAGCTCCTCCGGCTTGATCCGGCGCTCATGGACCGTATAGCCCTTGTCCTTCAACATCTCGATCACCGTCTGGCGGGTGATCCCGTTCAGAAACCGATCCGCCAGCGGCGTATGCACTTCCCCATCCTTGATGAAGAAGATATTCGCCCCCGTCGCCTCCGCGACATAGCCCTCCCAGTCATAGAAAAGCGCGTCAGAACAACCCTTTGCCTCAGCCGCGTGTTTCGACATGGTGCAGATCATATACAGCCCCGCAGCCTTCGCCGCGGTCGGGATCGTCTCCGGGCTGGGGCGCTTCCACTTGGCAATATCCAGCTTCGCGCCCTGCCATTTCGCATCCCCGTAATAGCTGCCCCACTCCCACGCGGCGACGGCGACGCTGACCGGGTTGCGGCGGGCCGAAACCCCCATATCCGGGCCGGAAGAGCGCCAGGCGAAGGCACGGACATAGGCATTGGTGAACCCGTTCGCCTTCAACACCGCCTCTTTCGCGGCATCGATTTCCTCAGCCGAATAGGGCAGCGGCATGTCCAGCAGACGGCCCGATTCGATCAGCCGCAGCGAGTGTTCATGGCCCTTGAAAATCTTGCCGTCATAACAACGCTCCCCCTCGAAAACGGACGAGGCATAGTGCAGCGCATGGCTCAACACATGGACCTTGGCATCGCGCCACTCCAACAATTCGCCATTCATCCAGATCTTGCCGTCGCGGTCGTCATAAGCGCCTTCCATCTGCGCCTCCTGCTGCTTCTGTTTCGAAATATTGCCAAGACCTGCCGAAAACGGACGGAATCTTGCGAATAACTGGCATCTCGCTACCGATTGATTCTTGGAAAGTCAACAAGGCTGACGTAAAACAATCTGGGCAATGACTGGAGGTCCGATGAAAAACCCGGCGATCAAACCCGTGACCGAGCAGGGGCCGGAGAATTTGCTGTTCCTGACCGACGACCAGATTCGCGGCGGGATCGAGGCGTTTTTCTTTGCCTATCGCGCCTTCACCTCGGACCCGGACGAGATCCTCGCCGGGATGGATTATGGCCGCGCGCATCACCGGGCGCTGCATTTCATCGCCCGCAAACCCGGGCTGACCGTCTCTGACCTGCTGGATATCCTCAGCGTGACCAAGCAATCGCTGAACCGGGTGCTGCGGACGCTGCTGGAAGACGGGCTGGTCGAATCGCGTGTGGGCCGCCGCGACCGGCGCGAACGGCAGTTATTCCTGAGCGAGGCCGGCTCCGAGCTGGAAAAGCGCCTGTCAGAGGCGCAACGCGCCCGTGTCCGCGCCGCCTATCGCGCCGCCGGGCCGCAGGCCGTGGCCGGGTTCCGCATGGTGCTGGAGGCGATGATGGACGAAGGCGGCGCGCGCCAGTTCCGCGAAATGCGCAATGCAGAGACCCGCGAGTGACGGGATCGGAGATGAAAGACACCGCCCATATCCTCGTCGTCGATGATGACGCGCGCATCTCCCGCCTGTTGCAGCGGTTTCTGATCAAAAGCGGCTTTCTGGTCTCGACCGCGTCGGACGCAGCCCATGCCCGCAAGATCCTGCGCGGGCTGGAATTCGATCTGATCGTGCTGGATGTAATGATGCCGGGCGAGGACGGCATCGCGCTGACCCGCGACCTGCGCCGCCGCCTGACCACCCCGATCCTGCTGCTGACCGCACGCGGCGAGACGGAGGACCGCATCGCGGGGCTGGAGGCTGGCGCCGATGATTATCTGGCAAAACCGTTCGAGCCGCGCGAATTGCTGCTGCGGATCTCCGCCATCCTGCGCCGCATCCCGCAGGCCCAGCCGGCGGGGCCGAAATTCATGACGCTCGGGTCCCTGCGATACGACACCGAGCGTGGCCAGCTGTTCGATGGCGAAGACCATATCCACCTGACCGGGACCGAGGCCGCGCTGCTGCGGCGTCTGGCGGAGACACCGGGTCAGCCGGTCAGCCGCACCGACCTGACGCAGGATCTCGGCCGGACCCCGTCAGAGGAGGCGGATGGATCGGACCGCGCGATTGACGTGCAGATCACAAGGCTGCGCCGCAAGATCGAGCCTGACCCGAAAGAACCGCGCTATCTTCAGACGGTGCGCGGTGCGGGATATATGCTGATGCCGGATTGATCCCGGTTTGAGGTGACGCGGGGGCGCTGCCCCCGCACCCCCGGGATATTTCAGCCAGGATGAATGAGCCGTGGGGTCAGTCGCGCGCGGCGGCGCGGCGCGCATCGGTGGCGATGTTGGCCTTGAGTTCCATCAGCGCGATCTTGCGTTGCAGCGCGCGGCGCTCCTCCGGGTCGTCGATCTGATCGAGGGCGGCGCGCTTCGCCTCCACCTCCTTGCGGATGCGGAATTCTTCGGGGACGAAACCGCCATCGGACATCATCCGGTGCAGCACGTCTTCGGCGCGTTCGCGCAGGCGGGCGCGGTCGAGCGGTTTGCCCTCGCCCGCGAGGCCGCGAAGGTCGCCCTTCGCTTCCGCCTCGTCGGTGCGCCTTTGGGCGATCCGCTCGAACCAGTGCATTACATCGCCTTGAGCTGCGTCAGCGCGGCATTGATCCGGGCGAGGTCTTCGTCCAGATCGGCGAGTTTCTGGCGGGTCTCCTCGATCACCTCGAAATCGGCGTTCTCGACGAATTTCGGGTTGTCGAGGCGTTTGCGCAGCCCTTCGGCATCCTTGCCGGTTTTGGCCGCGTTCTTCTCCAGCCGGGCGGTTTCGGCGGTGACGTCGATCACGTCACCAATGGGCAGCGCAAAGGACGCGCCGGGGGCGGAGACCGCGATCATGCCCTTGCCTGCCGTGCCATCCTGCGGGGCATTGACGCGGGCGAGGCGTTCGATCAGGGGCGCATTGGCGGCGAGGGCAGCGCGCGCATTGCTGTCAGCCTCCGTCACGATCAGATCGATCCGCGCGCCTGCCGGGACGCCCATCTGGGCGCGGGCGGAGCGGATATTCTCGATCAGCTGGATCACCCAGTTCATCTGGCGGTCAGCATCGGCGTCGATGACGTCACGCCCCAACTCGGGCCAGTCGCCGTGGATCAGCATGGACTTGCGGTCGCCGGTCAGGGACCAGAGTTCTTCGGTCACGAACGGCATGATCGGGTGCAGCAGCGTATAGCACTGATCCAGCACCCAGCCCATTGTGGCGCGGGTTTCATCGGCATATTCACCGTCGAAAAGCGGCTTGGCGAATTCGACATACCAGTCGCAGACCTTGCCCCAGACGAAGGCGTAAAGCCCGTTCGCGGCATCGTTGAAGCGGTAGGTTTCAAGCGCCTCATTGGTGGCCTGGGTGGCGCGGGCGACCTCGCTGATGATCCAGCGGTTGACGGTGTGGCTGGGGTTGGGACGGTCGGAGCCGCCGCGCACGCCGTTCATTTCGGCAAAGCGGGTGGCGTTCCAGATCTTGGTGACGAAATTCCGGTTCGCCTCGACATGTTTCGGCCCCAGCTTCGGGTCGCGCCCCATTGCCGCCATGCTGGTCAGGGTAAAGCGCAGCGCGTCGGCGCCGTATTCATCCACCAGTGTCAGCGGGTCGATGACATTGCCCTTCGACTTGGACATCTTCGCGCCTTTTTCGTCGCGCACCAGCCCGTGAACATAGACCGTGTGGAACGGGACATCGCCCACCACCTCAAGCTGCATCATCATCATCCGGGCGACCCAGAAGAAGATAATGTCGAAGCCGGTGACCAGCACGTCGGTCGGGAAATATTTCCGCATCTCCGGCGTGTCTTCCGGCCAGCCGAGCGTGCCGATGGGCCAGAGACCGGAGGAGAACCATGTGTCCAGCACATCGGGGTCGCGCCAGACCGGGTAGACCAGCTTGGTCGGGTCCTGCGACAGGTTGTATTCGGCAAGGCTGCGGCTGAACACGTCAACCGCCTCGTCCCGGTCGGCAACCTCGACGACCCGGCTGACCTCCAAGGGCTGCGGCAGGCCCGCGATGTCGTCACGGAACTTCTCGATCACATCCTCGAAATGCGGGGCGGCGTGGTGATAATCGCCGCGCTGCACCAGCCCGTCGATCAGCAGTTCCAGCAGTTCGACCTCGTCCAGAGCGCCGTCGCCTTCGTCATCGGTGAAGCCGCGCATTTCCAGATCGAGCCCGTACCAGACCGGGATCTGATGCCCCCACCAAAGCTGGCGGGAGATCGTCCACGGCTCGATATTTTCCAGCCAGTGCTCGTAGACCTTGCGATGCTGGTCGGGCAGGATCTGGGTGCGGCCGTCGCGGACCGCGTCGAGCGCCGGGCCGACGATGCGTTGCGTGTCGACGAACCACTGATTGGTCAGCATCGGCTCGATCACCACGCCGGAGCGGTCACCGAAGGGCTGCATGATCTTTTTCGCTTCAACCACAGCCGCGCCTTCGGCATCGGTGACAGCCAGCCCTTCTGCGGTGATTTCGTCGATCACCTGCTTGCGCGCCTCGAAACGATCCAGCCCGCGAAGCTGCTCGGGGACAAGGTTGACGTTCGACACATCGCCCACATCCTCGCCATTGGCCGCGCGCGTCGCGATCTCGGCGCTTTCCTCATAGGACAGCCCGTCCACACGCATCGCGCCCTTGGTGTCCATCAGCGCGTAAAGCGGGATATTGTTGCGGGTCGCGACGCCGTAATCGTTGAAATCATGCGCGCCGGTGATCTTGACCGCGCCAGAGCCGAAATCGGGGTCCGGGTATTCATCGGTGATGATCGGGATCAGGCGGCGATGTTCCTTCGGCCCGACGGGGATTTCGCACAGCTTGCCGACAATGGGGGCGTAACGCGCATCATCGGGGTGAACGGCAACCGCGCCGTCGCCGAGCATGGTTTCGGGCCGCGTCGTGGCGATGGAGATATAGTCGCGGGTTTCCCGCAGCGTGACATTGCCGTCCTCGTCCCGCTCGACATATTCATAGGTCTCGCCACCAGCCAGCGGGTATTTGAAATGCCACATATGGCCGGGGGTGTCGCGGTTCTCCACCTCCAGATCGGAAATCGCGGTCTCGAAATGCGGGTCCCAGTTCACCAGCCGCTTGCCGCGATAGATGATCCCCTTGTTGTAGAGATCGACGAAAACCTTCAGCACGGCGTCGTGGAAATTCCCCTGCTCCCCTTCCGGGGCTGAGGGCGCGCCGGACATGGTAAAGGCGTTGCGCGACCAGTCGCAGGATGCGCCCAGCCGGCGAAGCTGGTTCATGATCGTGTCACCGGATTCCTGCTTCCAGTTCCAGACCTTCTCGACAAAGGCCTCGCGCCCGATCTCGCGCCGGCCCGGTTCCCCGGCTTCGGCCATCTTGCGTTCCACGACCATCTGGGTGGCAATACCCGCATGGTCCTGACCAGGCTGCCACAGCACGTCATATCCGCGCATACGGTGCCAGCGGGCGAGGATGTCCGGCAGGGTGTTGTCGAGCGCATGGCCGATATGGAGGCTGCCGGTCACATTCGGCGGCGGCATCATCATCGCGAAGGTCTCCGCCCCCGGCTTGGCATTGGCACCGGCGGCGAAGGCGTTCTTCGCTTCCCACTCGGCGCTGATGCGGGCTTCGGCGGAGGCGGCGTCGAAGGTCTTGTCCATGCTCATCGTGATCCCCTGATCTTTGCTGGCTGTCCTAGCCCGTTCGGCGGTGAAGGCCAAGAGCGTGAACCGATGCGCAAGTCCCTGCTTCGGGCAGGGCCGACGCTCAGTTCAGCCCCAGCACATCCATCATGTCATATTCGCCCGGCCCCTGATCCTGCCCCCAGATCGCCGCCCGCAAGGCGCCGCGCGCAAAGATCGCCCGGTCGGTCGCCAGATGGCGCAGCACCACACGTTCGCCCTGCGTGGCAAAGATCACATCATGCTCCCCGACCACATCGCCGCCGCGGATGGCGGAAAAACCGATGGTCCCCGGCTTCCGCTCGCCGGTGATCCCTTCCCGTGCCGGGGTGCGCAGATCGGGAAGCGTCGCACCACGCCCCTCTGCCGCGGCCTCGCCCAGCATCAGCGCGGTGCCGGACGGCGCGTCGACCTTGTGGCGATGATGCGCCTCGACCACCTCGATATCCCAGTCCTCACCAAGCGCGGCGGCAACCTTGCGGGTCAGCCCGGTCAGCAGATTGACGCCAAGGCTCATATTCCCCGCCCGGATGATGGGCGCGTGACGTGCCGCGCGCGAGATTGCCGCGATGTCCTCCGCCGACAGCCCGGTCGTGCCGATCACATGCACCGCGCGTGCCTGCGCGGTCAGTTCGGCAAAGGCAACCGTCGCCTCGGGCGTGGTGAAGTCGATAACCGCCTGCGCCCGCGCAATGGCGCTGACCGCGTCGTCGGTCACCAGAATGCCGCTTGGCTGACCGCCCATAGCCTCCCCCAGGTCGCGGCCGATCCAGTCGCTGCCCTTACGCTCCACAGCGCCGACCAGCCGGACCGCATCCGACTCGCTGACCACGCGGACCAGCATCTGACCCATGCGGCCCGATACGCCCGTTATGACGATCCCCGGCTTTTCCATCTGCGCCTCCATTCAATGCTTCCATGTCGCTTAGTCCATTGCGGGGCGCGGCCCAACCCCCTACATCTTCGGGCATGGCACAGAACCGCTTTCACACCGGCCCCGGCCCCTCGCAACGTCAGCTTCGCGTGGGCGAGCTGATCCGTCACCGCCTTTCCGAGCTGCTGCTCAGGGCAGAGGTGCATGACCCCGATCTCAACCGCCACTCCATCACCGTGGCGGAGGTCCGCGCCTCCCCCGATCTGAAGGTCGCGACTGCCTTCGTCATGCCGCTTGGCGGGAACGAGGCCGATGAGGCTCTGGATGCGCTGCGCCGCAATGCGCGCGAGCTGCGCCACCTCGTCGCAAAAGGGCTGAACCTGAAATACGCGCCGGAGCTGCGCTTCCGTCTGGATGAAACCTTCGACCGCATGGACGACACCCGCCGCATGTTCGCTGATGAGCGGGTCCGCCGGGATATCGAGGCCGAAGATGACGATCTGGACTAGGCTGCTCTGCCGGTTGGGCGTCGCGGCAGGCGCAGTGCTGGCGCTCGCCCTGCCCGGCGATGCTGCGGAATGCAGCCGGATGGAGCATGACGGCCAGGGTTATGCGATCTGCACCTTGACCGCAGCCGACGAACCCCGGCTGGGGCTGTGGCTGGAGGACGCGGACGGCAACAAGCTTCGCAATTTCAGCAATCTTCGCGCGGCATTGCCCGACGGGCAGGATCTGGTGTTCGCGATGAATGCCGGGATGTTCCATTCAGATTACGAACCTGTCGGGCTGTATAAATCCGGCGAGGATACGCGCGGGCAACTCGTGACCGGCGGCGGCGGCGGCAATTTCGGCCTGCTGCCGAACGGGGTGTTCTGCACAGGCGGCGCGCAGCCGTTTCAGGTGATCGAGAGCCGGGCTTTCGCGGCAACAAACCCGGAATGCCGGATCGCCACGCAATCCGGCCCGATGCTGGTTATCGACGGCGAATTGCACCCGCGTTTCCTCGTCAACTCCGACAGCGTCTATGTCCGCAATGGGGTGGGGGTTTCGGCGGACGGGCAGACCGCATGGTTTGCAATCTCCGACCGGCCGGTGAATTTCCATACCTTCGGGCGGCTGTTCCGTGACGGGCTGGGGGCGCGCAATGCGCTGTATTTCGATGGATCAATTTCCCGGCTGCACGCGCCGTCGCTGAACCGTTCGGATTTCGGCTGGTCAATGGGGCCGATCATCGGGCTGGTTGACGGCGGCTAAGCCCGGCGCTATCCGCGCAGCCTTCTGACAGGAGGGCCAAATGGCACGCAAAAAGGGCCGCGATATTTCGGGCTGGCTGATCGTGGACAAGCCGGCGGGCATCGGATCGACCGACGTGGTGGGCCGGGTCCGCTGGGCGCTCGATGCGAAAAAGGCGGGCCATGCCGGGACGCTCGACCCTGACGCGACCGGGGTTCTGGCGGTTGCCTTGGGCGAGGCGACCAAGACCGTGCCGCTGCTGACCGAGGCACTCAAGGCCTATGATTTCACCGTCAACTGGGGGGCGGAGACCACAACCGACGACGCCACCGGCGAAGTGCTCCGCCGCGCCGACAGCCGTCCCGATCCGCAGGCCATCCGCGACGCCTTGCCCGGCTTCACCGGCGACATCATGCAGGTGCCGCCCGCCTTCTCTGCCGTGAAGGTCGACGGCGCGCGCGCCTATGATCTCGCCCGCGACGGCGAGGCGGTGCAGCTTCAGCCCCGCCCGCTTTATGTCGACGAATTGTCGCTGATCGAGGCCCGCAGCGACGACGCCGACCTGCACATGGTTTGCGGCAAGGGCGGCTATGTCCGCGCCATCGCCCGCGATCTGGGGCGTGAGCTGGGCTGCCTCGGCCATGTCGCAAGCTTGCGCCGGGTCTGGTCCGGCCCGTTCGAAGTCGCCGACGCCGTGCCATTCGACCTGATCGACCGCGCCAATCAGGCAGAGATCGAAACCCGCCTGCTGCCGATCCAATCCGCCCTGACCGACCTGGCGGAGATGCGCGCCACCGAACAGGGCGCGCTGCGCATCCGCAACGGCAATCCCGGTCAGGTGCTGGGACAGGCAGAGTTCGGCGAGATCGTCTGGGTCAGCCACGAGGCCCGCGCCATCTGCATCGGCCGCTATCTCGGCGGCGAGGTGCAGCCCGACCGCGTGTTCAACCTGTGAGTGCCGCCATGCAAATCCGCCCCGAACAACCCTGCGATGAAGCCGCCATTTCCACGCTGACCACCGAAGCCTTCGCGCCGATGGAACACAGCAGCGGCACGGAGGCGCAGATTATCGAAGGGCTGCGGGACGCCGGTGCGCTGCTGCTGTCCCTCGTCGCCGTTGAAAAGGACGCGATCATCGGTCATGTCGCCTTTTCACCCATCACGATAGACGGCGAGGATCACGGCTGGATCGGCCTCGGCCCCGTCTCCGCCACACCGGGGCGGCAGCGCGAGGGCATCGGCTCGGCCCTGATCCGCGAGGGGCTGGCCCGGATGCGCAGCGCCGGTCGCAAGGGATGCGTTCTGCTCGGCGATCCGGTGTATTATCAGCGGTTTGGCTTCCGGCCTGAACCGGAACTGATCCTGCCAAACATGCCGCCGGAATATTTCATGGCGCTGTCCTTTGACGGCGATATCCCTCAAGGCGAGGTCGCCTTTCACCCGGCGTTCGTCTGATTCTCAAATGGCCGCGCCACGCGGGACAGAAACCCTCAGAAGGCTATAGCAACTCCACCAGCCCGCCTCGCCCCGCGAAACGGACCATCCCCGGCCGCGTCGATCCGGGCGATTGCCGAAGCGATATCCTCATGGATCACCCGCATCCGCCACGCCGTCGCATGAACCATCCGCCCGTCACCGCAGGCCATCGCGACATGGCCCGGCCAGAACAGCAGATCGCCGCGCAGCGCCTCCTCCACCGGCTGAAACGCCGCCTCCTGCAAATCCGCGTCGCCCGGACAGGCGATCCCGCAGCCATGCAGCGCCGCCTGCATCAGCCCGGAGCAATCTATCCCGCCACGCGAGTTTCCGCCCCACAGATAGGGCGTGCCCAGCAGCGTTTCCGCCACCGACACCGGATCATCGGCAAACCCGTCCGAAATCGCCTGCATCGGCACCCAGCCCCCGGTCGAGAGCCGCGCAAACCCGTCCCGTATCTCCACGACCGACAGCCGCGCATTGAGCGACAGCCAGCCGATCTCCCGCAGCTTCATATTGGGTTCAGGGTAAATATGCGTCGCTGGTACACTGACCCTGTGGGTGATCGCGGGCATCTCCACCGTCAGATCGGCCTCTGACACCCATCCGCAATACCCGTCCCGCACCGCCTGCACGAAAGCCCAGGCCTCGCGCCGCTCGATCACCGAGACATCCGCGCCAAAATTCAACTGCCGGTCGCGCGCCCCATCCGGCTGCGCCAGCAATTCGGCCAGCGGCACTGCAATCCGCGCGGCCTCCCCTTCCACATAGACGGCCCGATCGACCTGTCCCCGCAGCGCGCTCAGCGCCACCCGATCCGTCGCCGGGGTCATCCGCCGGTCGCTCATGCCAGCAACCCCGGAAGCGCGCCGAGCAGCGCCCGCGCGCCCTGCTGCACCCCACCTTTCGTGCGCCCCGGCGCAGCAGCCGGCTGCCAGCCGTAGATATCGAAATGCGCGTATCGCCCCGCCCCTTCGGCAAAACGGCGCAGGAACAGCGCAGCCGTAATGGAACCCGCCATGCCGCCCGACGGCGCATTGTCGAGGTCGGCGATACCGGGCTCGATCATCTCCTCATAGGGTTCCCAGAACGGCATCCGCCAGACCGGGTCCCAGAAGGTTTCCCCGGCCCGATAAATCGCCTCCGCCGCCTTGTCATCGTCGCAGTAGAACGGCGGAATATCGGGGCCGAGCGCCACCCGCGCCGCACCGGTCAGCGTCGCCATGCTGACCAGCCAGTCGGGCTTATCCTCGGAGGCATAGGTCATGGCGTCGGCCAGCACCAAGCGTCCCTCGGCATCGGTATTGTTGATTTCAACCGTCAGCCCTTTCCGGCTGGTCAGAATATCACCGGGGCGGAAAGCGTTCCCGGCAATTGCGTTCTCGACCGCCGGGATCAACACCCGCAGCCGGATACCATCCGCTGCACCCGTCGCCACCAGCATCTGCGCCAGCCCCAGCACCGTCGCGGCCCCGCCCATATCCTTCTTCATCAGCTTCATGCTGGCAGCGGGTTTGATGTCCAGCCCGCCCGTGTCGAAGCACACCCCCTTGCCGACAAGTGTCAGGGTTGGGCCGGTTTCACCCCGCGTCATCTCGATCAGCCGTGGCGGCTGCGCCCCGGCACGCCCGACCGCATGGATCATCGGGAAATTCTGCGTCAGAAGATCCTCCCCCGCGATGACGGAGACTGCAAACCCGTGCCGCGCTGCCACCTCCCGCGCTACGACTTCGAGCGCGTCCGGTCCCATATCCGCTGCTGGCGTGTTGATCAGATCGCGGGTCAGGAACTCGCCGTCCGCCATCGCGATCAGCCGCGCCGCATCGACCCCGTCAGGTGCAACCAGCCGCGCTTTCGCCCCCTCTGCCTTGCGATAGCGGCCAAAACCGTATTGCGCCAGCAGCCAGCCAAGCGCGGTTTCCGAGGCATCCACCCCGTCCGGCCAGTCCGCCACGCGCCATGCGCCCGCTGGCAAAGCCGCCGCAGCCTTGGCCAGCACAAAACGCTGCCGCGCCGGACGCGCGGATGGCGCGCCCAGCCCGACCAGAGCGCCCGACAAAGACCCGTCCGCACCCGGTATCAGGCAAATCTGCCCCGCCTTGCCGGAAAACCCTGTCGCCTCCGCCCAGCTTCGCGCATTGGCGTCCAGCCCTTCCGGCAGCGTATCGCGCACCAGCCAGATCGGGCGGGCATCATCGGTTTCATTGGCAAATTCAGGGGTCATCTCGGCCTCGGCACTGTTCGCGGCGCAGCATGGCACCAGCGGCAGCGCGCGGCAAGCGATCAGCAGACTCCGTCCCAGATCTCGTTCAGCGACCTGTTCGCCACCCGCTCCACCCGCCCGGCCAGGGCGGCGATCGCCACCCGGTCGCCGCTTCGGGCGCAGATCGCCGTCTCCCCCGCGACCGCCGCCAGCGAGACCAGCCCGACCTGCCGCGACAGCCGCGACAGTCGCTCCGCCTGCGACACGGTTTCCTCGACCGCATCGGTTTTGGCGAAACGGCACAGCATCTGAACCGACATCAGCACCTGATGCAGCGTGCGGGTGATGATCCGCTCCGCCGCCTCCTCGCCCAACTCACGCACGATTTTCTGAAGGTGGCGTGCATCGACGCTCACCGGCTCAGCCACTGCTATTGCAGCAATATTCCCCATATCAACTCACCTCATGGGCCCACACATGAGGGCAGACTGGACAAGCGGGGTTGCGATTTCCTTTCCGGGCACGGGAAAAATCGCTCGAATTGGAGACAATCACAGCCTATTGCTGGTGCAGAACCAAAGGAAGCAAAATGCATAACGCCAAGCCACTGCCGCAATATCTGGTCAGCCGCTTTCATGGCTGGCACGCCACCACCTTCGCGGAAAACCGCGCCTGGTACGGAAGATTGGCCGAGGACGGCCAGCACCCCCGTGCGATGGTCATTTCCTGCTGCGATTCGCGCGTGCATGTGACCTCCATCTTCGGCGCGGATACGGGCGAGTTCTTCATTCACCGCAATATCGCCAATCTCGTGCCGCCCTATACGCCGGACGGCCACCAGCACGGCACCTCGGCGGCGGTTGAATACGCCGTGACCGCGCTGAAGGTGGCGCATCTGATCGTCATGGGTCACACCAATTGCGGCGGCGTCGCCGGGTGTCACGCCATGTGTTCGGGCAAAGCACCCGAGCTTGAGGACGAATCGAGCTTCGTGGGCCGCTGGATGGACATCCTCCGCCCCAGCTATGACCGCGTTTCCGGCCTGCCGGAGAGCGAGCAGATCCCGGCGCTTGAACGCGAGGCGGTCATGGTCTCGCTGGAAAACCTCATGGGCTTTCCCTTCATCAGCGAGGCGGTCGAGGCCGGACGCATGACCCTGCACGGCCTGATCCACGACATCGCCGACGGCTCGCTATTCCAGTTCGACGGCAGTAAAGACCAGTTCGTCCGCGTCTGATGCGCAAGTTTTCCACCGGGATCTGGGTGCTGGTGCTGGGCTATACGCTCAGCCAGTTCTACCGCGCCTTCATGGCCGTGCTCAGCCCGGTGCTGCGCGAGGAGCTGGGCGCCGATCCCGGCGATCTCGCCGTCTCCTCCGGTATCTGGTTCTTCTGCTTCGCCGCGATGCAGATCCCCGTCGGCGGCTGGCTGGACCGTTTCGGCCCGCGCCGGACCGCAGCGGGGCTGATGCTGGTCGCCGCACTCGGCGCAGCGGTCTTTGCCCTCGCCCAGACCGCATGGCACCTGCATATCGCGATGGCGCTGATCGGGATCGGCTGTTCGCCCGCCCTGATGTCCGCCTATTACATCTTCGCGCGCAACTTCAGCCCACGCGAATTCGGCACACTCGCCGGCACCTTCGTCGCCGTCGGCTCCCTCGGCAATATCCTCTCCTCCTCCCCGATGGAGGCGTTCGCCGGCTGGGTCGGCTGGCGCGAGGCGACATGGTGGATGGTGGCCGCAACCGTCGCCGTCGCAGTCGCGGAATTCGCCGTGGTCCGCGACCCCGACCGGCTTGACAGCAGCCACCCGGCGGGACGGCTCGTCGATATTCTGCGCCTGCGCGCACTGTGGTTCATCCTGCCGCTGTTCATGGTGAATTACGGCGCATCCGCCGCCATCCGTGGCCTCTGGGCAGGACCGTATCTGGAGGAGGTGTACGGCGTCGGCAGCGACGTGATCGGCTTCGCGACGCTGATGATGGGCATTGCCATGATTATCGGCAACTACCTCGCCGGTCCGCTGGTCTCGCTGGTCGGCTCCGTCCGGCGCACCATTCTGATGGGGACCGCGGCCACCGTCATCGTCATCGGCATGCTGTGGCTGTTCACCGCCGTCAGCCTCGCCATCTCGATCACGCTTCTGGCGCTCGTCGGGCTCTCAGGCGCATCCTATGTGCTGCTGATCGCGCATGGCCGCGCCTTCCTGCCGCCGCATCTTGTGGGCCGGGGCGTGACCTTCCTGAACATGTTCTCCATCGGCGGCACCGGCGTGCTGCAATTCGCCTCCCGCCCGGTCTATCGTCTCGCCTCCGAGAACGCGACACCGGCAGAGGCCTATTCGATCCTCTTCCTGTTCTTCACCATCCCGCTTGCAATAGGGTTGGCCCTGTATTTCCTGACACCGGAGGCCCCGGATGACTGAGCCCGACCAGATCGAGGTCGTCGCCCCGAACCTGAAACGCCGCCTCTCCGGCGTGACCGCGACCGTGGTGCGGCTGATCCCGGTGCAGGCGCAGATGATCGGCATCCGCGCCACCGGCCCCGGCCTGCCGCCGGAACTGCCGCATATCCCGCTCAGCCGAGCCGCCACCCTGCCCCGCGACCGCTGGCGGGTCTGGCATGCGCGGCGCAATACGGAAATGCTGCTGGGGCTGGTGTTCCGCCATCTCCTGCGGCGGCGCTACCGGCTGCTGTTCACCTCAGCCGCGCAGCGGCATCATACCGGCTTCACCAAATGGCTGATCCGCCAGCAGGACGCGCTGATCGCCACCTCGCCCAAGGCCGCATCCTATCTGGAGCGTGACGCGACGGTGATCCTCCACGGCGTCGACACGCAGGTATTTCACCCGACCGCCGACAAGCGCGCCCTGCGACAGCAACTCGGCCTCGACCCCGATGCGGTGCTGATCGGCTGTTTCGGGCGGGTTCGCGCGCAGAAAGGCGTCGATCTGCTGGTCGAAACCGCGCTGACCCTGTTCCACGCACACCCCAAGGCGCAACTGATCTTCACCGGGCGCATCACCCGCGACAATCAGGAATTCGTCGATGATCTGCAAAAACAGATCGACGCCGCCGGGCTGACCGACCGCATTCACTTTCTGGGCGAATTGCCGTGGGCAGACGTCGTCCGTCACTATCAGGCGCTCGACCTTTTCGTCGCTCCGGCAAGATGGGAGGGCTTCGGCCTCACCCCGTTGGAAGCGATGGCCTGCGGCGTGCCGGTCGTCGCCTCCCGCGTCGGCGCGTTTGAAACCCTGATCCGCAACGGTGAAACCGGCTCTCTGGTTGCCACCGACGAGCAGGACGCCCTGACAGAAGCGGTCCGGCACTGGCTGGATGATCCGGTTGCACGAGAGGCGGCAGGCCGCGCCGCACTCGCCCATGTCACCCAAAACCACGCCATCGAGGGCGAGGCGCGCGCCATCGTCAACGTCTACCGCAAGCTGCTCGCATGACGCCGCTGCGCTTCTATACCGCGCGTTTCCTGCGCAATGAGGAGATGCTGGCGACGCTGTCCGTCCCGCAGACGGAACTGCTCGCCGCCGCGACCGGCAAAAGCGTCGCACTTATCGGCAATGCCCGCGCCCTTGCCGACGGGCAGCAGGGGGCGGAGATCGACGGGCATGACCTCGTCATCCGCATCAACCTCGCCCCGATGCCAAGCGCCGAAAGCCACGGCACCCGCACCGACTGGCTCGGCCTCGCCACAAGGCTGCGCCGGACGGAACGCCGCCGGATCGACCCGGCCCGCATCCTGTGGATGTCACATAAACGCAAGCGGCTGGACTGGCGCAGCGCCCATTCCCCCGGCTTCTACCTGCACCCGCTTGCCGATTACGAAGCCCTGAAATCCCAGCTCTCCGCCCCGCCCACAACCGGCGCGATGCTGATCGAGTTGCTGCTGCGCTCCGGCCTGTCGCGGCTGGACCTCTACGGCTTCGATTTCTTCGCCTCGAAATCCCTCTCCGGCGGGCGCAGCGCCGATCAGGTGCCGCATGATTTCACCAGCGAGGCGGATTGGGTCGACGCCCTGATGAAGCAGGATACGCGGCTGCGCCTTCACCCGCCGGGCGGCGCGACAGAGGGCCAGAGCCCGACCGCGGGCTGACGCTGCCGGCTTACCCGTGACGCGCTTTATTGTGCAGTTTCGTTGAACGGTCGTTCGGCGTGGATCGGCGAAGAAGCGTCCGCCCATCATGCAATGCATTTCGTTGACATGACGGGCGGACGCCCGCTGGCCCGGCGGCGCTACGCCCCTTGTTCCGGGCCGGGTACTTTGGCGGCGCGCAGCATCAGCTCCGAAGCACACCGCCGGTCGCTTTCGAAACCTTATCGACGATCTTCGCCGCCACAGCCTCGATCTCCGCATCGGTCAGCGTCTTGTCGCGCGGTTGCAGGCGGGCCGTGATCGCCACGGATTTCTTGCCCGCCCCCATCTGCGCCTCGGCCTTCTCGCCGGCGAACTGGTCGAATACCCGCACGCTTTCGATCAAAGCCTTGTCGGCCCCGGCAGCGGCATTCACCAGCTTCAGCGCCTCGACATCCGCGTCGACGACAAAGGCGAAATCCCGCTCGACCGCTTGCAGGTCAGAGGCATTCAGCGCAGGCCGCGTCGGTACGCTGGATTTCGGCAGCGGCACGTTCGGAATATGGATGGTGAACGCAACCGCAGGCCCCTTCACATCCATCTCGCGCAGCACCTTCGGATGCACCTCACCAAACGTGGCCAGCCGGTTCGGGCCAAGCTGGATATTGCCCGACCGACCCGGATGCCACCAGCCATCCAGCTTGCGGTCGATCTGGAACTTCGCCGGCGCACCGATGGCGGACAAAACCGCCTCCGCATCCGCCTTGGCGTCATAAATATCCACCACCCGGCGTGAGCCGTAAGCATCGCGCGGCGCAACCGCACCGACCAGCAGACCCGTCAGCCGCAAGGCCTGATCCCCCGGCTCCCCGCCCGAGAAGACCGGCCCGCACTCGAACAGCGCCATATCCGCAAAGCCACGCGCCTGATTGCGCGACGCCGCCGCCAGCAGCCCCGGCAGCAGATCGGGTCGCAGATGCGTCATCTCCGAACTGATCGGGTTTTCCAGCCGCACCGCATCATCACCGCCCCCGAACAGAGCCGCCGCCGCAGCGTCGATGAAACTGTAGGTCACGCATTCATTATACCCAAGCGACGCCGCCATCCGGCGCGCCGCACCCTCGCGCCGCTGCAACGGCGTCAGGATCGGCTGCGGCACACCCGGCTGAGGCCGCGCCATCGGCTTGCCGACCAGCCGCGTCAGGCTGGCGATCCGCGCCACCTCCTCGACCAGATCGGCCTCGCCCAGCACATCGGGCCGCCAGCTCGGCACATGGGCCAGATCGCCCTCCATCCGGAAACCCAGAGCCTCCAGCGTCCGGCGCTGCACCTCCGCGTCGATCTCCATCCCGACGAGGCTGACAACGCGGTCGGTATCCAGCCGGTAAGCGCGGGCATGATCCGGCACCGCGCCCGCCGTGACCGGCCCCGACGCCTCGCCCCCGCAAAGATCCAGCACCATCTGCGTCGCCAGATCCAGACCCGGCAGCGTGAAGGCCGGGTCAATCCCGCGCTCGAACCGATACCGCGCATCGGAATTGATCTTCAGCGCCCGGCCCGTCGCCGCCGTGCTGATCGGATCGAAATACGCCGCCTCGATAAACACATCCGTGGTATCGGGCTGAGAACCTGACGCGGCACCGCCCATCACCCCGGCAATCGACTCGATGCCGTTCCGGTCACAGATGACCACGGCCCCCTCCGGCATGACATATTCCTTGTCATCCAGGGCCACCAGCGTCTCACCAGCCTTCGCGCCCCGCAAATGCAGGTCACCCGAGACCTTGGCCACATCGAACACATGCAGCGGCCGGTTCAGGTCGTAGGTGAAGTAATTCGTAATATCGACCAGAGCATTGATCGGCCGCAAACCAATCGCCCGCAGCCGCTTCTGCATCCACTCCGGCGACGGACCGTTCTTCACCCCACGCACCACGCGCCCGGCAAAGAACGGCGCCTTCTCGGCAATCGCCGGATCAATGGTCACGTTGACCGGGCTCGCAAACCCGCTCTCGATCCGCGCTTCGGCCAGGGGCTTCAGCACCCCAAGACCACGCGCCGCCAGATCCCGCGCCACGCCGCGCACGCCAAGCGCATCGGGCCGGTTCGGCGTGATCGCAATGTCAAAGACCGGATCGATCTTGTCCGGCGCGTTTTCCGCCAGCCAGTCCACAAAGGGCTGACCGACCTCGCCCGAGGGAAGCTCGATAATCCCGTCATGCTCGTCAGACAGCTCAAGCTCGCGCTCGGAGGCCATCATGCCGTGGCTCTCCACGCCCCGGATCTTGCCGACGCTCAGCGTGACATCAATGCCGGGGACATAATCGCCGGGCTTCGCCAGCACCCCGATCAGCCCCGCCTTCGCATTGGGCGCGCCGCAGACGATCTGCTTCTCGCCCTCATCCGTCGCGACCCGCAACACCCGCAGCCGGTCGGCATCGGGATGCTGCTCTGCCGATACCACCTTGGCAATGGTAAAGCCGCGCAGCCGCGCCGCCGGGTCGATGATCTCCTCGATTTCCAGCCCGAGATCGGTCAGAACGCGGCCGATCTCCTCCACCGAAGCATCGGTTTCCAGATGGTCTTTCAGCCAGGACAGGGTGAATTTCATGGCGCACCTTAATGATCTGCGCCCGCCCCCGTCAGGGGACAGGCGTTGTTCAGAACCTTCAATCCTCCGAAACGCGGGGCGTCAACCCCGCGCAGGCCGAAAACTCAGCCCCGTTCGTTGCGTTGCAGATATTCCTTTGTCAGCGCAACGATGACCGGCGACAGCGCGATCAGCGAAATCAGGTTCGGGATCGCCATGAACGCATTCAGCGTATCCGCCACCAGCCACGCGAAATCGAGCGTCACAACGGTGCCCACGAAAACCGCAACCGTCCACAGGATGCGGAACGGCATCGTGGCTCTGGTGCCGAACAGATAGGCCCAGCACCGCTCGCCGTAAAACGCCCAGCCGAGGATCGTGGTGAAGGCAAAGACCGACAGCAGCAGCGCCAGCAATTCGGACCCGAAACCGGGCAGCGCGCTCTCAAACGCCGCCGCCGACAGGGCCGCGCCGGATTCGCCGGAACTCCAGACGCCGGTGACCATGATCGCCAGCGCCGTCATGGTGCAGATGATGATGGTGTCGATGAATGTCCCCATCATGCCGATCATGCCGGAATAGACCGGATCGCGGGTCGACCCGGCCGCCTGCGCAATACCGGCGGTCCCCAGACCGGCCTCGTTGGAGAAGATCCCGCGCGCGACCCCGTAGCGGATGCCGTGCATGACCGCAGCACCTGCGAAACCGCCAACAGCCGAGGTGGGCGAGAATGCAGATGTGATGATCGTCATCAGCGCCCCCGGCAGCGCGGTCAGGTTCAGCAGCAACACGATCAGAACCGCAACGACATAGATCACCGCCATCGCCGGGATCAGCTTTTCAGCGACAGCGCCGATCCGCTTGATACCGCCCAGAATGACCGCGCCGGTCAGCCCGGCGATGACAACACCGCTGACCCAGCCGGGCAGACCGAAGGCCGTATTCATCGCCTCGGAGATGGAGTTGGACTGGACCATGTTCCCGATCCCGAAACCCGCCAGCCCGCCGAACACGGCAAAGGCCGCGGCCAGCCAGCCCCATTTCGCGCCCAGACCGTTGCGGATCGCGTACATCGGGCCGCCGACGAAATGACCCCTGTCGTCGATCTCGCGGTATTTCACAGCGACGACGACCTCGGCATATTTCGTGGCCATGCCGACGAATGCGGTCATCCACATCCAGAACACAGCCCCCGGCCCGCCAAGTGCTATGGCCGTGGCGACACCGGCGATATTCCCCGTCCCGATGGTGGCCGACAGCGTCGTCATCAGCGCCGCAAAGGGGGTGATGTCCCCGTCTGCAATATCATCCGGCACCCGGCTGCGGCGCACCATTTTCAGCCCGTATCCGATCTTGCGGATCGGCATGAAGCCCAGCCGGATTTGCAGGAACAGACCCGTGCCGAGGATCAGGACGATCATCGGCACACCCCAGACAATGCCGTTAATCCAGCCGACAAAATTACTGATGGATTCCATCAAAACCTCTCCTGTTTAATTGCGGCGGATATGCGGGAAATCGGTTCTGTTGTCGAGCGTTCTGAAGTCATTAATGACCACTCCCGCCAGTCAGTCCGACGGCCGAGCCAAGACCTGCGCACGGCGTATATACGCGTGTGATACAGTTATCATACGGGTATCATACGGGCCGCATATACCGTTTTCAGCCTCGAATTTTGCGACGCTATCGGGGGAATTTATATAAAGAAAAGCGTCAGCCCGTGAATATTCCGACCGTCGCGAAGATCGCCCCGGCAGCCAGCCATACCGGCTTGTTGCGCCGCCCGAACGCCCCGATCAGCAGGCACGGAACCGCCAGAAACCACGGCCAGTACCGCGCCGTCGCAGGCCCCGCCGTGCCAACCCAGCCGGGCAGCAACAGGGCGAGCAGATAGGAAATCAGCGCCAGAACCCCGAAATAGCAGGTCAGGGCGAGTCCGAAATCCAACAGATTCTGTTCCGTCCTCTCGCTGTTCCAACCATAAGGCTTGCGCAGATGCCGCCGCGATACGCCGATAATGGTCAGCGCCAGAAACGTCGCCGCCGCGATCCCCAGAAGCGGCATCAGAAACGCCTGCGTCACAGCCCCCGCTGCCGATCCGCCCTCGCTCACCCGCGCGGCATCGACCAACCCGAACAGGCTGATGGCGCCAAGAAATGCTGAAGCATAGGCTATTAGCGTCGTCGGTTTCGTCATGCTGGCTCTCCGGCTGGGCATTGTTCGCGAAAAAAGACTATGCGCCGGACGATAACGCCACACCCGCCCCTTGTCATCGGTATCGGGGGTTAAATTTCCGCCCCGAACCCGATCCGGTAAGGCGCCTGCTCCGCCGCCGGAGGAACCGCCACAAGCATGAAATTAAGCTGTGAGACATGCTGGACCACAGCCACCTGCGTCTTGCCGTCCAGCAGCCCGTAAAACTCGATGATATTGGGATTGCGGAACCCCATCCCACGCACATGAACCGCACGTTCCCGCCCGAAATTGGCAAGCTGAATCCCAAGCTCATAGTTCTCCGGCAGCGTGTTCTGAAAATCCTTCACCCGCGCCAGCAGATGCTTATAAACCTGCTCCGCCGCCTGCAAAACCGCCTGATCCGCCTCATCACACACCGCAGCCGCTTCAGACACAGCAGGCACTGGGGCGGGCGGCTTTTCCCGTTTTGCTGTCTGGGCGGGTTTCGGCTTCTTGGATTTTCCGCTGGGTGGCTTGGTCATTATGCCCCGCTTATCTGCATATCCCCCGCAGCCTAGCCGCGACGGCGAGGTTTGGCCATGCACCGAATTGCGATCACAGCGGACCGATGATGGCCGCGCACCATAACCTAACGCGACAACCCGCCCGACACCGTCGGCACATCCCCCGCTGCAAACCCGTAATGGCGGAGCCAGCGGAGGTCGCTTTCGAAGAAGGCCCGCAAATCGGGGATGCCGTATTTCAGCATCGCCAGCCGGTCGATGCCCATGCCGAAGGCGAAGCCCTGCCATTCGGTCGGATCGACGCCGGCTGCCTCCAGCACTTTGGGGTGAACCATGCCGGAGCCGAGGATTTCCATCCAGCTGTCGCCCTCGCCAATCTTCAGGCTGCCGCCCTCCCAGCTGCAGCGGATATCGACTTCCGCGGAAGGCTCCGTGAAGGGGAAATGGCTGGCGCGGAAGCGCAGCTCGACCTGCTCGACCTCGAAGAAGGCGCGGCAGAATTCTTCCAGCACCCATTTCAGATTGGCCATCGAAATATCTTTGCCAATCGCCAGCCCCTCGACCTGATGGAACATGGGCGTATGGGTCTGATCCATATCCATCCGATAGACCCGGCCCGGCGCGATAATGCGGATCGGGGCGCCGGTTTCCTGCATCGAACGGATCTGGACCGGCGAGGTATGGGTGCGCAGCACATGGGGCGGGCGGTCGTCGCCCTCGGCCCGGTGCATGAAGAACGTGTCATGCTCCTGCCGCGCGGGATGTTCCGGCGGGATGTTCAGCGCGTCGAAATTATACCAATCGCTTTCCACCTGCGGACCCTCCGCAACCGAAAACCCCATATCGGCAAAGATCGCCGCGACCTCCTCCATCACCTGGCTGACGGGGTGGATCGAACCCTGCGGACGCGGGCGGCCCGGCATGGTCACATCCAGCCATTCGCCGCGCAGCCTTGCGTCCAGCGCCTCATCCTCCAGCGCGATCTTGCGGGCGCGCAACGCGGCGTCGATTTCGTCCTTCAGACCGTTCAGGGCCGGACCGGCAACCTGCCGCTCCTCCGGCGTCATCTTGCCCAGTTCGCGCATTTTCAGGCTGATCTCGCCCTTCTTGCCAAGAGCGGCCAGCCGGACCTCTTCCAAAGCACTGGCATCGGCGGCGTCGGCCACGCGGGCCAGATAGGTGGAGCGAAGCGTTTCGAGATCGGTCATCGGCGTCATCCTGCGTTACGCGGGCGGCTTAGCACGGGATGCGGGACGGTAAAAGATGCGCCCGCCCCATTGATGCGGGGCAGGCGCAGATCATTGCGGAAAGGTCAGCTCCAGATATCGCGGCTCACGCCCGGGGCGATTTCGGGATGTTGGGAGATGCTGAATTGCGGCTCCTCCCCGACCTTGCGCTTGGCGAGGTAATCGCGCGTCACGGCAACCACGGTGCCCGAAAGCAACACAATCGCGATCAGGTTGATCGTCGCCATCAGCCCCATCGAGGCATCGGCGAAGTTGAACACTGTCGCAACCGCTTGCGACGCGCCCCAGATCACCATTGCCATCAGGCCAAGACGCAGCGCGATGATCCCGTTTTTGCCGCCGCCGAGATGGATGACGGCGTTTTCGGCATAGGAATAATTTCCGATGATCGACGTGAAGGCGAAGAAGAAGATCGCCACACCGACGAATATCTGACCGAGATTGCCGAAATGATCGCCAAGCGCGGCCTGCGTCAGGTTCACCCCGGTCAGTTCCTGCGACGGGATGACATCGGCCAGCAGGATCATTACGGCGGTCGCGGTACAGACCAGCAGCGTGTCGATGAACACGCCAAGCGCCTGCACGAAGCCCTGACTTGACGGGTGATGCGGCGCAGGCGTGGCGACAGCGGCGATATTGGGGGCGGAGCCCATGCCGGCCTCGTTCGAGAACAGGCCGCGCTTGATCCCGTTCATGGCCGCCGCAATGACGCCGCCAGCCACCCCGCCGACCGTTTCCTGCAAGCCGAAAGCGTTGAGGACGATGCCCGACAGGATGCCCGGCACCCGGTCGATATTCAGGATCAGCGCGATCACCGCCGCCAGCAGATACAGCCCCGCCATGATCGGCACGACGAATTCGGCCACGCGCGCAATGGACGGGATACCGCCGAAGATGATGACGCCCGACAGAAGCGCCACGACAACGCCGATCACGATCTTGGCGGCAACGAAGGCGCTCATGCCGCTTTCGGGTTCAAGGGCGAACATGCCTTGGTTGACCAGAAAATTCTGGATCGGCAACGCCACGGCTTCGGCTATCGAGTTCGCCTGCACCGCGTTGAAGATCAGCCCGAAGGACAGGATCAGGGCGACGGAAAAGATCGCGGCCAGCCACGGCATACCCAAGCCCCGGGAAATATAGGCCGCAGGTCCGCCGCGATACATGCCGTTCGGACCGTGGGATTTATAAAGCTGGGCCAGCGTCGATTCGGCATAGGCCGTCGCCATGCCGACAAGCGCCACCATCCACATCCAGAAGATCGCGCCCGGCCCGCCAAGCGTCAGCGCAACCGCGACGCCCGCGATATTGCCGGTGCCGACACGGCTGGCCAGCGACACGGTCAGTGCCTGAAACGGCGAGATTCCGTCCTTGTCGGTCTCGCCGGAGCCAAGCACGCAGCGCCACATTTCCTTGAAGTGGACGAATTGCAGAAAGCCGAGCCGGATCGTGAAGAATAAGCCCACAGCGAGCAGGCCATAAATCAGGATATAGCCCCAGAACAGATCATTCGCCTTGTCGATGATGGTGTTGATCAACTCCATGCGGTCCCTCATCCAGGTTATTTTTGACATTTGCTTAACGGCAATGTGATCGACGACAAGGCCGCAATGTCAAGCATCGGCTTGTCAGGGCGCTTTAACCGGCCTCGGCCCTCTGCTGCGCCCGCGCGAAATCCAGTGCTTCGGGCAGTGCTGCGGCAAATGCGTCAAGCGCGGCGTCGGGACCACAGGACACCCGGATACAGCGATTCAGCGGCGCGACGCCCGGCATCCTGACGAAAATCCCCATCCGGTCCAGCCCGGTCAGCACGGCGCGGGCAAAGGCACCGTCATGGCCGCAATCAATGGCCACGAAATTCGTCGCGGAAGGCAATGCGGTCAGGCCGTTATCGCTGGCAATTTGTCCGATGCGCAGCCGCGCGCTGCTGACCTGCGCAACCGTGCTGCGCAGCCATTCACGGTCCTGAAACGCCGCCAATGCGCCCGCCTGACCGACGCGGTTGACCCCGAAATGGTTCCGGATGCGGTCGAACCCTGCGATCAGTTCCGGCGCACCAATCGCATAGGCCACGCGCGCGCCCGCCATTGCGTAGGCTTTGGAGAAGGTCCGCATGCGGATGACACGCGCATCATTCGCGTCAATCTCGGGGATGGCGCTGGCGGGGGCGAACTCGGCGTAAGCCTCGTCCAGTATCAGCAGGCTGCCTTTCGGAATGCGCGGCAGCATGGCCTCGATCACACCGGCATCGTGCCAGGACCCCATCGGATTATCGGGATTGGCGATATAGATCAGCCGGGGGGAGACCTCTGCCGCGCGCGTCAGAAGCGCGTCAGGATGCTCGTAATCGCCGGAGTAAGGCACTTTGACCAGATCGCCGCCGAAGCCCAGAACGTGGAAATTGAAGGTCGGATAGGCCCCGTCAGAGGTCACCACCGGATCCCCGGGCGCGACCAGCAACCGCACCAGCAGGCCAAGCAGACCGTCGATGCCCTCGCCTATGGCGATATTCTCCGGGGCGACGCCATGATGTTCAGCCACGGCCACGCGCAGTTCATGCGCCTCCGAATCGCCGTATTTCCAGATATCGGGGGCCGCCTTCGCCATCGCCTCAATCGCACGGGGCGAGGGACCAAAACCGTTCTCATTCGCACCGATCCGGGCGATATAGGGCGCACCACGCGCGCGCTCCTGCGTTTCCGGCCCGACGAAGGGGGCCGTGGTGGGCAAACTCTCGGGTATCGGGGCAAAGCGCATCATTCCCTCCCTGCGATAGGGTCGATCACGGCGATCGCGGCATCATAAAGATCGGCCCGAAGCGCGTCTATCCGGTCAACCACCATCGCCACCTGCGCCGGGGCCTGCCCGCTGTCCGACCAGATCGCCGCCGCGACATAAGCAATGACGAGCAGCACCAGCACCATGATCGCGCGCGCAAACCCGGCATCATAGCCCCGCCCCACAGCAGGCGTCGCCACTTGCCCCGACACCCCAGCAACATCCGACGCAGGCTGTTCAGTCTGGATTGTCGCTGCGAGTTTTTCCGCATCCGGGAGAGGGCGGCGCTGGCGGTCGGGCAATGTTCGCCGGGTCGCCGGGGCTTGGGGTGAGTTCACGGGCGGAAGCGTTTCCCCGGCCTTTTCTGCGTCCGACAGCACGTCATCGCTCAGAACACGCCGGGGGGCGGTTGCCGGGATCGGGACGAAGTCCGGCTTCGGGCGCGGCTTTTCCTGCGTGGCGACAATGCGCGGCGCGGAATCATCGGGGTCGATCACGGTGGTTGCGGGCCATTCGACATCATCGGGCGACGGCGTTTCGGGGCCAGGCAGGGCTTCCGGTGACGGGTCCGGTTCCGCCGCGCTCTCAGGGGGTGGCTGCACTGCTGGCGGATCGACGTCGTCAACAGGCGGTCCGGCAGCCGCGCCAGCAGATTGAGAAGATTGGCTTGCGGCCAGCTCCGCGCCATCCGCAGCGATTTCAGGCTCATCGCTGAGCGTCTCGACCGGCGGTAAATCAGATGTGATCGGCGCGGTTTCATCCCGATGGGCGCGACGTGCAGAAAGCTCACGCGCGGTTTCCTCGCGCAGGATCGCAAGCACGTCATCCGGCAAGGGGCGCTGCAATTTCGGCGGCTCACCGAGATCGGCAGCCGTTAGCGCATCGCCGCGAATGGCCTCCCCCTCGGTTGATCGAGCCTTCGCAGCATTGCGCAGATCGGAGGCAACGCCACGGTTTTCCACTGCCAAATGCGCCACCTCGGCCGAAACCGGCCCGGTCGGCTGCGCCATCGTGGTGCCTTCCACCGTCGAAACCGGCGCCTGCGTCTGCATCCAGATATTGCCGCAGGCAGAGCATTCGACTTCGCGCCCTTCGGGCGGGATCATCTCGCCAGGCAGGTCGTAACGTGTGTTGCAACGGGGGCAAATGAGCCGCATTCGGGGTCCTTCAAAAGCTGCGCCGTTTCTGGCAATCCACCAAGGGCTGTTCTATCAACGCTAAGCCCGGCTTCCAAGCGCCGCGGCAAAACGGCAACGCGACGGAGGCCGACTTGATCGAAATGCAGGAGCTGTCCTTTGGTTACCGCGAGGGCGGAACCCTTTTGCAGGACATGAATCTCAGCCTGCCTGCCGGGTCCTTTCATTTTCTGACCGGCCCCTCCGGTTCAGGCAAAACCACGTTCCTGCGGCTTTGCTATGCCGATCTGCTGCCCAGCAAGGGCGGGCTGACCGCGTTCGGCCACGATGTCAACGGATTGTCGCGGGACGGCATCGCCATGCTGCGCCGGAAAGTCGGGGTGCTGCATCAGGACGCACAGTTTCTGGACCACCTGCCCGTGGCGGAGAATATCGCACTGCCACTAACCGTCGCCGGTCAGCCTGTGGATATGCAGGCCCTGAAGGAGCTGCTTGGCTGGGTCGGCATGACCTCTCACGCGCGCGCCCTGCCGCCTTCGCTGTCGGGGGGGGAGCGTCAGCGTGTAGCACTGGCGCGTGCCGTCATCATGTCGCCCGACTTCGTGATGGCGGATGAGCCGACGGGCAATCTTGATTGGGAAATGTCGCTGCGGCTGCTGCAATTGCTGGTCGAGCTTAACCGCTCCGGCAAGCCGGTGCTGATCGCGACGCATGATATGGACCTGATCCGGGCGGCGCGTCAGATGGATGTGCAGGCCCGCGTCCTTCGCATTTCCGGCAAGCGGGTCCAACTGGCGGGGGCGGATCTATGAGCGGGAAACTGAGCAATGTCGACTGGCGCAGCCTCTGGCGTGGCCTGATTGGGCGCGATACCGGGCCGGGCCGGATCGTCCCGCCGACCGGATTCACGGCGCAGCTGACGCTGCTGACCGCAGGCGCGATGGCGTTTCTGGCGGTTTTCGCCCTCGCACTCAGCTTTGCAACCGGGCGGCTCGCAGATCGCTGGTCGCAGTCGCTGGCGCAGACAGTGACCGTCCGGGTCTCCGCACCTGCGGATGAGGTCGAGACCCTGACCGGGCGCGTCATGGGTATTCTTGACCAGACGCCGGGTATCGCTGAAGCGCGAATGCTGCCCGAGGAAGAGGTCGATGCGCTTCTGACCCCGTGGTTCGGCCCTGACCTGCCGGTTGAGGCACTGCCGGTTCCACGCCTGATCGAGATCCGCGAATCGGGCGAAGATTTTGACGCCGACGGCTTGCGTTTGCGGCTTGAGGCCGAGACGCCCGGAGCCGTTCTCGACGACCACACGCGCTGGCGGCAACCATTGGTAACGGCTGCGAAACGGCTGCGGACGCTGGGCGTGGTGTCACTGGCACTGATCGCGGCTGCGGGTGCCGCGATGATGGCACTGGCCGCGCAATCCTCGCTGGCGGCGAATGGTCAGGTGATCCGGGTGCTGCGTCTGATCGGTGCGCGCGATGTGACGATCGCACAAGCCTTCGTCCGCCGCTTCACCCGACGCGCGGCAGTCGGCGCCTTCATCGGCACGATACTGGGCATGATCGCAATCGCCCTGCTGCCCGGCATGGATCAGGCAGGCGGCTTCCTGACCGGGCTGGGCTTTCAGGGCTGGGGCTGGCTGTGGCCGCTTCTGATCCCGGTCATCGCGGCAGGCGTCGGCTTCGTCGCGACAAGATGGGCGGCACTTCGTATGCTGCGGGAGGTGCCATGAGCTCTCCGTTGCTGAACGAAACACAGGCCGCGCGATTGTCGCCCATACCGGGAAAGCCGGGCTTTCTCAGCTATCTGGGCACGATCACCTATTACATTCACGTCGCGCTGGCGACCATCGTCGTCGGCCTCTGGGGTGTCACGAAACTGGGACAGGGACGACGCGGCGTGCATCGCGTCGCGACGGTCTGGATCGGATATATGCTGCGCGCCGCGAGGTGGCACATGGGTGTCGCCGTCGAGATACGCGGCACACCACCCGCAGCTAATGAGGGCGCACTTATCGGCGCAAAACATCAAAGCTTTCTGGACATTCTCGCCATCGCCTATGCCGCGCGCAGACGGGCCTTCGTCATGAAGCGCGAGGTTCTGCGCGTTCCGATCATGGGCTGGTATGCGCGCCGTGCGGGATGTATCCCGATCGACCGCAGCAAGGGCCGTGACGCAATGGGCCAGATCATCGCTACCGTGCGCGAGCGGATGGCATCCGACGAGGGGCTGGGTCATCTGATCCTCTACCCCGAAGGCACACGCACCAGACCGGGCGAAAAACGACCCTATAAGCATGGTATAAGCACGCTACATATCGAAACCGGACTGCCGGTGTGGCCGGTCGCGGTGAATTGCGGGATGTTCTGGCCAAAACGGGGCCTTCCCGTTCTGTCCGGTCGGGCTGTCATCGAGTTTTTGGAGCCAATGCAGGCCGAACCGGGCGAAAGCCGCGATGCGTTTTTGCAGCGCATTCGCGACGTGGTCGAAGAAACTAGCGAAAAGTTGATGACAGAAGCGGGCCTGCAAATCGGGCATTAGCCACTTCGCTCACCTTGAAGTTGAATACATTTGCCAATACCTAGCGCTCTGATTGCGGCCTGCATAAAGCCGCATTCGGAATTGTCATATCAAGAATTCAGAAAAGGCAGGAATAAGAAAATGATTATGAGAGCCTTGCTGGCCGCAACCGCCGTCGCTGCTGTTAGCGGCTGCGTAACGAAAAACGATCTTACATCGCAACCCGTGGTCGTCGAAACGGCGTTAGGCCCCGTTGTGTGCCAGCTCTATACATTGGAACAGCTTCTTTTCGACACCTCGGTTCAGCACCCGGTCGGGATGTCCACTGAGGCCGCCAATGAAATCTGCAAGAAAGAAGGGGTGCGTATCCTGAATGGCGGAGCCCCGGTTTACGCGCCGGTAAACTCGCATGGCGAGTATGCCGTTAACTAAGCTCGATTTAATGAGAAAGGCCGCAATATCGTTGCGGCCTTTCTCATAAGTTCAGAATAAATCACCAAGCTTCAGTGTATTACTTATCCGGAACGTAATTGAGGACCGGGGCAAGCCAGCGTTCGACCACACGCTGCTCCATTCCCTTCCGCATCGCATAATCCTCAACCTGATCGGCCTCGACTTTTGCGACGCCGAAATAATAGGCGTCCGGATGCCCGATATAGAGGCCGGATACCGACGACCCCGGCCACATCGCCATTGACTCCGTAAGCTCCACCCCGGTTGCCTCCGTCGCGTTCAGAAGATTGAAAAGCGTGATTTTTTCGGTGTGATCGGGTTGCGCCGGATATCCCGGTGCGGGGCGGATCCCGTCATAACCTTCCGCGATGAGATCCTCATTGGAAAGGTTTTCATCAGGTGCATAGCCCCAGTAATCCCGACGGACGCGCGTATGCATTAATTCTGCCAGCGCCTCTGCAAAACGGTCGGAGAGCGCCTGCACCATGATCGCGGAATAATCGTCGCCCTTCTCCTTGAAGGCCGCGGCAATCTCGTGATCCTGCGGGCCGGAGGTGACGACAAACCCGCCGACATAATCCGGCTGCCCCTCGGGCGCGACGAAATCTGCCAAGGCGGCATTCGGCCTGCCCTCGCGTTTCGAGACCTGCTGACGCAGCGTAAAGAACGTGGCCAGTTCTGCCTTGCGGTCTTCATCGGTGAACAGGCGAATATCGTCACCCACACGGTTCGCGGGCCAGAAGCCGATCACGGCGCGCGGCTTGAACCAGTCCTCCGCTATGATCTGCTTCAGCATCGCCTGCGCATCGGCGAACAGCGCCCGCGCCGCCTCCCCCTGTTTTTCGTCATCCAGAATGCGGGGATAGACGCCGCGCATTTCCCATGTCTGGAAGAAGGGCGTCCAGTCGATATAGGTGGCGATCTCGGCCAGATCGAAATCCTCGATCACGCGGGGGCCGAAGAATTTCGGTGCCGTCGCCTGCCAGTTTGCGAAATCGACCGGCACCGGGTTCGCGCGGGCATCCACAATGGAGGTCCGTTTCTTGTTCTTGTCGCCGCGATTATATTTCTCGGCGACCTCTTTGTATTCCGTGTTGATTGTCGCCGTGTACTCCGCCCGCTGATCCGACAGAAGCTGTGACACCACGCCGACCGCCCGGCTGGCATCGGTGACATAGATCGCCTGCCCCTTGTGATAGCGCGGATTGATCTTGACCGCGGTATGCACCCGGCTGGTGGTCGCGCCGCCGATCAGCAGCGGCAGGTCGAAACCCTCCCGCTCCATCTCCGCAGCAACATGGACCATCTCGTCAAGCGAGGGCGTAATCAGCCCGGACAGACCGATCACGTCGACCTTTTCCGCCTTGGCCGTTTCCAGGATTTTCGTCGCCGGAACCATGACGCCAAGGTCGATGATCTCGTAATTGTTGCAGGCCAGCACGACGCCGACGATATTCTTGCCGATATCGTGCACGTCACCCTTCACCGTCGCCATGAGGATTTTGCCGTTGCTGCTTTCCTCGCCCGACTCGGCCTTTTCGGCCTCCATATAGGGCAGCAGATGGGCCACGGCCTGTTTCATGACGCGGGCGGATTTCACCACCTGCGGCAGAAACATCTTGCCCGCGCCGAACAGGTCGCCCACAACGTTCATCCCGGCCATCAGCGGGCCTTCGATGACATGCAGCGGACGGGCGGCGTTCAGCCGCGCCTCTTCGGTGTCGGCGTCGATATATTCGGTGATCCCGTTCACAAGCGCATGTTCCAGCCGCTTCTCAACCGGCAATTCGCGCCAGGACAGATCCTTCTCGCGGGCCTTGCCGCCGCCCTCGCCGCGATATTTCTCGGCGATTTCCAGCATCCGCTCCGTCGCATCAGGACGGCGGTTCTGGACCACGTCCTCACAAGCCTCGCGCAACTCGTCATCGATCTGGTCATAGACGGCCAGCTGCCCGGCATTGACGATGCCCATATCCATCCCGGCCTGAATGGCGTGATAGAGGAAGACCGCATGCATCGCCTCTCGCACCGGTTCGTTGCCGCGGAAGCTGAAGGACAGGTTCGAGACCCCGCCCGAGATATGCACATGCGGCAGCGTCTGGGTGATGCGGCGCGTGGCGTTGATGAAATCGACGCCGTAATTATCGTGTTCCTCGATCCCCGTGGCGACGGCGAATATATTCGGGTCGAAGATGATATCCTCTGGCGGGAAGCCGATTTCCTGCGTTAGAAGCTCATAGGCGCGGGTGCAGATCTCGACCTTGCGGTTTTCGGTATCGGCCTGCCCGGTCTCGTCGAAGGCCATGACGATCACCGCCGCCCCGTAAGCGCGGCAAAGACGGGCGTGGTGCAGGAACTGTTCCTCACCCTCCTTGAGGCTGATCGAATTCACCACGGGCTTGCCCTGAATGCATTTCAGCCCGGCCTCGATCACCTCCCATTTGGACGAATCCACCATGATCGGCACGCGGGCGATATCGGGTTCGGAGGCGATCAGGTTCAGGTAATCGACCATTGCCTTTTCGCTGTCGATCAGCCCCTCATCCATGTTCACATCGATGATCTGGGCGCCGTTTTCCACCTGATCGCGCGCCACATCCAGCGCGGTTGCGTAATCGCCATTGGTAATCAGCTTGCGGAACCGGGCCGAGCCGGTGACATTCGTCCGCTCACCCACATTCACAAAGGGAATATCGTCGGTCTTGATGAACGGCTCCAGCCCCGACAGGCGCAGCAGCGGTTCTTTCTCGGGGATTTCACGCGGGGGCAGGCCCTCAACGGCCTCGGCAATGGCCCGGATATGATCATAGGTCGAGCCGCAGCAGCCGCCAACCACGTTCACCAGCCCCTCACGCGCGAACTCGGCCACCTGGGCGGCCATCTGTTCGGGCGTCTCATCATATTCGCCCATCTCGTTCGGCAGGCCGGCATTGGGGTATGCGCAGACCAGCGTGTCCGCCGCGTCCGAGATTTCCGCCAGATGCGGCCGCATCGCCTCCGCCCCGAGCGCGCAGTTCAGCCCGACGGTCAGCGGCTGCGCATGGCGGATCGAGTGCCAGAACGCGGTCGGCGTCTGCCCCGAGAGCGTCCGGCCCGACAGATCGGTGATCGTGCCCGAGATCATGACCGGCAGGCGCAGATTGTTTTCCGCAAAGACCTGCTCACAAGCAAAGATCGCGGCCTTGGCGTTGAGCGTGTCGAAAATCGTCTCGATCAGGATCAGATCGGCGCCGCCTTCGATCAGCGCTCGGATCTGTTCGGCATAAGCCTCGGCCAGCTGGTCGAAGGTCACGGCGCGATAGCCAGGGTTGTTCACATCCGGGCTGATCGAAGCGGTCCGGTTCGTCGGCCCGAGAGCACCGGCCACGAAGCGCGGCCGCCCGTCCTCAGCCGTGGCGCGATCCATCGCCTTGCGGGCCAGTCTCGCCCCTTCGGCATTCAGATCCTTCACCCGGTCCTGCAGCGCATAATCCGCCTGCGCGATCGTGGTCGAGGAAAACGTGTTCGTCTCCACGATATCGGCACCCGCCATCGCATAAAGGTAGTGAATCTCCTCGATGGCATCGGGACGGGTCAGGTTCAGAAGGTCGTTATTGCCCTTTTGCGGATGGTTAGAATGGATATGGCAGGCACAACCCGCGCCGTGGCCGGTGAAGTCGTCCTCGGACAAACCAAGCCGCTGGATCTGCGTGCCCATTGCGCCATCGAGAATAAGAATGCGCTCTTTTGCAATGCTGCGAAGTTGTTCAAATACGGGGGAGAGGGGAAGCTCGGCCACGGGACCACCTGTTTCGGAATCAGGCCCCGCTTCTAGCAGGCGCACAAGACATGCACAAATTCATGTCCGGCCCCGAATTCAACCGATCAATTTTGTCCGAAATGTTGACGGAAGGCGCGCGCGATCAGGAGCAGTTTTCCTTCCGTCAGGAGGGCCTGTTCATTTCGGGCCAGCTTCCGGAGAGTTGGTCTGGTGATCGGCGGCGGATGCGTTGTCGACCGCGATCTTCGGGACCGCGGCGACGGCTTGCCCGTTCACGCTGTCTTCACCGCCAAGCAACTGTAGGCCGACGGTTTTCTGCCCAGAGCCGCCGGTTTCCCCGTGGTCAACAGGCTGTGAGCTGTCATGCCGGGGGATATCGAACAGCGTGATCGTCCCGCTGCGCGGCGATATCCTGTTGCCTCGGCTGTGGGAATCAAGCGCACTGATCTGACTGACACGTTCGTCAATCAAAGCGCCCGATTCAGCATCGTAGACGAAGACGACACGTAGTCCGCCACGCAGCGCCTCAACCGTAACATGAAGCGAGCTCTCGAAAAAATTTATGCTTTCAAACCCCTGAGCGGCTAACTTCATGTGAACCCGCTGGGCCGAAAACTCTGCAAAAGCAGGACCGGCAAAAAGAAACAGCAGAAAACCTATCAGCGAGGATCGCATCATGGGAACCATTCTGGCATATATTTTTATTATGATAGAAAATTGCCAATTCGTCCATGCCCTGCTGCGTAAAAACGGATTGGAACGAAAATCCGGCACTCTTTCAAATCGGATAAGCAGCGGTTAGATACCCGTCGACATATGCGGGAATATTCATGGCACGCCACCTCATCACATCTGCCCTGCCCTATATCAACGGCATCAAGCATCTGGGAAATCTGGTCGGAAGCCAGCTTCCGGCCGATCTCTATGCGCGTTACCTGCGCGGTCGCGGGCATGAGGTGATGTTCATCTGCGCGACCGATGAACATGGCACGCCCGCGGAACTCGCCGCCGCGAAAACCGGGGAGCCGGTGGCGGAGTATTGCAAGCGGATGCATGCGGAGCAATCCGCGCTGGCCGAGGGGTTCGGGCTGAGTTTCGATCATTATGGCCGGTCCTCCAGCCCGCAAAACCATCGCCTGACCCAGCATTTCGCGGGACGGCTGGACGAGGCCGGACTGATCCGCGAGGTCAGCGAGAAACAGGTGTATTCCATCGACGACGGTCGTTTCCTGCCGGACCGTTATATCGAAGGCACCTGCCCGAATTGCGGCTACGAAAAGGCACGCGGCGATCAATGCGAGAACTGCACCAAGCAGCTCGACCCGACCGATCTGATCGATCCACGCAGCGCAATCAGCGGCTCCACCAATCTGGAGGTGCGCGAGACCAAACATCTGTTCCTGCGTCAGTCCGCCATGCGCGATCAGATTGCGGAATGGATCGACAGCAAGGCCGACTGGCCGGTGCTGACCACCTCTATCGCAAAGAAATGGCTGTTTGACGGCGACGGGTTGCAGGACCGGGGCATCACCCGCGATCTCGACTGGGGCGTGCCGGTGCAGAAGGGCGATCAGCCCTGGCCGGGGATGGAGGGCAAGGTCTTCTATGTCTGGTTCGACGCGCCCATCGAATATATTGGCGCGACGGCGGAATGGGCCGATGCGAAAGGCGGCGATTGGGAACGCTGGTGGCGAACGGACAAAGGCGCGGAGGACGTGACCTATACCCAATTCATGGGCAAGGATAACGTGCCGTTCCACACGCTCGGCTTCCCGGCCACCATCATGGGTTCCGGCGAGCCGTGGAAGCTGGTCGATTACATCAAGTCGTTCAACTACCTGACCTATGACGGCGGCCAGTTCAGCACCTCGCAGGGGCGCGGCGTGTTCATGGATGATGCGCTTGAGCTGCTGCCCGCCGATTACTGGCGCTGGTGGCTGCTGTCCCACGCACCCGAAAGCGGCGACAGCGAGTTCACATGGGAGAACTTCCAGCAATCGGTGAATAAGGATCTGGCCGATGTGCTGGGCAATTTCGTCAGCCGCATCACCAAATTCTGCCGCTCGAAATTCGGCGAGCAGGTGCCGGAGGGCGGCGAATGGGGTACGGCAGAGCGTGACCTGATCGCAGCCCTGACCCGCCGTATCCGCGCTTACGCCGAGCAGATGGACCGGATGGAAGTCCGCAAATCCGCCGCCGAACTTCGCGCGATCTGGGTTCTCGGCAATGAATATCTGCAATCCGCCGCACCTTGGGCCACCTTCAAGGAGGACCCGGAGCAGGCGGCGATGCAAGTGCGGCTCGGCCTCAATCTGATCGGGCTATATGCGGTGCTGTCCACCCCGTTCATTCCCTTTGCCGCCGCCAAGCTGCGGGAGGCCATGAACGGCCCGGCGGAATGGCCGGATGATGTCGAGGCGGCGCTTGGCGCCCTTCAGCCCGGACATGAATTCGCCGTGCCCGACAACCTGTTTGCCAAGATCGCTGACGAGCAGCGCGACGAATGGCAGGCGCGGTTTCAGGGCACGCGAAGCTGATCGCAGCCTGTCAAAGGGTGGCACGCATGGGCGCTGTGCCCTATCCTCGCGCAAAACCTGACGGGGACAAAATATGACCAATTGCATACTGATCGGCGCGCCGGTCGATGAAGGGCAGCGCAGGCCGGGTTGCCTGATGGGACCGGCGGCTTACCGCGTGGCCGGGCTGGGCGCTTTGCTGGAAACGCTGGGCCACACGGTCGAGGATCGCGGAGACGTGACACCCGCCTCCTCCGGCGGGCAGACGCACCCGAACGCGGCGGTACATCACCTGCCGGAGGTCATTGGCTGGACCAATGCGCTGCGCGAGGCGGCCACCGGGGCGATGCGGGACGGGATGCCGATCTTCATGGGCGGGGATCATTCGCTGGCGCTCGGTACGCTCGCCGGGGTCGCGGAACATGCTGCGGCAAAAAACCGCCCGCTTTTCGTGATCTGGCTGGACGCGCATAGCGATTTCCACACCCCGGAGACGACGACATCCGGCAATCTGCACGGCACACCGATGGCCTACGCCGCCGGTCGCCCCGGTTTTGCGCCCTTCCCGGATTTCCCCGTCCCGATCCCCGGTGAGAATATCTGCATGTTCGGCATTCGCAGCGTCGATCCGGCGGAACACGCAGCGCTGCAGGAAACCGAGATCACCGTGAACGACATGCGCGTCCTCGACGAACAGGGCATTGTCGCGCCGCTGAAGGAGTTTCTGTCGCGGGTCGAGGCGGAGAACGGGTTGCTGCATGTCTCGCTCGACGTGGATTTCCTCGACCCGGCAATCGCACCTGCGGTCGGCACCACGGTCCCCGGCGGCGCGACCTTCCGCGAGGCGCATCTGGTCTGCGAGATGCTTCACGAATCCGGCCTCGTCACCTCGCTCGATCTGGTGGAGCTGAACCCGTTTCTCGACGAACGCGGAAGGACCGCAAAGCTGATGGTGGACCTTGTCGGCTCCATGATGGGGCAGAAGGTGTTCGACCGCCGCACCCGCAGTTACTGAGCCATTTGCTTGCAATCGCGGCACGCCCGGCCCATCTGTTCGTTAACCCGCAAACGGAGAAAGCAATGTCCCGGAAGGCGACCCAGAGGCTGTCATTCTATCTGCTCGTCCTGCTGACGCTTTATGCGTCGCTGGCTGGCGCGTAAGGGGAGCATCATGGCGAAACGATTTGGCGGGCGCTTTTCGCCCGGTGCGCAGGATCCGGATATTCCACAACCGAAAGGGGCGCCGGTTCATCCGCTGGAATCGCGGGTCAAGTGGATCACGATTGCCGCCATCCCGTTTCTGATCGGCGCGTTCTGGCAGGACCCGTTCGGGCTCGTGACCAATCTCGCGGGGTTCGGCATCGTGGCACTCGGGTCTTACATGACGCGCGAAGGGCTGAAGGCCGAGGCCGCTTACGACGCGCGTCGCGTCGCACGCCGCCCGTCACTGCCGCGCAAGCTGTTCGGGGGCATCCTGACCGGGCTGGGTCTCGCGGTCGGGGCCTGGGAACCGGGGGCCTTCGCCGGGGCCGCGCTGATCGGGGTTGCCGCCGTTGCGCTGCACTATCTGGCCTTCGGCCCGGACCCGATGCGCGACAAGGGCATGGAAGGGATTGACCCATTCCAACAGGACCGCGTGGCCCGGATCGTGGCCGAGGGCGAGGAATATCTGGAAGGCATGCAGGACGCGATCCGCCGCGCCGGCGACAACAGGCTGGAGGCACGGGTGCAGGTCTTTATCGAAACCGCCCGCGAATTGTTCCGGCGGGTGGAGGAGGATCCCGGCGATCTGACTGCCGCGCGCCGCTATCTGGGCGTCTACCTGATGGGCGCGCGCGATGCGACGGCGAAATTTGCCGATCTCTATGCGCAGACCAAAGACCAGTCGGCGCGGGCGGATTACGAAGCGCTGCTCACTGATCTTGAGGGCAATTTCGCCGCCCGCACCCGCTCTTTGATCGAGGGCGGTCGCAGCGATTTCGATGTCGAGATGGAGGTCCTGCGCGACCGGCTTGCCCGCGAAGGCGTGAAGCCTCGGGAACCCGCTGCTGAGCGTCCTGCCGCGCTTGAGGATCGCCGGGGGCAGGATCTGACCAGCCTGATCCGCGAAACCGTCAAGGCGGGACGCAAGCAGGACTGATGCCGCGCTACGCTTTTCGTGTCGAATATGACGGCGCGCCTTTCGCGGGCTGGCAGGCACAGGCCGATCAGCCGAGCGTGCAGGGCACGATAGAGGCAGCACTGGCGCGGCTCGATCCCGGTTTTGCCGATGGCGCGCGGATTGCCGCAGCGGGGCGCACGGATACCGGGGTTCACGCAACTGGACAGGTATGTCATGCCGATCTGGTTCGGGAATGGGACAGTTTTCGTCTGTCAGAGGCGCTGAACTGGCACCTGAAGCCCGCCCCGGTCGCCATCACGGCAACAGCAGAGGTCGGGGAAGTTTTCCACGCCCGGTTCTCCGCCCGCGAACGCCGCTACACGTTCCGGCTGATTGCGCGCCGCGCCCCTGTGGTGGCGGATCGCGGTCAGGTCTGGCAGGTTCTGCGCCCGCTGGATGTGCAGGCGATGCGGGACGGCGCGCGCCACCTGATAGGGCAGCATGATTTCACCACCTTCCGCAGCACCATGTGTCAGGCGAAATCCCCGGTCAAAACGCTCGACGAAATCACCATCGAGGAACACCCCTACCCCGCCGGGCAGGAAATCCGGTTCCATCTGCGCGCCCGCAGCTTTCTGCATAATCAGGTCCGCAGCATCGTCGGCACACTCGAACGGGTCGGCGCGGGATCGTGGCATCCCGATCAGGTCAGGGATGCGCTTGAAGCCCGCAACCGTGCTTCCTGCGGCCCGGTCTGCCCGCCTCAGGGGCTCAGCCTGACCGGCGTCGGCTATGATCCCGACCCGTTTGCAGACGGCTGAAAACGCGCCCCCGGCACCCGCCTTCCGACTTGCACCAGCGGAGGGTCATGATAGTGTCGCCGGGCTCGGGAAGCGCTTTATGACGCCTTCCCAGACGGTTGCGGGCGTGGCGGAATGGTAGACGCATGAGACTTAAAATCTCTGGGCCGCAAGGCCGTGCGGGTTCGAGTCCCGCGGCCCGCACCAGCACCCGCCCGGGGGAAACAGCATGACTGACGATCTGCCGCCGCTGACCGAAATATCCGGCGTCCCGGTCCTGTTCGTGATGGCGGCGGAGGCGGAATACGGCAAGGCACTGCGCGAACGGATCACCCCCCTGATGACCGGCATTGGCCCGATCGAGGCGGCTTTGGCAATGGGCGTGGCCCTGACACGGCTGGAACGCAAGGGGGCGCTGCCTGCATTTGTCGTCTCGCTCGGCTCCGCCGGATCGGCGCGGCTTGAGCAGGGTGCCGTCTATCAGGCCCGGTCAGTCAGTTGGCGCGATATCGACGCCTCACCTCTGGGGTTTGAGAAAGGCGTGACCCCGCTGCTCGGCCAGCCCGCGACGCTGCCACTCGACCTGCATATCCCGGGCATTCCGGCGGTCAGCCTGTCGACCGGGGCGAATGTCGTGTCCGGCGATGCCTACGGGGCCATCCCCGAGGATATGGTCGATATGGAGAGTTTCGCCGTGCTGCGTGCCTGTCAGCAATTCGGCCTGCCGCTGATCGCCCTTCGCGGTATCTCGGACGGTGCCGAAGAATTATCGCATATCGACGATTGGAAACGCTATCTGCATATCGTCGATGAACGTCTGGCCGAAGCCGTGGACGCGCTGCGTGACGCTTTGTCATCGGGCGAAATCAAGCTTTGAGTGTTGCCGCCCCCGCCCCTGACGCCTAAACCGGGGCAAACGCAATAAGAGGCAGGCATGGCACGCGCACCCAGCATTCAGGATGATCGCCCTTCCAGCCGTCGCGTCAGCGCCTTATCCGCGCTATGGCCCTTCATCCGGCCCTATCGGGGCATGGCCATTGCCGCCCTCGCCGCGCTTGTCGCCACGGCCACGATCAGCCTGATCCTGCCGCTTGCTGTCCGCCGTGTGGTCGACGGCTTCGACGTCGGATCGGCGCTTCTGGACGAATATTTCGGGGCGGCATTGATGATCGTCATCGGCCTCGCATTCGGCACCGGGCTGCGATATTACCTCGTCACCCGGCTGGGCGAACGCGTTGTCGCGGATATTCGCAAAGCCGTATTCTCACGCGTGATCGGCCTGTCGCCCGCGTTTTTCGAGCGGGTCATCACCGGCGAAATCCTCAGCCGGATCACCACGGATACAACGGTCATTCAGTCGGTCGTCGGCTCCTCCGTCTCGGTCGCGCTGCGCAATGTGCTGCTGATGATCGGCGGGCTGGTGATGTTGTTCCTGACCTCGCCCAAGCTGACCGGCCTGGTCCTGCTGCTGGTGCCGGTGATCCTGATCCCCATCATCGGGCTGGGCCGCAGGCTCCGCGTTCTGGCGCGGGAGAACCAGGACTGGATCGCGGCATCGTCCGGCTCCGCCTCCGAAGCGCTGCAAGCGGCGCAGACCGTGCAGGCCTACACCCACGAGACCGCGACGCGGGCCGAGTTCGCGCGCGTGACGGAGGAGAGCTTCTTGTCGGCACGCCGCCGCATCGCAACCCGTGCCGCGTTGACAGTGATCGTGATCTTCCTGATCTGCGCAGGCATCATCGGCGTTCTGTGGATCGGCGCGCGCGATGTGCAGGCCGGGCTGATGAGCGTCGGTGAACTGGTGCAGTTCGTCATATATGCCGTGCTGGTCGCGGGTTCCGTCGGCGCCCTGTCCGAGATCTGGGGCGAGCTTCAGCGTGCCGCAGGCGCCACCGAGCGGCTGGCGGAGTTGCTGGCCTCTGACGACAGCATCGCCGATCCCGCAGCCCCCTCCCCGCTGCCCCGCCCGGTTCGCGGGGAAATCGGCTTTGACGGGGTCAGCTTCGCCTATCCCTCCCGCCCGGATGGCGCGGCGCTGATCGATCTCGACCTGACGATCCAGCCGGGAGAGACGGTTGCACTTGTCGGCCCGTCGGGCGCTGGCAAGACGACGGTGATCCAGCTGATCCAGCGCTTCTGGGACCCGCTGCAGGGCCGGGTGACGCTGGACGGCATCGATCTGCGCGACATGGCACGAGTCGATTTCCGCGAGGCGATGGCGCTTGTTCCGCAAGACCCGGTGATCTTTGCAACTTCGGCCCGCGAGAATATCCGCTTCGGTCGCCCCGATGCCAGCGACACGGAGATCGAGGCCGCGGCGCGTGCCGCCAATGCGCATGATTTCCTCTCCGCCCTTCCGCAGGGTTACGACACGCAACTGGGCGAACGCGGGCTGATGCTGTCAGGCGGGCAGAAACAACGCATCGCCATCGCCCGCGCCGTTCTGCGCGACGCCCCGGTGCTGTTGCTGGATGAGGCGACATCGGCGCTCGACGCCGAATCTGAATATGCTGTTCAGAAGGCGGTCGAGAAGCTGGCCGAGGGGCGCACCACGATCATCGTCGCGCACCGGCTGGCCACCGTCAAAAGCGCCGACCGCATCATTGTTTTCGAGAGCGGCCGGATCGTCGCACAGGGCAATCACGAGGAACTGGTGGCACAAGGCGGCCTTTACGCCCGCCTCGCAAGGCTTCAGTTCACAGCAGGTCACGACAGCGCCCGAGCCGCTGAGTAACCCAGCCTGATACGGCGGCGACATAACGGTCAAGTTTCCTGTTGCAGTATCCACGGGGTTTGCGTATGTCCCGAGGCGGGACACCCCTCCCCAACGAGGGGCTTTTGCCTGAAAGGGTAACGTTATGGCGAATACGCAACCGGCTGCGCGCCCGGCTAATCCGCGCTTTTCTTCTGGCCCCTGTGCCAAAATCCCCAATTACAATTTGAACCTGCTGTCCGACGCGCCTCTGGGCCGCTCGCACCGTGCCGCTGTTGGCAAGGCGAAGCTGGCGCAGGCGATCGAACAGACCCGCGAAATCCTCGGCGTGCCGGAGGATTACCGGATTGGCATCGTGCCCGCCTCCGACACCGGCGCGGTCGAGATGGCGATGTGGTCGCTGCTGGGCGCGCGCCCGGTCGAGATGCTGGCCTGGGAAAGCTTCGGTGCGGGCTGGGTGACCGATGTGGTCAAGCAGTTGAAGCTGGATGCGAAGGTGCAGACCGCCGATTACGGGCAGATCGTCGATTTCTCGACGGTCGATTTCGACCGCGACGTGGTGTTCACCTGGAACGGAACAACCTCTGGTGTGCGTCTGCCGAATGGCGATGCGATCCCGGCGGATCGGGTTGGGCTGACCATCTGCGACGCGACCTCCGCCGCGTTTGCGATGGAACTGCCCTTCGACAAGCTGGATGTGGTGACGTTCTCCTGGCAAAAAGTGCTGGGCGGCGAAGGCGGGCATGGTGTGCTGATCCTCAGCCCTCGCGCGGTCGAGCGTCTGGAAAACTATACGCCCGCATGGCCTCTGCCCAAGATCTTCCGCCTGACCAAGGGCGGCAAGCTGATCGAAGGGATTTTCCGCGGCGAGACGATCAACACGCCGTCCATGCTCTGCGTCGAGGATTATCTTGTCGCGCTCGAATGGGCCAAGTCGGTCGGCGGGCGGCAGGGTCTGATCGACCGCGCGACGACCAATGCGCAGGCGGTCTGGGACTTCTGCGCGGATCGTGACTGGATCGCCAATCTGGCCGAGGATCCGGCGACGGCGTCGACCACCAGCGTTTGCCTGAAATTCACCGATGACCGGATCGCAGACGGTGCAGCCTTCGCGAAAGCCGTGGCAAAGCGGCTGGAGAAAGAAGGCGTCGGGCTGGATATGGGTGCTTATCGCGATGCGCCCGCCGGTCTGCGCATCTGGTGCGGCTCGACCGTGGAGACCGCCGATGTGCAGGCGCTGCTGCCGTGGATCGAATGGGCGTTCAACGAAGAGATTGCGGCACAGGGGTGATGGGTGTGGCGGTGCGCTGAAGCGTGCCCTGCATCTTGCAGCCTTTCCGAACCGCTTGGTGCGCTGAAGCGCACCCTACCTCGCAATTCCGTCCTGACCCGTAGGGTGCGCTTCAGCGCACCACCCCCAAACCAACATAATACGGGCTGCCTCCCCGCAGTCCCACCCAAAGGAACATCACATGCCCAAGGTACTCGTCTCCGACAAGCTGTCGGAAACCGCCGTCCAGATCTTCCGCGACCGTGGAATCGACGTGGATTTCATGCCCGAACTCGGCAAGGACAAGGAAAAACTGGCCGAAGTGATCGGTCAGTATGACGGTCTCGCCATCCGTTCGGCCACCAAGGTCACGGAAAAACTGCTCCAGAATGCCAACAATCTGAAGGTCATCGGCCGCGCCGGGATCGGCGTCGACAATGTCGATATTCCGGCGGCGTCGAAGAAAGGCGTGATCGTGATGAACACGCCGTTCGGCAACTCCGTCACCACTGCCGAACACGCCATTGCACTGATGTTCGCGGTCGCCCGGCAATTGCCGGAGGCCAGCGTCTCGACCCATGCCGGGAAATGGGAAAAAAGCCGCTTCATGGGCGTCGAGGTCTTCAACAAGACGCTGGGCCTGATCGGTGCGGGCAATATCGGCTCCATCGTCGCGGACCGCGCGCTTGGGCTGAAGATGAAGGTTCTGGCCTATGACCCGTTCCTGTCGGAAGAGCGCGCGGATCAGCTTGGCGTCAAGAAGGTCGAGCTGGACGAGTTGCTGGGCAAGGCCGACTTCATCACCATGCATGTGCCGCTGACCGACAAGACCCGCAATATCCTGTCGCGCGAGAACATCGCCAAGACCAAAAAGGGCGTCCGCATCGTCAACGCAGCCCGCGGCGGTCTGGTGGACGAGGAAGCTCTGGCAGAGGCGCTGAAATCGGGCCATGTCGCCGGTGCCGCGCTTGATGTATTCGCGACGGAACCTGCGACGGACAGCCCGCTGTTCAACCTGCCGAACGTGGTGGCGACGCCCCATCTCGGCGCATCGACCACGGAAGCACAGGAAAACGTCGCGCTTCAGGTGGCCGAACAGATGTCGGATTACCTGCTGACAGGTGCCGTGACCAATGCGCTCAACATGCCCTCCGTCACTGCCGAGGAAGCCAAGACGATGGGTCCGTGGATCAAGCTGGCAGGGCATCTGGGCAGCTTCATCGGGCAGATGACCAACGAGCCGATCAAATCCATCAATGTCACCTATGATGGCGTCGCGGCAGAGATGAACCTGAACGCCCTGAACGCTTCGGTGATTTCGGGGGTGATGAAGGCGTCAAACCCGGATGTGAACATGGTCTCGGCCCCGGCAATCGCGAAGGAACGCGGCATTCAGCTTGCCACCACCCGGCAGGAGGCAGGCGGCGTTTATGACGGCTATATCAAGGTGACGGTCGTGACTGATGAGCGTGAACGCTCCATCGCCGGGACCGTGTTCAGCGACGGCAAGCCGCGCTTCATCCAGATCCGCGGCATCAATGTCGACGCCGAAATCGGCGAACACATGCTGTATACCCGCAACAAGGACGTGCCCGGCGTGATCGGCGCCCTTGGTTCAACGCTGGGGGATCTGGGCGTGAACATCGCCAATTTCCAGCTTGGCCGGACCAGCTCGGGCGAAGACGCCATCGCGATCCTGTATCTGGATGAGGCAATGTCGGACGAGGCGCTGGCGGCGCTCGAAAAGACGGGCAAATTCCTGCAGGCGCGCGCCTTGCATTTCGAAATCTGAGCAGGCAGCTTTGAGCCAGCGATTATGGCCCGGCGGGTGATCCGCCGGGCATTTTTTTGAATGGGTCTGCGTATGACAAGCTCCGACGGACCAAGGCTTTATGCCATCGGCGATGTGCACGGCCAGCTTGAGCAACTGCAACAGGCGCATCTTCGTATCGAACGCGACGGCGGCACCGACGCAAGGATCATCCATCTGGGCGATCTGATCGATCGCGGCCCGGATTCGCGCGGCGTGATCGAATATCTGATCGACGGGATCGCGGCTGGCCGCGACTGGCACAGCGTGAAGGGCAATCACGACATCGAGCTGCCGCGTCTGCTCAGGGATGAAGGGATGAGCGATCCCCCAAACCCGCCACTCTGGACCGAAGAGCTGAACCACGGCGCGGAGACCACGCTCGCCTCATACGGTATTCCCGACGCGCGGAGCCTGCCTTTTGACGAGGTTCAGGACCGGGCGCGGCGTCTCGTTCCACAGCAGCATGCGGATTTTCTGGATCGCTTACCGCTTTACATGCAGGAGCCCGGATTCCTGTTCGTCCACGCCGGCATCAGGCCGGGTATCCCGCTGGCAGCGCAGTCGCCCATTGATCTTATGTGGATCAGAAACCCGTTCCACGACTCCACTGCCGATCACGGTGCCTTGGTCATCCACGGTCATACGCCGCTGCGCAAAGCGACACATTACGGAAACCGGGTGAATATCGACAGCGGTGCCGGATATGGCCGCCCGCTCTCGGCCATTCGGCTGGATCGGGACGGGGTCTGGCTTCTGGGCACGGAAGATGCAGAATTGATGACGCCCGGGCCGACGCTGTAGATCGGGCCGGAACTATCTTTGTTTATGCGGACCCGTGGCGCTGCAATCTGTATCATCCCGGGAAACCAACGCGGCCTGCAGGACTGGAGAGGTAAGATGAAACGACTGTTCACAGCGATGGCGCTTTGCACCGCGGCACCCGTCGGCGCGGAAGAGGTCGCCAAGATCGGCGTCGACTGGGTCGGCAATGACATCGTCATCGAGGCAATCCATGATCCGCAGGTCGAGGGCGTGACCTGCCATCTGGCCTATTTCTCCCGCTCGATGATCGACCGGCTCAGCCAGGGAAACTGGTTCGAGGACCCCTCCAACAGCGCGATCGAGTGCAGCCAGACCGGCCCGATCCGGCTGGGCGAGGTATCGCGTCGGAAAGATGGCGAGGACGTGTTTTCCGAAGGCCGCTCGCTGGTGTTCAAATCGCTGCGGGTGAAGCGGATTTATGACGAGGAAAATCAGGTCCTGATCTATCTGGCCCATGCGAACGAGCTGACGGAAGGGTCTGCGAAAATGTCGATCTCCACGGTTCCGCTCAACGGCGCGGCGGCCACTGCGGAATAATCAGCGGCCCCGGCGTTTGCGCGGACGGTCACATCCGGGGATCAGCGCCAGCAGGGTTTTCCACATGATCCACATATCCAGCGTGGGCGAGGCTGTCCGGCGATAAATCAACTCGATCCGCAGCTTGGTGGGCAGGCAGCGGGCATAATAGGCGCGGTCGGTTTCCTCGGCGGAATCACATCGCGACATGATCTTGTCTTCATGCCGGTGATAGATCAGCGTCGCGAGGCCGGTCACACCGGGACGCGCCTTCAGCACCGCGGCATAGAGCGAGGGGAAACGCTCGACATATTCCGGCAAGGGCGGGCGCGGCCCCACGAAACTCATGTCGCCGCGAATGATATTGATGAGCTGCGGCAATTCGTCCATCCGGGTCCGCCGCAGGAAACCGCCCAGCCGGGTGATGCGCCAGTTCTTATAGGCCCCGGTCGCCCCGCGATCCTCCTCCGCGCGCATCATGGTGCGGAATTTATACTGCTGAAAATGTTCGCCCGGGGCTTTCATCCGATGCCCGGAATAGATCAGCGGGCGGCCCTGAGTGACCAGCAAGAGTGCCGCGACGACAAGCATCGGCACGAACAGAACGACCAGCAGCAGGATCGCGAGAACCAGGTCAATTGCCCGTTTTGCATATTTTCTGTAGAAACGGTGATCGGCCTGTTGCGCGTCAAGGCCCCAGACCTCTCCGGCGGATAGGGCATCGCGATGCTCGACTGTCTCCCAGTTCTGTTGGATCGTCAAAAAAACAGCCCTCGTTGGCAAGTGTCGCTGCGCGGAACCAAGTATCATGCCCGGTACGGGAATGCATAACATACTGCATCCCACTGGTTAACCGAAGATAAAGCGGCTGGCACGAACTGTTGCCCGTTTCCCTCAAATTGGGCAGATTATAGCCTAGCGTCATCAGATTTATTAAGGCGAAAAATGCGTAAATTCTTGGTAGTTATGGATGAATCCCCGGAATGTCAGAATGCGATGCGTTTCGCGGCAATGCGCGCATCGCGAACATCAGCGGGGGTTGTCGTCCTTGCAATCATCCCGCCGGACGCGATTCAGCACGGTATCGGCGTGGCGGATCTGATGCGGCAGGAGGCCGAGGACCGGATCGCGTCCGAGTATCAGGTCTTCTCCCGATGGATGCGCGACAATCAGGGCGTCGATCCGGAACTGGTCATTCGGGAAGGCGAGCCGACAGTGCAAATTCTGGCCCAGATCGACGAGGATGGCGAAATCGGCGTTCTGGTCCTGGGTGCCAGCGGCGGCAATGACGGCCCCGGGCCAATCGTCTCGCGGCTTCTGCGCGATCTGGGCAAGCTTCCCTGTCCGGTTACACTCGTCCCCGGCGATATTTCGCGGGAACGACTCGAAGCGATCTCCTGACCTAATCGTCCACCCGCACGGCAAGTATCGGCCATCACAGTGCTTGACCGAAGATCGTATGAAGCCCATATGATTCCGCAAAGGAGCATGCCCATGTTTATCCAGACCGAAACCACGCCGAACCCCGCAACCCTGAAATTCCTGCCCGGCCAGCCGGTTCTGGACGAGGGCACCGTGGATTTCGTCTCGGCTGACGAAGCCGCCGTCTCGCCGCTGGCCAGCCGCATCTTCGCCACCGGCGGCGTCACCGGGGTGTTTCTGGGGGCCGATTTCGTGACGGTGACCAAGCAGGACGACCGGGAATGGGATCACATCAAGCCCGCCCTGCTGGGCGCGATCATGGAGCATTACCAGTCCGGCGCCCCGGTGATGACCGGCAGTGCCGAAAAAGTCGGCCACGCAGACCATGACGGCGAAGACGCCGAGGTGGTGAACCAGATCAAGGAACTGCTCGACACCCGTGTACGCCCCGCCGTTGCGCAGGATGGCGGCGACATCACCTTCCACGGCTTCGACCGCGGCGTTGTCTATCTGCATATGCAGGGGGCCTGCGCGGGCTGCCCGTCCTCGACCATGACGCTGAAAATGGGGATCGAGAACCTGCTGCGACATTATATCCCAGAAGTAACCGAGGTTCGTCCGATTGCCTGATGCGCTGACGCTCGGCTTCGACACATCGGCCGCGCATTGCGCGGCCGCTTTGCTGTCAGGCGACAGGGTTATCGCAACGCGGCTGGAGCAGATGAGCAAGGGACAGGCCGAACGGCTGTTCCCGCTGCTTGAGGAGCTGCTGGCATCCGCAAATGCGCAATGGCGCGATCTGAGCCTGATCGGCGTCGGAACGGGCCCGGGCAATTTCACCGGCATCCGTATCTCCGTCGCCGCCGCGCGTGGGCTGGCGCTGTCTTTGGGCATTCCGGCAATCGGGGTCAGCGCGACCGAAGCGCTCGCCTTTGGCCTGTCCCGGCCTTGCCGGATCGTCATACCCGGGCGGCGCGATCAAGCCATCTGGCAGGATTTCGGCGTTGGCCCGTCCAGCCCCCAACAAGGTGAGATCACCAGCCTTCCGCCCGGACCACCAGTCGCCGATCCAATCGTGACCATTGCCGAAGGCACAGCCCGTATCGCACGGGAGCAGGCCGACGAACCGCAACCAAGGCCGGCACCGCTCTACCTGCGCCCCGCAGACGCAGCACCTTCGCGCGAGCGTGGGCCGGTCATGCTTCCATGAGCCCGGAGTTTCTGGCGCAGATCCATGCGAAATGCTTCAAACGCCCCCGGCCGTGGGGCGCGCGCGAATTTTCGGATCTGCTGCAGGACGGCATGATCTTCCTCATCCCTGACAGTCATGGCTTTGCACTCGGGCGGGCGGTTGCTGACGAAGCCGAATTGCTCACCATAGCCGTCCTCCCCGAGGCGCGGCGCAAAGGTCTGGGGCTGTTTCTGCTCGAACAGTTCGAGGCCGATGCAAGCGCAAGGGGCGCGGCAACCGCATTTCTGGAGGTCGCAAGCGACAATCGGCCCGCACAGAGCTTATACCGCCGCGCCAACTGGCAAAGCGCCGGAGAACGGCCCAACTACTATGCTCGCGGGGTCAATGCCATCGTGATGCGCAAGGAATTGGCAGATACAGACCGGGGCGCTGCCCCGGACCCCGGGATATTTACACCAGTGTGAAGGCTTGCGCCTTTCAGCCTGGCTTAAATATCCAATCCGAGTTCCGGTAACCGCAGCCTTAACGCCGGTCGGTCAGACCGGCTTGCCGTGGCAATGTTTGTATTTCATGCCCGAACCGCAGGGGCAGGGATCGTTGCGCGACAGGTTGCCCCATGTGGATGGGTCGTCCTTGTCGAAGCCCGGCCCGGCATCCGGCGTTTGGCGGGGCGGCGTGGCATCTACCTGTGCTGCCTGCTGTTGCTGGACCTGCTGCTGGCGCAGCATCTGTTCGCGTTCTTCATCCGTCAGCGGGCGAATACGCGAGAGTTGCTGGGTGACGTCGCTTCGCAGCCCATCGAGAAGACCCTCGAAAAGCTGGAAGCTCTCGGTCTTGTATTCCGACAGCGGGTCACGCTGCGCGTAGCCGCGGAAGCCAACCACAGAGCGCAGATGCTCAAGCGTCAGCAGGTGGTCGCGCCATTTCTGATCGATGGACTGCAGAAGGATCTGCTTTTCGATCTGCCGCATCGTATCGGCGCCGAAGGTTTCTTCCTTCTCGGCCATATATTTGTCCGTGGCTTCGACCAGACGCTCGCCAATGGTCTCCTGATCGACGCCCTCTTCCGCCGCCCAGTCGATGACCGGCAGGTTCATGTTCAGCGTCTCGGCCACGGCCCGGTTGAGCCCGTCCGTATCCCACTGCTCCGCATAGGCGCGGGCGGGCATGTGCTGATCGACCAGATCGTTGATGACCTGATGGCGCATATCGGCGGCGATCTCGCCGACCTCCTCGCTGTCCATGATCTCGCGGCGCTGGCTGAAGATCGCCTTCCGCTGGTCGTTCATCACGTCGTCGAATTTCAGCAACTGCTTGCGGATGTCGAAGTTGCGGCCCTCGACCTTCGCCTGTGCGCGTTCCAGCGATTTGTTCACCCACGGGTGAACGATGGCCTCGCCTTCCTTCATGCCCAGCTTGGACAGCACGGAGTCCAGCCGCTCCGACCCGAAGATCCGCATCAGATCGTCCTCAAGCGACAGGAAGAACAGCGAACGGCCCGGATCGCCCTGACGGCCCGAGCGGCCGCGAAGCTGGTTGTCGATGCGGCGGGATTCGTGGCGCTCGGTCGCCAGAACAAACAGCCCGCCCGCGCCGATCACGCGCTCCTTGTCGGCGGCATGTTCCGCCTCGATCTTCGCGCGCAGCTCGTCGGGGTTCGCTTCCGGATCGGCGTCGAGCGCCTGCATCACCTTCATCTCGACATTGCCGCCAAGCTGAATATCGGTGCCGCGACCGGCCATGTTCGTCGCAATCGTCACAGCACCGGGCTTGCCGGCTTCGGCGACGATATAGGCTTCCTGCTCGTGCTGGCGGGCGTTCAGGACGTTGTGCTTGATGCCAGCCTTGTCCAGCATCTGTGACAACATTTCCGATTTCTCGATGCTGGTGGTCCCGACAAGGATCGGCTGGCCTTTTCCATGCGCTTCCTGAATCGCCTCGATAACGGCGGCGTATTTTTCATCGCCAGTCCGATAAACGCGGTCATGCTCGTCAACCCGCGCAATCGGGCGGTTGGTCGGCACCTCGACCACGCCGAGCTTGTAGATATCGGCGAATTCCTCGGCCTCGGTTGCCGCAGTGCCGGTCATGCCGGACAGCTTTTCGTAAAGGCGGAAGTAATTCTGGAAGGTCACGCTGGCCAGCGTCACGTTTTCCGGCTGGATCGCCACGCCTTCTTTCGCTTCGATCGCCTGATGCAGACCGTCAGACAGGCGGCGGCCCTTCATCATCCGGCCGGTGAATTCGTCGATCAGCACAACCTCGCCATTCTGGACGATATAGTTCTGATCCTTCTGGAACAGCTTATGCGCCCGCAAGGCCTGGTTGGCGTGATGCACGATGGTTGTGGATTCCGGATCATACAGCGTCTGGCCCGGCGGCAACACGCCCGCAGCGGCGAGAAGATGTTCCAGCTTCTCGTTCCCCTCCTCCGTGAAGGTCGCATTACGGGTCTTTTCGTCGACCTTGAAGTCTTCCCCGGTCAGTTCGGGGATGAATTCGTTCAGCGACTTGTACAATTCGCTGCGGTCCTGAGACGGGCCGGAGATGATCAGCGGCGTCCGCGCCTCATCAATGAGGATCGAGTCGACCTCGTCAACGATGGCGTAGTAGTGATCGCGCTGCACCATCTGTTCGACGCTGGATTTCATATTGTCGCGCAGATAGTCGAAGCCCAGTTCGTTATTCGTCGCGTAGGTCACATCGGCCTGATAGGCGGCGCGTTTCTCCTCATCCGGCTGGTGCGGATAAACCACCCCGGTTTTCATGCCCAGTGCGGCGAACACCTTGCCCATCCATTCGGCGTCCCGCTTGGCCAGATAATCGTTGACGGTGACGATATGGACGCCACGCCCCGACAGCGCGTTCAGATAGGCCGGGAAGGTCGCGACGAGGGTTTTGCCCTCACCCGTTTTCATCTCCGCAATATTGCCCTGATGCAGGAAAATCCCGCCCAGAAGCTGGGTATCGAAGGCCCTGAGCCCAAGCGCACGGCGCGCCGCCTCACGGCAATTGGCGAAGGCTTCGGGCAAAAGCACATCCAGCGTCTCGCCTTTCTGGAACCGATCCTGCAATTCGCGGGTCTTTGCGATCAACTCTTCGTCAGAGCGGGCCTCGGCCTCCGGCTCAAGATTATTGATCTTCGTCACCAGCGGACGCACCGATTTCACCTTGCGGTCATTGGGCGTCCCAAAGACCTTCTTCGCAATATTACCTAGACCCAGCATGAACACTCCGGCCGTCTCGTTTCAGGAAGGCTGCGGGCCACGGCCCCTTGCCCGGACCGTCCGTCCTGCCGTAACAGTGCAGGGATTAAACGACGCGGGCGCGCCTTTTCGGTTGCGCCGGATGTATGCCCGCGTCCATGCAGTGTCAACGCTTGCCCCCTTTAAACAACCACGTCAGGGGGGCCGATCAATGGGAATTCATCATGTTGAAACGTACCGCCTCCGCTGCCGCACTGATCCTCGCCCTCGGCACCACGCCCTCGCTGGCACAGGATGCCGATGCCTCGACCGTTGTCGCAACCGTCAATGGCACCGAGATCACACTGGGCGAAATGGCGGCCCTGCGTCAGAATATCCCGGCGGAAGCCTCTGCCATGCCGGCGGAAGAGTTGTGGAACCTCCTGCTTGACGAGATGATCCAGCAAGCCGCCGTTGCCAGCACCGCGGAAGGGGAGCTGACCGCGCTCGACAACGCCAATCTCGCCAATATGCGCCGCGACTATCTGGTCCGTGCCGCAATGGAACGCATGGCGGATTTCGAGCCGACCGATGAAGAAATTCAGGCCGAATATGCCAAAGCCTTCCCAGCCGACGATCCGCAGGTCGAATATGATGCCGATCACATTCTGCTGGAATCCGAAGAGGCGGCGAATGCCGTGATCGAAGAACTCGCAAACGGCACCGAATTCGCCGTGCTGGCGGAAGAGCGTTCTACCGATCCCGGTTCGGCCCAGAATGGCGGCGATCTGGGCTGGTTCACGCTCGACCGGATGGTCCCGGAATTCAGCGAGGCGGTCGGCGAAATGGAACCCGGCACCACCTCGGAAGCGCCGGTCCAGTCGCAATTCGGCTGGCATGTCATCAAGCTGAACGAAACCCGCGACGTCGTCCCGCCGACGCTTGAGGAAATCCGCGAGCCGCTGATCCAGCAGATCCGCCGCGAACGCGTCAGCGCCGAGATCGAGCGCATTGCAGGCGAGGCCACGATCGAAAAGACCGAGGGGCTGGAGCCCAGCCTGCTCGATCAGGACGTATTGGGGATCAATTGATGGCAAAGGGCGACAGCAAGGGCGAGAAGAAGAAGGCCGGAAAAAAGAAGAGCGGCGAGAAGAAAGCCGCCAAGCTCAAGGCGTCGAAGGTCGAGAAGGCCACGAAGAAATCTTTGAAAGCGTCGAAAGCATCTGCTGCAAAGAGCGGTTCGGTGATTTCGCCGCTGGCCCCGGCTGAGTTTCCCGCGCTTCCCGTGATCGCGGGGGTGGAGTTTGCTTCCGCCGCTGCGGGGGTGAAGTATCAGGGGCGCACCGACGTGATGCTCGCCCGGCTGGCGCCCGGTACGTCTGTGGCCGGGGTCTTCACCCGGTCATCGACGCGCGCCGCATGCGTGCTGGATTGTCAGCAAAAACTGTCTGGTCCGCAGGACACCAGCCAGGGCGCGGCGATCATCGTGAACTCCGGCAATGCCAACGCGTTCACTGGCGCGGAAGGTCAGAAAGCGGTCGATCAGGTGACGGCAGCGGTCGCGGAGGCCGTGGCCGTACCAGCAAGCCGGGTATTTTCATCCTCGACCGGGGTGATCGGGGAGCCGTTGCCGGTGTCGCGCATCACCGCCGTGATCGGCGACCTGACCGCCCGGCTGGACAAGAACGGTGCCAAAGCCGCAGCTGACGCGATCATGACGACCGACACCTTCGCCAAGGGGGCCGCCGCGACGGTCGAGACCGAAAGCGGGCCGATCCAGATTGCCGGGATCGCAAAAGGCTCCGGCATGATCGCCCCGGATATGGCAACGATGCTGGTCTATATCTTCACCGATGCGAAGATTTCACCGGCGCATCTGCAAAAGCTGCTGTCGAAGCAGGTCAACGATACCTTCAACGCGATCACGGTGGACAGCGACACGTCGACCTCCGACGCGCTGATCCTTGCCGCAACGGGCAAATCCCCGGCCGCGCCAATCGACGATCTGCGCTCGAAAGATGCGCGCGGCTTCAACAAGGCTCTGGGCGAGGTCATGCTCGATCTGGCCCAGCAGGTCGTCATGGACGGCGAAGGTGCCACGAAATTCGTCGAGGTGCAGGTGACCGGGGCTGAAAACCGCCGGGACGCGCATAAGGTCGCGATGGCGATTGCGAACTCCCCGCTGGTCAAGACCGCCATCGCGGGCGAGGACGCCAATTGGGGCCGCGTGGTCATGGCCGTCGGCAAATCGGGCGCGGCGGCGGACCGGGACCGGCTGACCATTCGCTTCGGCGATATCGTGGTCGCGGAAAACGGCTGGCGCGCGCCCTCCTATAGCGAGGCGGAGGCGAGTGCCTATATGAAGCGCGACCGGCTGGTGCTGGGCGTCGATCTGGGCATGGGCGCGTTCAGCCGCACCGTCTGGACCTGCGATCTGACCCATCGGTATATCGACATCAACGCCGATTACCGATCATAAGCCGCAAGCGGGGGCTGCGCGCCCCCGCACCCCGCGGGATATTGTTGCCAGGATGAAGATATGCCGATGAAAATGGTGTTGGTCGCGGCGGTCGCGCTGATCGATGTCGATGGCCGGGTGCTGCTGGCGCAGCGGCCCGAAGGCAAGTCGATGGCGGGCCTTTGGGAATTCCCCGGCGGCAAGGTCGAGCCGGGGGAGACGCCGGAAGCCGCCCTGATCCGCGAATTGAAGGAGGAGCTGGCGATTGACACCCATGCCTCCTGCCTTGCCCCGCTGACATTTGCGAGCCATGCCTATCCGGATTTTCACCTGCTGATGCCGCTGTTCGCCTGCCGCCGCTGGCAGGGCATCCCCGCCCCGCAGGAGGGGCAGAGGCTCAGCTGGGTCCATGCGAAGGATCTGCGCAAATATGAGATGCCGCCAGCGGATCTGCCGCTGATCCCGATTTTGCAGGATCTGCTGTAGCGCCGCCGCTCAGTCGTATTTGCGCCGGTCCTCGATCACCAGCCCATCATTGGGCAGGGTTCCGGGCGGCACCACCTCGACCCGGCCCTTCAGTTTCAGCGCCTCGGCCACTGAGGCCGCATATTCACCATTGGCGTCACGCGGGCTTTCAACCTGAACCGTCATCGCGTCCATCTCCCCCTCCCGGTCGGCGATCACACGGGCGCGGGCGATTTCGGGGTGGCGGGAGACGAAATCGGCGACCTGTTCCGGGCGCACGAACATGCCCTTGATCTTGGTCGTCTGATCGGCGCGGCCCATCCAGCCCTTGATGCGCATATTGGTCCGCCCGCAGGGCGAGGCCCCCGGCAGGACCGCCGACAGATCGCCCGTGGCGAAGCGCACCAGCGGATAATCGGGGTTGAGCGTGGTGACGATCACCTCGCCGACCTCGCCATCCGCGACCGGGTCGCCGGTGCCGGGGCGGACGATTTCCACCACCACGCCTTCGTCAACCACCATCCCGTCAATCGCCTCGGTTTCGTAGGCGATATTGCCGAGATCGGCCGTTGCATAGCATTGCAGGGTCGAAATTCCGCGCGCTGCATAAAATTCGCGTAAGGACGGGAAAAGCGCGCCGCCCGCAACCGTCGCGCGCGTGATCGGCAGCGCCTCCCCCAACTCGTCCGCGCGTTCGAGAATGATCTTCAAGAAATCGGGCGTTCCGGCGTAAACCGTACAACCGATATCCGCCGCCGCCCTGACCTGCAAATCCGTCTGCCCGGTCCCGGCAGGCAGCACCGCCGCATCGACGGCACGGGCACCGGAATCGAACATCATCCCGGCAGGGGTCAGGTGATAGGCAAAGCAATTCTGCACGATGTCGCCCCGACCGACGCCCGCCGCATGCAGGAACCGGCCAAGCCGCCACCAATCGGCGTCACGCCGACCCGGCTCATAAATCGGGCCGGGGGACTGAAAGATGTGATCGAACTCGGCTGCGAGGCGGGTGGCGAAGCCACCGAAGGGCGGGTTTTTCTTCTGCGCCTCGGTCAGTTCGGCCTTGCGGATCACCGGCAGCCGCGACAGCGCCTCCCGGTCCCGGACCGACGCCGGATCGACATCGCGCAGCAACCGCGCAAGTGCGGGCGCGGTTTTCGCGCGGCCTATCGCCGCCGGAAGCGCATCCCCCAGCCACTCGGCGCGTTCTTCGGCGCTGCGCGTCTCAAGCTCGTCGTAAAACCCCGGCATCGCGTCCTCCTGACACTTTCGTCCCGTTACCCAAAATCCGCTCAGGACAGCCAACGCTTGCGGCGGCGGTAGCTGCGCACGTCGCGGAAGCTCTTGCGGCCCTCATCCGACATGCCGAGATAGAATTCCTTCACATCCGGGTTCTCGCGCAACTCCTTGGCTGCCCCGTCCATCACCACCCGGCCATTTTCGAGAATATAGCCGTAATGGGCAAAGCGCAGCGCGACATTGGTATTCTGCTCGGCCAGCAGGAAGGTCACCCCTTCCCCTTCATTGACCGCCTTCACGATCTCGAAAATCTGTTCAACCAATTGCGGGGCAAGCCCCATTGACGGCTCGTCCAGCAGGATCGTTTCGGGCCGGCTCATCAGGGCGCGGCCCATGGCGACCATCTGCTGCTCGCCGCCTGACGTATACCCGGCCTGCGATTTCCGGCGTTCACGCAGACGCGGGAAATACTCGTAGACCATCTCCAGATCCTGCTTGACCGCGGCACCGTCGCTGCGGGTGTAAGCGCCGGTCAGCAGGTTTTCCTCCACCGTCAGATGCTCGAAGCAGTGGCGGCCTTCCATCACCTGAATGACGCCCTTCTTGACCAGAGCTGCCGGGTTCAGATCGGCAACCCGGTCGCCGCGATAGACGATACTGCCCTTGGTCACCTCGCCGCGTTCCGACGCCAGCAGATTGGAGATCGCCTTCAGCGTCGTCGTCTTGCCCGCGCCATTGCCGCCCAGAAGCGCGGTAATGCTGCCCTTGGGCACCGAAAGGCTGACGCCCTTCAGCACGAGGATGACGTGATTATAGATCACCTCGATATTGTTCACTTCGAGCAGGTTTTCCTGTGTCGGTGTGCTGTCCAGCATGGTGCATCCTCGGTTCGGGCGTCAGGCCCCGGCGGCGGTGACCGCCGGGGTTGAGTGTCGTCTCAGCAGTCCCGCGGGGTGATCCCGGCTTCTTCCGCATAGGCGGTCGAATCTTCGGCAATCAGCGGGTCGAGAACCTCGTTATCCGGCTCCATGAAGTCGGTGATCAGGTTCCATTGCTTGGCCGCCGCGTCCCATTGCTGGATGCGCGCCATACCGTTGCCGCCGTGGTTCTCGCAGGTCATCTCGAAAGCCGGGCCGAAATCGGGCAGACCGATCTCCGCCAGCCGCTCATCGGTCATCTGCAGGTTCTCGAAGCCTTCGCGAAGCTGCGACGGATCGATGGCGGATGTCCCGGCGAGTTCCTGCGCCTTGCGGATCGCCTCAGCAATCACCACGGCCGCATACATGCCGCGCGAATAAACCGCGGAGCCGACATGCTCGCCGCCCTGGCTGGCCTTGCCGGTGTCCAGCACATAGGTCTTGATGTCGTCATAGATCGGATAATCCATGCCGACACCGTTGAAGGTGATCGCCTTGTAACCGTTCGACCCCTCGCCCGCAGGCAGCACGTCGATCTCCGAGCCGGCCCACCAGATGCCGATGAAATTCTCCATCGGGAAGCGGATGTTCGCGGCTTCCTGAATGGCGACCTGGTTCATCACGCCCCAGCCCCACATCAGCACATAATCCGGCTTGTCACGGCGGATCTGCAACCATTGCGATTTCTGCTCCTGCCCCGGTGCCTCGACCGGGATTTCGGACAGTTCGAAACCGTGCTTCGCGCTCAGATCGGTCAGGGTGCGGATCGGCTCCTTGCCATAGGCGGAGTTGTGATAGATGAGCGCGATTTTCTTGCCGCTCAGATCGCCGCCGTTTTCCTCCAGCAGATACTTGATCGCCACCGAAGCGCCGTCCCAGTAGTTTGCGGGCGCGTTGAAGACCCACTCGAACACGGTGCCGTTCTTGGCCGAGGTCCGGCCATAGCCGGGGGTGTAGAGCACCTTCTGGTCAACGGCGACCTTGGGGATAAGCTGATAGGTGATCCCGGTCGAGAGCGGGTTGAACACCAGCCCGTCGGCCTTCAGCGATTCATAGCATTCGACGCCCTTCTCGGTGTTATAGGCGGTTTCGCATTCCGGCACCTGGATCACCTCGCCGCCGATGCCGCCATCGCGTTCGTTCAGGAGCGTGAAATAATCGTTGAACCCGTCGGCATACTGCGTGCCGTTCGCGCCATATGCACCGGTCCGGTAGGACAGATGCGGGACGACCAGATCGGCCAGTGCCGGGGCGGCCACCATCATGCTGGTTGCGGCCAGTGCTGCGAGTTTCAGTTTCATTCTCAATCTCCTCCCAGAGTTGTTTGAGGCCGGGTTCAGCCCGGTTCTGTCGTTAATGCGGGAACGGCCACAGCCGCAGTTTCTCCTTCACCAGCTGCCACAACCGGGCCAGCCCGTGCGGTTCGACGATGAGGAAAAAGATGATAAGCGCGCCGACGATCATCAATTCGATATGCGCCGCCAGGTCGGTCGGCCAGCCAAGCGCGCCAACCAGCAGGTTTTTCAGCAGGACCGGCAGCAGGACCAGAAAGGCCGCGCCAGCGAAGCTGCCGAAGATGGAGCCGAGCCCGCCGATGATGACCATGAACAGCACAAGGAAGCTCTTGTTGATCCCGAAGGCCTCGGTCACTTCCGCAGCGCCCAGATAGACGGCGAACAGCAGCGCCCCGGCAATGCCGACAAAGAAAGAGCTGATCCCGAATGCCGACAGCTTGGCGGTCAGCGGGTTCACCCCGATGATCTCGGCGGCAATATCCATATCCCGGATCGCCATCCATTTCCGTCCGACCATGCCGCGCGTCAGATTGCGCGCCACCCAGGCCGCGAAGACCACGAACAGCAGGCAGACCAGATATTTCGCCGCCGGAGATGCCGCAGGCCCGGTCACGGCCCAGCCAAGCACGGTCCGCTCAGGTGCCGTGATCTGACCGGATGCCGAATAGTTGTAGAACCACGGCACCTTGTTGAACAGCCAGACAAGGAAGAACTGCGCCGCCAGTGTCGCCACGGCGAGGTAAAACCCCTTGATCCGCAGGCTCGGCAGCCCGAAGGCGATCCCGACCATTGCGGTGATCCCGCCCGCCAGCAGAATATGGATCAGGACGCTGACTTCGGGAAACGCCGTCATCAGCTTATAGACCGCATAGGCCCCGACCGCCATGAACCCGCCCGTCCCGAGGCTGACCTGCCCGGCATAACCGGTCAGGATGTTCAGCCCGATCGAGGCGATCGCGTAGATCAGAAACGGCAGCAGAACCGCGCTTGCCCAGTAATCATTGATGACAAAGGGCACCACCATCGCCGCCACACCGAGGATGACGTAATATCCCATCCGGTCCAGCTTGATCGGGAAGGTCTGGCCATCGTCGCAATAGCTCGTCTTGAAATCGCCCGCCTCACGATAGAACATGCTGATCCTCCCGGTATCTTCCGCCGCAGCGGGGGTTTTCCACCCCCGGACCCCCGGAGGATATTTGCGCCAGGCTGAATTCAGGCAGCGGGGTTCGCCCTGGCATAAATATCCCCGCCGGAGGCAATCTCATGGTCACACCCGCTCGATAATGCGCTCGCCGAACAGGCCTTGGGGCCGGAAGACGAGGAAGATCAGCGCCAGAACATAGGCGAACCAGTTCTCCGTCGCGCCGCCGACCAGCGGGCCGACCCAGAATTCGAAGAGCTTCTCGCCCACACCGATGATAAGCCCGCCGACAATCGCGCCGGGGATCGAGGTGAAACCGCCCAGCATCAGCACCGGCAGCGCCTTCAGCGCGATCAGCGACAGCGAGAACTGCACGCCCGATTTCGTGCCCCACATGATCCCGGCGACCAGTGCGACGAACCCGGCGATGGACCAGACCATGATCCAGATGAATTGCAGCGAGATGCCGACCGACAGCGCCGCCTGATGGTCGTCCGCCACAGCACGCATTGCACGGCCCTGTTTGGTGTATTGCGAAAATGCCACCAATGCCGCGACCAGAAGCGCTGCGATGATCGTGGCCCAGATATCCAGCCGGTCGATGAAGAAGCCATAGCCGAAGAGGTTATACGTCGCCGTCTCGATGCTCTCAGAAATCCCCTGAGGCAGCCCGACATCCAGCGTCTTGATATCGGCGCCCCACATCACGTCGCCCAGACCTTCGAGGAAATAGGCCAGACCGATCGTCGCCATGAACAGGATGATCGGTTCCTGCCCGACCAGATGTTGCAGCACCAGCTTCTCGATCAGGATCGCCAGCAGCACCATCACACCCGCCGTCAGCAGGATCGCCAGCACCGGGCCGACCGTCCAGCCGAAATTCTCCAGATGCGTACCGAAGATCGCGTTGATGATATGGCGGAACGGCACCTGCCCTTCCATGATGCCGACGAGCGTCAGCGCCGCGAACAGCGCCAGCACGCCTTGCGCATAGTTGAACACGCCAGATGCCTTGTAGATCAGCACGAAACCGAGCGCGACAAGGGCGTACATCACCCCGGTCATCAGCCCGTTGATGAACACCTCGGAGGCGTAGAAAAACTGCTCCATCAGCGGGCTCCTTTCACGGAAATCTTTTCGAAATCAGTCATGGGCCACCCCCAGATAGGCATCGATGACGTCCTGATTGTTGCGGACCTCGTCAGGGGTGCCGTCGCCGATCTTGCGGCCATAATCCATCACCACCACGCGGTCGGACAGGTCCATCACCACGCCCATATCATGTTCGATCAGGGCAATGGTGGTGCCGAATTCGTCGTTCACGTCGAGGATGAAGCGGGACATGTCCTCCTTCTCCTCGACATTCATCCCGGCCATCGGCTCGTCAAGCAGCAGGATCTGCGGTTCCGCCGCAAGCGCCCGCGCCAGTTCCACGCGCTTCTTCAACCCATAGGGAAGCCGGCCAACAGGGGTTTTGCGGATATTCTGGATTTCCAGAAAGTCGATGATCTTCTCGACCTGCTCGCGGTTCTCGATTTCCTCGCGCTCCGCCGGACCCCACCAGAGCGCCTGCGTCAGCAGCCCGGCCTTCATCTTGTTCAGCCGACCCGTCATGATGTTGTCGAGCACCGTCATGCCGTCGAACAGCGCGATGTTCTGGAAGGTCCGCGCGATCCCAAGCCGCGCAACCTCATAGGGTTTCATCGGCCCGCGCTTGTAGCCCTTGAACCAGACCTCGCCCTCCTGCGGGACATAGAAGCCCGAGATCACGTTTAGCATCGAGGATTTACCGGCGCCGTTCGGCCCGATAATCGCCCGGATTTCGCCGCCGTGGATATCGAAGCTGATATTCTTGATCGCCTCCACCCCGCCGAAGCGCAGCGTGATATTGCGCAGATCCATCAGCACGCCGCCGATCTTGCGGCCATCTGCCGTGGTGTAGCCTTCCTGATCCTGCATCTGGTTCATTCCGCTGCCACCTTCTGCTGTTCGATCCCGAAGACCTCGACCGGCTGGATTTTCAGCGTCGCCTTGATCTGTCCCTTGCGGCCATCCTCGTAAGTGACCTCGGTTTCCGTGTAGACACTGTCCGAGCCGTCATAGAGCGCAGTCACCAGATCGGCGAATTTTTCGTTGATGACAGCCCGGCGGACCTTGCGGGTCCGGGTCATTTCGCCGTCATCCGGGTCCAGCTCCTTATGCAGGACAAGGAAACGATGGATCTGACAGCCCGCCAGCATCTCATCCTCAGCGACGGAGGCATTCACCGCCTCCACATGCTCCTTGATGGTTGCATAGACCTGCGGATGACCGGCCAGCTCCTGATAGGAGGCGTAGGCGATATTGTTCCGCTCCGCCCAGTTGCCGACTGCGCTCAGATCGATATTGATCATCGCCGTGCATTCGGCGCGGCCATTGCCGATCACGACCGCCTCAAGGATATTGGGATAGAATTTCAGCTTGTTCTCGACATATTTGGGCGCGAACATGCTGCCATCGGCCATTTTTCCGACATCCTTAGCGCGGTCGATGATGCGCAGATGGCCGCTGCTTTCTTCAAAGAAACCGGCGTCACCCGTGGCCACCCAGCCCTCAGCATCCTTGGTCGAGGCGGTGCTTTCCGCATTGTTGTAATATTCGACGAAAGTCCCGGGGCTGCGGTAGAACACCTCGCCATTATCGGCGATCCTGACCTCGACCCCCGGCGAGGGTACCCCGACCGTGTCAGAGCGCACCTGCCCGTCCGGTTGCTGGGTGATGAACACCGAGGCTTCAGTCTGGCCGTAAAGCTGTTTCAGGTTGATCCCGAGCGAGCGGTAGAAATCGAAGATCTCCGGCCCGATCGCCTCCCCCGCCGTGTAGCCCACGCGAATGCGGCTGTAGCCGAGCGTGTTTTTCAGCGGGCCATAGACGAAGATCTTGCCCAGCCCGTAAGCCAGCTTGTCCGCGAACCCGACCGGCTCGCCATCCAGCAGCGCCGGACCGACGCGGTTGGCGACCTTCATATAGTGGTCGAACAGCCATTTCTTGATCCGGCCCGCATCCTCCATGCGGATCATCACATTCGTCAACTGCCCCTCGAACACCCGAGGCGGGGCGAAGAAATAGGTCGGCCCGATCTCGCGCAGATCGGTCATCATCGTGGCCGCGCTTTCCGGGCAGTTCACGGTGAAGCCGGTCCACATCGCCTGCCCCATCGAGAAGATGAAGTCGCCGACCCAGGCCATCGGCAGATAGGCCAGCACCTCGTCATGATTGTTCAGCCCGTCGAACTCGGATGTGTTCTTCGCCGTCTCGATGATATTGCGGTTCGACAGCACCACGCCCTTGGGCTTGCCGGTTGTTCCCGACGTATAAAGCATCACGCAGGTGCTGTCGTAATCCAGCCCGGCAATGCGGCGATCCAGTTCACCGCCAAGACGGATATCGGCGGCCCGGCCCTCTTTCTGCACATCGGAAAGCGCGTTCATCTTGGTGTGATCGTATTTCCGCATGCCGCGCTTGTCGGTGTAGACGATCTGCTCGACCGAGCGGGGTGCGTCGGGCATCGCCTGCACCTCCAGCACCTTGTCCACCTGCTCCTGATCGCCGCAGACCACGAAACGCGCGCCGCAATGGCCCAGCACATAGGCCATCTCCTCGGCGACGGCGTCCTGATAAAGCGGCACCGGCACCGCACCACACATCTGTGCGGCGACCATGGACCAGTAATGCATCGGCCGGTTGCGCCCGATGATCGCGACATGATCGCCCGGCTTCAGCCCCAGCACCAGCAGGCCGAGCGCAAGGGCGCGGATTTCCTCCGCCGCCTCTGCCCATGTCCAGCTTTGCCAGATGCCGAATTCTTTTTCGCGATAGGCCGGACGATTGCCGTATCTATCGGCATTTCGCGCCAGTAGCGCAGGTATGGATTGCAGACCCGTATCGGCGGGCGCGGCAAGCTCGGCCATGTTTCCTCCCGGTTTCGGTCCCGCAACGGGGCCGTCCCTCATCGTCGGCAAGCCCTCCTGCCCGCCTCTGACAATCGCATATTCAACCGAGAGTATTTCCGCAATTTTTCTGAAATCTAACGAATTCTAACGCGCTTCCCGAAGCCGGTTCAGGATGCTAACCAGCAGCAGGGAGGACCAGATGATCGCCAGCAATTCAAGGGCCGAGCTGATGCAATCCGGCCTGAACCTGATCGGACAGGCCCTGTCGATTTTCGATTCCGACCTGCGGCTTGCCGTCGCCAATCGCCAGTATCAGGCGATGTTCGGCCTGCCAGACAATCTCTGCCTGCCCGGCACCTATTTCGAAGACACGATCCGGCATATGGTGCTGCGCGGCGAATACGGACCCCAGGACGACCCGGACGAGGCCGTGCGCATCCGTGTCGAGCAAGCCCGCACCTTCCAGCCGCATTATCTGGAACGCCAGCGCCCGGACGGAAGCTGGATCTCGGTCGAGGGCGCGCCCTTGTCCCAGGGCGGCTGGATCGCGGTCTATACCGACATCACCGAAACCAAACGTCAGGAAACGCTGCTCCGCGCCCGCTCTGAAGAACTTTCGGAGCAGGTGCTTGAAAACGCCGAACGCCTCGCCGCCGCCAACCGCGAACTCGCCGCGACCATCACGGCGCTTCAGGAAACCAAGCGCGTCGTCACCGAAACCCAGGCCCGCACAAGGCAGGTGACGGAAATGATCCCGGCCCATATCGCCCATATGGATCGCGACTATCGCTATGTGTTCTCGAACCGGCAGATGCCGCAGGTCTTTCCCGGCACCCGGCCCGACATCGTCGGGCTGACCGGCGATCAGGTGCTGGGCACCACCACATTCGCCGTCGTGCGCCCTTACATGGACCTCGCGCTCGCTGGCCGTCATCAGGTGTTCGAGATGACGCATGAGGAGTCGGGCCGCCGCATCCGCATCGCCCTGACGCCGGACCGCGCCGGAAACGGGGTCTATATCCTGTCGACCGATGTCACCGCCGAGGTCGAGGTGCGGGAGGCCCTGACGCACGCCTCGCGCCGCGAACTCGCCGCCAAGATCACCTCCGGTCTCGCCCATGATTTCGGCAATCTGCTGACCGTGATCCTCGGGCTCCAGGACCGGCTGACCCATGCCGGGCTGCCGCTTGAGGCGCATGCCGATGTGCAGGCCACACTGGCGGCGGCGCGTCGCGGGGTGGAGCTGCTTGAACGGATCGGCCAGATCGCCGCCCCGCAAGGCACGGCACTGGCACCGATCCGCCTTCAGGATTTGCTGCGCGACGTTGTGGAGATGGCGAAAGCCACGGTCGGCGGCTCCGCCCGGCTGACGCTCAATGCCGATCTGCCCAAGGAACGGCTGATGCTCGATCCCGGCCATGTGCAGGACTCGCTGCTCAACATGATCCTGAACGCCCGTGACGCAATGGGACCGAAGGGCGGCGAGATCACGCTCAGCGCCCGCGCCGCAGCACCGTGGCTGGAGCTGGAGATCGCGGATACCGGCCCCGGCTTCTCGCCCGAAGCCCTCAGCCGCGCCACCGAGCCGTTCTTTTCGACCAAGCAGGGGCAAGGCTCCGGCCTTGGCCTTGCGATGGTGTTCGATCAGGCCAAGCTCGCCGGCGGGACGCTGCGCCTGTCGAACCGCGAGGACGGACCCGGTGCCCGCGCCCGGCTGCGCCTGCCGCTTCGACCCGTACGCCCGCAAATGGTGCTGCTGGCCGAGGATGACAGCGAATTGCGGAAGATGCTGCGCCAGATGCTGATCCGGCTGGGCCATTCGGTGATCGAGGCCGCCTCGCTGGCAGAGGCACAGGGGCTGGCGGACCTGCCCGGTCTGACGGTGATCCTGTCGGATCTGCAACTGGGTGACGGGCTGGGCAGCGAGCTTGCCACCCCGTCCGGGCCGCCGCTGATCCTGATGACCGCACTTCCCCCCGGCGATCCGCTGCGCGACAGCGCCACCGGGCCGGTTCTGAACAAACCCTTCGACGCGGCCACGCTGGCGGCGGCATTTACACAGGTAACACATGACTGACGCCCCGCTGATCGCCATTCTCGAAGACGAACCCGACATCCGCCGGATCATGTCCGACACGCTGGACGCTGCCGGTTTCCGCACCATGAGCTTCGCCCGCGCCACGGAATTCGAGGCGGCGCTACGCAATATCACCCCCGATGCCTGTCTGGTGGATCTCGGCCTGCCGGATCGCGACGGGCTGGCCCTCGTTCACCGGCTCGCCACCGAATCCGGCGCGGCGATCATCATCGTCTCGGGCCGCGCGCAGGTTCAGGACCGCGTGACCGGGCTGGAACTCGGTGCCGACGACTACATCATCAAGCCGTTTGAACCGGCGGAACTCGTCGCCCGTATCCGCGCCCGCCTGCGCCGCCCGGCCGCACAGAACCGCCCCGGTCAGCGCAGCACCGCCAGCTTCGCCGGATGGCGCGCGGATTTCGACCGCTACGCCCTGATCGCGCCGGACGGAACCGAAACCCCGATCAGCCATGCAGAGGCCGAGGTGCTGCGCATGTTCCTCGACAATCCGCGCCGCCTGATCTCTCGCGGGCAGATGCTGGAAACCCTGGGCGGCGCGGGCGGCGAAAGCTTTGACCGGGCGATGGATGTCCGCATCTCTCGGCTGCGCAGCAAACTGGGCGAAGACCCCAAGAACCCGCAACTCATCAAGACCATCTACGGCGCAGGCTATATCTTCCTGGCCGAGGTGAGCTGGGGCTGATCCTGCCCGAGCGTCGCAAGCGATCCGCAAATCAAAAAGGGACGGCCTGAGCCGTCCCTTCCCGTTCTCGCGTCCTCGGTGGCTGGCGTGATGCTGGCTGCCTTGGTGGCGATATTCTTGCTGCCTTGGGTAACTGGCCGTTTCGGCTCGCTACCTGGGTGGCATCTGGCCTTATGCGGCGTCGAAGTGACCGCACCAGTCGTTCGACTTCACCACCGGCCACAGGCCGCGCTTGTCGGCGGTCGGCTGGGTCACGGGCGGGTTGAAGCGGCACAGGCCGGCATCGTCGAGATTAACTTCGCTATTCGCCTTGTGATCTTCAAAGAAGGCGCAATCGGAGCAGGAGCTGTTAGCCATCATAGTCTTCCTTTATTTGCCTGAGGGCGAAAATCCCTTGGGTCATTGCTGCGGGGCGGTTTCCCCTTTCGATGACAGGAATATAGTCCAGCCTGCGCCGGGATTCAAGATTTTTATCAATAAAATCAAATAGTTGATAAGTTTACTTGGCTTCTGATCCCGACATTTTCGCTAGGATAGCCAAGCCCCTGAATTTCTTCAAAAGACCGTTTTCCGACTATTTTCGATAGAAAACGCCCGCCCCATTCAGCGAACGGGACGGGCGAATTTTTCAAAAAATATTTTCGGTCAGGCGTCGCTGTCCCAGCCACTGATGGCCTTCGAATCCATGAATTCCTCGATCCCCCAGACGCCGCCTTCGCGCGCCCGGCCCGACCGGCCGATACCGCCGAAGAACGAGCCCGGCCCGCGCGATTCGCCATTCGTCTCGACCATCCCGGCCCGCAGCTTCCGCGCCATGCGGTTGCGCCGCGCGCCGTCCCGGGTCTGGACATAGTTGGTCAGCCCGTAATCGGTATCGTTGGCGATCCGTACCGCCTCTTCCTCATCCTCGAAGGGAATGATCGACAGGACCGGGCCGAAGATTTCCTGCCGCGCAATCGTCATATCGTTATTCACGTCGGCAAACACGGTCGGGCGCACGAAATACCCACGGTTCACCCCTTCCGGCAGACCCGGCCCGCCCGCGACAAGCCGCGCGCCTTCGTGAATGCCGGTCTCGATCAGCCCCTGAATCTGGTCCCACTGCTTCTTGGACACAACCGGACCGATATGCTTGCCGTGCTCATGCGCGCTGGCAACCTTGGTGCTTTCTGCAACCTCTTTCGCCGTCTCCACAGCCTGATCGTAGATCTCGCGCTGCACCAGCATCCGGGTCGGCGCGTTGCAACTCTGCCCGGAGTTCTGGAAGCAATGCCGCGCGCCACGGACCACGGCCTGATCATCGGCATCGGCGAAGATCACATTCGCTCCCTTGCCGCCAAGTTCAAGCGCCACCTTTTTCAGGCTGTCCGCCGCCGCCTTGGAAATCGCAATGCCCGCACGGGTGGAGCCGGTGAAGCTGATCATCTCCACATCCGGATGCACCGAAAGCTGCGTGCCCACACCCACACCGTCGCCATTGACCATATTGAACACGCCCGCCGGAACCCCGGCCTCATCCATGATCTCCGCGAACAGCATGGACGAAAGCGGCGCAATCTCGGACGGTTTCAGCACCATCGTATTGCCGCCAAGAAGCGCCGGGATCACCTTCAGCGTCACCTGATTCATCGGCCAGTTCCAAGGCGTAATCAGCCCGACCACGCCAATCGGCTCCCACGCGATCATCGTGCCGGGGGCTTGCGGACCCAGCGGACGAACGAATTCGAAATCTCGGAACGCATTGATGAAATTCGCCATATGGCCAATGCCGGTCATCACCTGCGCCTGCGCCGACAGATCGGCGGGCGCGCCCATCTCATGCGTGATCGCCCATGCCATGTCGTCGGCGCGCTTCTGGTAGACCTCAAGGATCTTCTCGACATATGCCAGACGCTCCTCCTTGGAGGTCTGCGACCAGCCCTCAAAGGCGCGCTTTGCTGCCGCGACCGCCGCATCCGTATCCGCCTGATCGCCAAGCGAGATTACCGCCACCGGCTCCTCCGTCGAGGGGTCGATCACCTCCAGATCATTCGCGGCAACCGGGTCCACCCATTTGCCGTCGATGTAGAATTTGCGCTTGTCGAGAATATCGCTCATCGGAACCTCCTGTGCTTACCAGCAAGGTGGCACCTGCAACCGCGCCGCACAAGAAGCCGCGTAAAAGATTGCCAGCCATGCCGGGAAATCCACCCGCCATTTGACCTTGGAACTTCGTCCCCAACCCCTATGTTGCCTTGGAAGCAAACCGAAAGGACCATTCATGAGCCTGCGCATCAACGATACCGCCCCCGATTTCACCGCGAATTCGACCGATGGCGAAATCAGCTTCCACGATTGGGCCGGTGACGGCTATGTCGTGCTGTTCTCGCATCCGCGCGATTTCACCCCGGTCTGCACGACCGAATTCGGCGCCGTCGCCCAACTCGTCCCGGAATTCGAGAAGCGCAATACCAAGGTGCTCGGCGTCTCGGTCGACTCGGTCGAGGATCACGGCAAGTGGAAAGCCGACATCGAGAAAGTCGCAGGCGTCCCGGCAAATTTCGCCATCATCGACGATACCGGGCTGAACGTCGCCAAGGCTTATGACATGCTGCCCGCCGATTACTACCTGCCGACCGAGGGCCGCACGCCGCAGCATTCGGCCACCGTGCGCACCGTGTTCATCATCGGCCCGGACAAGAAGGTCCGCCTGACCATGACCTACCCGATGTCCGTGGGCCGCAACTTCGCCGAGATCATCCGCGCGCTCGACGCCGTGCAGGAAACCGACGGCGCGCCGCTGGCGACCCCTGCCAACTGGGTGCCGGGTCAGGACGTGATCGTGGCGCTGTCGCTCGACGACGCAGCCGCCGAAGCGCAATACGGCAAGCTGGACAAGAAGCTGCCCTATCTGCGCTTCGCCAAGGACCCCAAGCACGGCTAAGCGCATTTCTGCCACGCTCATATAGGGGCGTGGCAGATCCCGCCCCGGCCCGGCGCATGAGCGGGATGCGTGCCAGAAGGTCTGGAAAGGCGCGGTTTGGAAGGCTGGCGCGGTTTGCCGCCTAGCGGCCGACCTTGCGCGCTAGCTTGCGCCTCAGAAAGTTCTTCCAATAAGCGCGGTTCAGATGTCGGCGAGGATTCTTGGTCTGGTGATCCGCCACGCTGCGCTGCGCCTCCAGATGCGAGGGACCGGCGCCGGGCGGTCTATGCTCGACCGGCCTCGGCACCACCAGCTCTGCGCCCAGCTGATGCAGATCCGTCGGCCAGTCGGCGACATAGCTGACCGGCGTGCTGGCCGCCAGCAGATCCGCCGCGCTAAGACGTGACACGGAATAGGCCGAGGCCAGCGTCGGACGCTGTGCGGCGCGGTAGAAGTCCCATTGTGCGCGGCGCTGTCTTTGCCAGGGCAGCGCGCGGCCAAAGCGATAATCCAGCAGCGCCAGCCGCGCGCAGCGATGACAGCCCGCAGCCAGAAAGGCGGGAAAATCAGGGCCGGGAATCGCGTCATCTTCAAGGATGACGGCCCCTTCCAGACCCTCGGACAGAATGGTTTCATAGATCAGACGGTGCGACAGCGCGCAGGCGAATTCGCCATCCGTCATGGCCCGCCCCATGCGCCGCGTTGCCGCCGCGCGGTCGATCAGGGGCTGGTAGGTCTCGGCCAGCCCATTGCGACCATCGACCCCGAAAAACAGGCGATGCGCAAGATTGGCGGCATCCAGCGCGTCGATAAGTGCCTGGCGGCGCAGATCGTCGCCCTCAAGTGTCAGGACGAAAATCGGCCAGTCGCTATCCATGTCGTTCTTCTCGTATCGAAAAAACCGGCCCGAATATTCCCGGGCCGGTCTGCAGTATCAGACGGAAGCGCCGATTATTCGGCGTCTTCCTCCTTATTCTCGGTGATCTCCTCGCCGGTCTCCTGATCGACCATCTTCATGCCAAGGCGCACCTTGCCACGGTCGTCGAAGCCCAGAAGCTTGACCTTTACTTCCTGACCTTCCTTCAGAACGTCGGAGGGATGGCCCAGACGCTTGTTCGCGATCTGGCTGACATGGACCAGCCCGTCACGCTTGCCGAAGAAGTTCACGAAGGCACCGAAATCGACCAGCTTCACCACCTTGCCGGTGTAGATCTGGCCTTCCTCGGGTTCGGCGACGATCGAGTGGATCATCTCATAAGCCTTCTTGATCGATTCACCATTGGCCGAGGCGATCTTGATGATGCCATCGTCATTGATGTCGACCTTGGCACCCGAAACCTCGACGATCTCGCGGATCACCTTGCCGCCCGAGCCGATCACTTCGCGGATCTTGTCGGTCGGGATCTGCATCGTCTCGATGCGCGGCGCGTGTTCCGAGAACTCGCGGCGGCCTTCGGTCAGAGCCTTGCCCATCTCGCCCAGAATATGCAGACGGCCATCCTTGGCCTGCGCCAGCGCCTGTTCCATGATCTCGGGCGTGATGCCCTGGACCTTGATGTCCATCTGGAGGCTGGTGATGCCGTTCTCGGTGCCCGCGACCTTGAAATCCATGTCGCCGAGGTGATCCTCGTCGCCCAGAATATCGGTCAGAACGGCGTATTTGCCATCATCCTCAAGGATCAGACCCATGGCGACACCCGCGACCGGGGCTTTCAGCGGCACGCCCGCATCCATCATCGACAGCGAGCCGCCGCAGACCGAAGCCATCGAACTGGAACCGTTCGATTCCGTGATCTCCGACACGACGCGGATCGTATAGGGGAAATCCGTCGCCGCCGGCAGAACCGCCTGAAGCGCGCGCCATGCCAGCTTGCCGTGACCGATTTCACGACGACCGGGCGAACCCACGCGGCCAACCTCGCCGACCGAATAGGGCGGGAAGTTGTAATGCAGCAGGAAGTTGGACCGGAAATTGCCATGCAGCGCGTCGATGATCTGTTCGTCATCGCCGGTGCCCAGCGTGGTCACGACCAGACCCTGCGTCTCGCCCCGCGTGAACAGCGCCGAGCCGTGGGTCCGCGGCAGGAAGCCGACTTCGCAATCGATCGGCCGCACCGTCTTGGTGTCGCGGCCGTCGATCCGGGCACCGCCTGCGATCACGTCGCCGCGCAGAATGCCCGACTCCAGCTTCTTCAGGGCCGAACCCAGGTTCGGGTCCTCCAGCTCTTCCTCGGACAGGCCCTCACGCACCTTGTCCTTGGCGGCAGAGACGGCATCCTGACGGTCGCTCTTGTCCTTGATCGCGTAGGCCGCACGCATATCGGCCTCGCCCAGTTCACGAACGCGGGTATAAAGTGCGGAATAATCCGGCGACTGGAAGTCGAACGGCTCTTTCGCCGCCGCCTCTGCCAGACCGATAATCAGATCGATGACCGGCTGCATCTGCTCATGGCCGAATTTCACGGCGCCCAGCATCTCTTCCTCGGTCAGCTCGTAAGCTTCCGATTCGACCATCATCACGGCGTCCTTGGTCCCGGCAACGACCAGATCCAGACGCTGTTCGGGATTGCCGCGCAGGTTGTCCATGTCCTGAACCTCGGGGTTCAGCACATATTCCCCGTTGGAGAAGCCGACGCGCGCCGCACCAATCGGACCCATGAACGGCACACCCGAAATCGTCAGCGCCGCCGAAGCCGCGATCATCGCGACGATATCGGGATCGTTGACCAGATCGTGGCTCAGCACCGTGCACATCACCAGAACTTCGTTCTTGAAGCCCGGCGCAAACAGCGGACGGCAGGGACGGTCGATCAGACGCGCGGTCAGCGTCTCCTTCTCCGTCGGGCGCGCCTCGCGCTTGAAGAAGCCGCCCGGGATCTTACCGGCGGCGTAATATTTCTCCTGATAATGGACCGTCAGCGGGAAAAAATCCTGTCCCGGCTTCGGTTCCTTGGCAAAGGTGACGTTCGCCATGACGCTCGTCTCGCCCAGAGTGGCGATGACCGAGCCGTCCGCCTGACGCGCAACCTTGCCCGTTTCCAGCGTAAGCGTCTCCTGCCCCCACTGGATCGATTTCTTCACTTCATCAAACATGCGGTTTCCTCTCGGGATGCGCCGGCCCTCCGGCCATCCCATGTCATATGGCGGCCCCATTGCCGCCGCCCCCGAATCCTTTGCGTAGCCCCGGGGCACGGGCTTCACGTCTCAGATTTTCGGGGCCTTACATGAAAATGCAAGGCTTGAAAAGCGAATGCGCAACAGGCCGGACCCGGAAAGAAGCTTGTTCAAAGCCCGGCCGTCACACTCTTGGCCCTCTCTGCGTCACACCCCGCGACGCCGGATGCGCATCATATGGCTGAATGCGGAAATCGCGATAAGCCCGCCGATGACCGTCAGATGCTCCTCGCTTTCGAGCTTCGCCTGGACCGCGGCGGCGCCGGTCATGTTCCAGAAATCATGAACCATCGGGATCGTCGTCAGCGTAAAAACCGCCAGCATTCCGGCACCCAGCCACGCAAAGCGCCCCTGAATCACCAGCACCGAACCGATCAGCTGCACGGCAATCGTCAGCGCGGCGATAGCTGCGGGGCTCGATGTAAACCCATTGGCCTGCATCGCCGCAACCGCTCCTTCGAAATTCAGCAGGAACCCGAGACCGGCATACCAATACATGAAGGTGCCGAGAATGCGGGCCACAAGCCACAGCGCCGGGGACTCCAAGATCGGGAAAACAAAAGAACGTTCCATTTTTTCATCCTGTTCTGTCCCTCCCCGAAGCGACTGATAACGAAAAAACCGCTCTTGTATATGTCGGCAATACCCATCCGCCGTGTTTTCCTCGGGAGTATTCTCGGGACTATAGGCATGACGCTTCCCGCTGATGCCAGTCCCGACCATGCCCATAAGCGGGCATCCGGCCGCCCGTGACGCAAGACACAGGGCATCATTTTCTGTGTACGCCCGGTGTACAGGCTGTGCACGCGCTGTGTACGGAAATCACAGCGAAAAACCCGGCAAACGCAGGCGTTTCCGCACGGCCCGGGCGCAGCCCGGCAAAACCGCAACGCACGCTCCTGTTGCCATAAGAAAAGCGCACGCCCCTTCTCAGGGCGTGCGCCGGTTTCAGATCATCCTAAGACGGATCAAACCCGCTTCGGCGCGCGGTACTCGCCACGGTCGGGGGTCAGCATGCTGACCACGACAATCGCGATCCACGAGGCCACAAAGCCCGGCACGATCTCGTAAAGACCTTCACCCATGAAACTGCCGCTCAGCCCGGTGGAGATCCACAGGATCACCGTGACCGCGCCGACGATCAGCCCGGCCAGCGCGCCCGCGCCGGTCATCCGCTTCCAGGTCAGCGACAGGATGATCAGCGGCCCGAATGCGGCGCCGAACCCGGCCCAGGCATTCGCCACCAGCCCCAGCACCTGCGAATCCGGGTCACGCGCGATCACAACCGCCACGATCCCGACCGCCAGCACCGCAAGACGCCCGATGGTCACCAGTTCTCCATCCGTCGCATCACGCTTCATGACGGTGTGATAAATATCCTCCGTCAGCGAGGACGAGGCCACCAGAAGCTGGCTCGACACCGTCGACATGATCGCCGCAAGCAGCGCCGCATAGAGGAAACCCGTCACCAGCGGATGAAACAGCAGGTCCGACAGCACGATGAAAATCGTCTCCGGGTCCGCGATTTCCAGCCCGTTCCGCAGCGCGTAGGCGCGCCCGAAAATCCCGACGGAAACCGCGCCGATCAGCGAAATCGCCATCCAGCTCATACCGATATTGCGCGCCGTCGGCACCTCCTCGACGCTGCGCACGGCCATGAAACGCACGATGATATGCGGCTGCCCGAAATAGCCCAGACCCCAGGCGACCGTGGACAGCCAGCCCAGCAGGGTGACCCCGGTCGTCAGCGACAGGAAATTCGGATCGACCTCGGTCCGCAGCCGCTCCGCCGCCGTGCCGATCCCCTCGCCCTGCCCGGTCGTCAGGATCACGATAGGCATGATGACCAGCGCCAGCATCATGATGCAGCCCTGCACGAAATCGGTCAGCGACACGGCAAGGAACCCGCCCATCACCGTGTAAACCAGCACGATGCCCAGCGTCAGCAGCACCCCGCTCATATAGCCGCCATCAAAGGCGCTGACGAACAGCTTGCCGCCGCCGACCAGCCCCGAAGCCGTGTAAACCGCAAAGAACACCACGATCACGATGGCCGAGGTGATGCGCAGCATCCGCGCCGTGCTGGGGAACCGCGCGCCCAGAAAGCCCGGAATCGTCAGGCTGTTATCGTATTCCTCGGTCTGCTGACGCAGCCGCGGCGCGACGATGATCCAGTTCAGATACGCACCGACGAACAGCCCGATCCCGATCCAGCTTTGCGCAAGGCCCGAGGCGAACAGCGCCCCCGGCAGCCCCAGCAGCAGCCAGCCGCTCATATCCGAGGCCCCGGCCGAAAGCGCCGCAACCGCCGGCGGCAGGCTGCGCCCGCCAAGCATATATTCTTCTGAATTCGAGGTGGATTTGCGCCACGCATAGACCCCGATTGCCAGCATCAGCAGGAAATAAGCCGCAAGACTTATCCAGACTCCTATTGCCATAAACGTCCCTCCTTGTTTTGGTCTCCTTGCCCGGTTCCTGTCATAAAAACATCAGAATTCGAAGGAAATTCATCTGCAAATACCGCATGATCGGCGAATTTGGTCCAACGCCCTGAATTTGGGATTTTGGGATTTCAGACGGGCTGCAAATGTTTGAAATTCAGGACATCCGACCAGCGGCATTCTGACCGGAAAACCCCGCGATCAGCGATGATGGACAAGGCAGGGCGTTCCGGCAACACTGAACCAGACTCAGGCGGAGCCGCGCATGTCCGACACCAACCCGAAAGTCGACGCCCTGTTCGACAAGCTGACCGACTGGCGTACGGAGCTGGAAGCCCTGCGGTCCATCCTGCTGGCAAGCCCGCTGACCGAAGAATTCAAATGGCGCTCGCCGGTCTACACCTATGAGGGCGGCAATGTCGCCATAATCTGGGGCTTCAAGGACCGCGCAACGCTCGGCTTCTTCAAGGGTGCGTTGCTGAAAGACCCCGAAAACATCCTCGAACGCCCCGGCGACAACTCCCGCTCCTCCCGGATTATCAACTTCACCGACCCCGAAACCATCGAAATCCATCGGAAAACGCTGGAGAAATACATTGTGGAGGCCATCGAGTTGCAAAAATCCGGCGCAAAGGTCGAGTTCGCAAAAGACGATCTCGCCTACCCGGACGAACTCACCACCCGCCTCAACCAGGACAACAGCTTCCGCACCGCCTTCGAAACCCTAACCCCCGGCCGCCGCCGCAGCTGGCTCCTGCATTTTTCCGGCGCAAAACAGCCCCAAACCCGCATCTCACGGATCGAAAAGGCCAAGGCAAAAATCCTTGCCGGAAAAGGAATGAACGACCACTGAGCGATGCTCGCTGGCGGCGGATCTGTATGGGAGGTCGTGCAAATTGCCAGCCAAGCCGTCCTCTGCAGCCATTTAAAATCATGGGCTCAGATATTGCTTGCGCACCAGTATTTCCTCCTGTGGCAATCAACCCCTCCTCTACGGCTGGCCGTTACCGCATGCGGCATGAACCGGCGAAATACGGGACAATACTGCCGTTAGCCGCGGGCGTTCGATGGGCGCTGCTACCGCGAAGTCATCAGAAAGTCGGGCGGATTCCGGACATTCGCTGCGCGTCTCTCCGACGCCCGCGTCCCGCATGATCCTCAAAACAACTTCCGCGACCTCAGCCAACTGACCACAACCACGATCAGTGCCACGCAGCCGCCCAGCAGAGCCCAGAACCCCCAAGGCGGCTGTGCCATCGGGATCCCGCCGACATTCGCGCCGAACAGACCAGTCAGAAAGCCCAGCGGCAGGAAAATCGTGGCGGCGACGGCGAAAGCCAGCGAGTTCTGGCTGATCTTGCGGTCCTGTACCCGGCTGACCTGATTGTCCAGAATATCCACGCGGTCGCGCAGGTTCTGCAGGGCCTCAAGGATGCGCATCAGCTGGTTGGCGCTGTCCTCGATCCGGGCGCGATCGTGATCGTCAAGGACGGGGTGATCCGCTGCGGACAGGGTTTCCAGCACGATCTGCTGCGGACCCAGATGGCGGATGAAGCCGCTGATGCGGGACAGGGCGTCGACCATGGCGGGGCAGGCTTCCTCGATCTGGTGGCCGGTGACCATGCCGCCGATCCGGTCGACCTGATCCTCAAGCGCCTCGATCTGGGGGTCGATTTCCTGCAGATGTTCTGCGATCAGATCGGCCAGGAAACGTCCCGGCGTTTTCGGGCCGGTGCCCGCCTCGATCCTGCGGGCGAGGTCCAGAACCGGCGCCAGTTCGGCCTCACGGGTGGTGATGATGCGGCTCTCGTCGATCCAGACCCGAAGCGAGGCCATCTCGCCTGGCCGCGCTTCGCCGTCGCTTTGCAAAGGCATCGTTTTCAACAGCGTCATGATCCCCGCGGGACGGATGCGGACGCGGGATCGGGCGTCTTCCTGCAGCATGGCATCGACGATCAGATCCTCCATCTGCGCCTCGTCGATCAGGAATTGCCGCGTGGCCTTGTGGCGGATGCAGAGATGCGCCCATTTCGCGGAATTCTCCCCATCGAGGCGCGTCAGATGCAGAAAATCGGGCGCCGGTGCGGCGGCTTTGCCGATCTTTGCGGTATCCATCGTCGCCTTGTCCCCTTGCCCCGGCCAAACATGGGCCATTCTGCCAGACGGGAACCAAAAGGAAAGGCCGCGCCGTTTCAGCGCCCTGCCTCAGCGCCTCGTATTGCGCCGCAGCGCATCGACGAACAGGCGGAACGCGGCCGAACTCTGGCGGCGGCTTGGGTAATAGAGGTGATAGGCCGGCAGCGGCGGCGTCCAGCCCTCCATCACCGTCACCAGCCGGCCCGAAATCAGGTCTTCATCCACCTGATCGCGCGGCATATAGGCCAGCCCGACGCCTGCGCGCGCGGCATCGCGGATCAGGTCGATGGTGTTGAAGATCAGCGGCCCGTCGACGCGAACGCGCATCTCTTGCCCGTCCTGCGCCAGCCGCCATGTGTTCAGCGTGCCCGAGGTCGGCAGCCGCAGGTTCAGACCGCGATGCGCCGTCAGTTCGTCCGGCGTCTGCGGGCAGCCATGCTGCGCCAGATAAGAGGGCGCGCCGACGATCACCATCGGGATCTCGTCCGAGATGCGCAGCGCGACCATGTCCCGCTCGACCGCCTCACCCAGCCGGATCCCGGCGTCAAACCGCTCGGCGACGATATCGGCCAGACCGTAATCGATGACGATCTCGACCGTGATTTCGGGGTAATCCTTCAGCATCCGGGACAGCAGCGGCGTCAGGATGGTCTTGGCGGCATGTTCGACCGTCGTGATGCGGATCGTGCCTGCAGGTTTGTCGCGCAGTTCGTTCAGCGAGGCGACGCTGCGTTCCAGATCGTGCAGCATCGGTCTGAGGGTTTTCAGCAGCCGCTCGCCGCCCTCAGTCGGGGCGACGCTGCGGGTGGTGCGGGCCAGAAGGCGCAGGCCCAGCCGTTCTTCCAGCCGCTTGACGATCTGGCTCAGCGCGGATTGCGTGACGCCCAGAGTCTGCGCGGCACGGGTGAAGCTGCCCGCTTCAGCGACGGCGGCAAAGGCGATCAGATCGGCAACGTCTTCGCGGCGCATTCATTACCAGATTAATAAGTCTAATAAGTTAATAACACCTAATAACTGGTTTGCAAATGCGCCACAGTCCTTCTGTAGCCTGCGGCATGTTCCGCCAGACCAGGAGTTTGAGATGGGTAAGATCAACTTCACCAATACCAATAATCCGAACATTGAAATGTCCGCCGTGATCAATTTCCCGGAAGGATTCGACGAAGGCGGCAGCTATCCAGCCGTTGTCGTCTCGCACCCGGGGGGCGGCGTGAAGGAACAGACCGCCGGGACCTATGCCGCCGAACTGGCCAAGCAGGGTTTTGTGACCATCGCCTATGACGCCAGCTATCAGGGCGAAAGCGGCGGCCTGCCGCGCCAGACCGAGAACCCCGCCGTGCGGACCGAGGATGTCAGTGCAGTGGTCGATTACCTGACCACGCTGGATTATGTCGACAGCGACCGGATCGGCGCGATGGGGATCTGCGCGGGCGCGGGCTATACCGCCAATGCCGCGATCAACGACCCGCGGATCAAGGCGGTGGGCACAGTCAGCGCAGTGAATATCGGCCAGATGTTCCGCAATGGCTGGGAAAACAATGTCGCGGATGAAGATGCCCGTGGCGTGATCCAGATGGGCGCCGATGCCCGCACCGAAGACGCGAAGGGTGGCGAACCGGCCCGGTTCCCGCTGGCTCCGATGAACGAGGCCGATGCGCCCAACGAAGAACTGCGTCAGGCCTGGGAATATTACCACACGCCGCGCGCGCAGCACCCGACCGCGCCGGGCTATATGACAGCACGTAGCCTCGACCAGATCATCCCCTACGACGCCTATCACAAGGCCGAGGCCTATCTGACCCAGCCCCTGCAGGTGATCGCGGGTAGCGAGGCCGGCAGCAAATGGATGAGCGACGATCTGTTCAAACGCGCCGCCAGCAAAGACAAGAAGTTCCATGTCGTCGAGGGCGCCAATCACATGGATATGTATGACGGCCAGCCCCAGATCGCCGAGGCGGTCGGCGTGCTGACCCCGTTCTTCCAGAACAAACTGAAAGGCTGAGGTCAAGGGCGCGACGCGGACAGTCGCTGCGTCGCACATTCCGGCATAACAATTCTGGAACCAAGTACTTTCGGGAAAACAATCATGTCCAATATTCTTATCCTGGGCGCCAGCGGTAAAATCGCACGCCATGTGGTCGAGGCGCTGGCCGGGCAAGGCGCGCATCAAGCGACGCTGTTTCTGCGCAATGCCTCGAAACTGGCGGGGCTGGACACATCCGGCATGGTGGTGATCGAGGGCGACGTTACCGATGAACAGCGCCTGACCCAAGCGATGCAGGGCCAGGACATCGTCTATGCCAACCTGACCGGCGAGGTCGATGTCATGGCCCGGACCATTCTGCCCGTCATGCAGGCCAGCGGCGTGAAACGGCTGATCTTCGTCACTTCTATCGGCATTCTGGACGAGGTGCCCGGCGCTTTCGGCGAATGGAACCGGCAGGCCATTGGCCCCTATCTGCCGCCCTTCCGCCGAGCCTCGGACATGATCGAGGCCTCGGATCTGGAATACACAATCCTCCGCCCCGCATGGCTGACCGATAAGGACGAGGTGGATTACGGCACCACCACGCGGGATGAGCCTTTCACCAATACTGAGGTTTCGCGCAAAAGCGTCGCCGCCTATGTGCTGTCGCTGCTGGACGATCCATCGCGCGATATCGGCGGCAATATCGGCGTGCACAAACCGGGCAGCGAGGGCGACAAGCCCGCATTCGTTTAAGCATCGGAGGAACAGTATATGCGTATCGGAATCCTGGGATCTGGCGGCATGGGGGCGCGGCTGGGCACGATCTGGGCCCGCTCGGGCCATGACGTGACGTTCAGCTATGCCCGCAGCCGCGACAAGCTGGAGCGTCTGGCGCAAGAGGCGGGCGGCAATGCCCGCGCCGGCACCCCCGCCGAGGCCGTGCAGGACGCGGATGTCGTGCTGGTCGCCGTCCATTGGTCGCGCATCGACGATGTGCTGGCGCAGGCGGGCGATCTGTCCGGCAAGGTGCTGCTGACCTGTTCGCTGGCGATGAGCGAGGATAACAGCCATCTGGTCGTCGGCCACACTTCCTCCGGCCCCGAGGCGCTGGCGGAAAAGGTGCCGGGTGCAAAGGTCGTGGGCGCCTTCAACACCATTCCGGGCGAAATCCTGTTTCCCCTGTTCGAAGCCAAAGGCAAGGGCGACACCCCGCCCGACCTGATCTATTGCGGTGACGACCGCGCCGCCAAGGAACGCGTGGCAGAGCTGATCCGCGATGTCGGCTTCAACCCGGTCGATCTGGGCAAGCTGCGGACCTCGCGTTACATGGAGCCCTTCGGGCTGGTCGTCTCATTGCTGGCCTATGGCGGCAAGGACGGCCCGGAAATGGCCTATCGCTTCGTGCGGCTTTAGGCTCAGCCCCCGCCGATCATCGCCTCGATCCCGCCGGAGACCAGCGTGAACAGCACGAATCCGCCGGCGAAGGCGATGATCGAGCCCTGGTTATCCTCATCGCCCTCATGCGCCTCGCCCAGCATTTCCTCGATCGCGGCGACGGTCAGCAGACCCGCGACAAAGGTCAGCGCCAGCATCTTGACCGTCTCAGGCGCATTGCGCAGCAGCAGATAGGCCAAGAGCGCCGCGCCGACCGAGAACAGGATGAACGAGGCAGACAGCCAGATCCGACGCGCCCGCGGCACGCCCTTGGCCCGGAAATTGGCGATCACCGCGTAACCTTCCGGCAGATCGGCCAGCACCTGCCCAAGCGCCAGCGTCAGCGCCAGCCCCCATGACAGCGCGGCACCCGAGCCCAGCATCAGCCCGTCACTGGCCAGATCGACCGCCACTGCGACATAGATCATCCACATGCCGGATGTGCCCGCGCCTTCGCCTTCCTCCTGACGGCTTTCGACAAAGGTGTCGATCAGGATATAGGCGATGGCGCCGACCGCGAAACCCAGAGCAATCCACCAGCCTTCGAGCACGGCGACGGCTTCGGGCATCAGTTCCACAGCGACAATCGCAATCACGATCCCCGAGGCCGCATGCAGCGCCCAGTTCAGCGCGCGCGGCGAATTCGGCCCGAATTCAGCGGCTAGACCCCCAACGAAGTTGCCGAGACCCGGCAAAAGCGAGAGCAACAGAACCTGCCATAGTCCACTCATGAAACCACCCGTTTATGTAAGCCATCAAGGCGAGACGCGAACCGCAGCCGGGATGCCAGCGCCATCTGCCACTGCATAAGGCAAAGCGTTCTCGGACAGGTTAACGCGTCATTGTTAATTCTGAATGTACATGCCAACAATCGGTCACTGCAACCTCGCCACCTTTATTCAAGCGTGATTTTCAGGAGTACCCGGCATGGAAAGCATTGGCGCAGATCTGGATGAAATGCGGCGCAGGCCGTTGTCTGCGGAACATGTTGCCGCACTGCGCGAAATCAGTCAGGAACGCCAATATGCGCCGGGCGAGATGGTTGTGGAAATCGGCACGCCCATGGACCGCTTCATCTATATCGAGGACGGCGAGGTCGAGGTCGTCGATCCCCATAGCGGCGAACGCTTAGGCGAGGCGACGCTGGGCCCGACCCAATTCGCGGGCGAGCTGGGCTTTCTCAGCGGCGGCAATAATTTCCTGTCGATGCGCGCTTGTAAGCCGACCCGCACGATGGAGGCTCCGCGTAAGGATGTACTGGCGCTGATGTCGCGGATGCCCGAATTGTCGGACCATCTGATCACCGTCTTTTCGGCGCGCCGCAGGTTGCAGGTCGAACGCCGGACAAGCTCGATTGTGGTGATCGGGGCCGACCGCGATCCCGCGGTGCAGCGGGTCGAGGCCTTTCTCAGCCGCAACCGCGTGCCTTTCCAATCCTACGATCTGGACAGCGCCGACGCCCAGATGGCCAGCCTGCAATGCCTCGCCAGCCATGAGCCGGGCGTCATCTTCAACCAGAACCAGCGGATCGAGGATCCGACCCCGCGCAAGATCGCGCGGCTGCTGAATCTGGACCTTGAAGTCGCAGATGGCGCGGTCGTCGATGTGCTGATCGTGGGCGGCGGCCCGGCGGGGGTGGCAGCGGCGGTCTATGCCGGGGCCGAGGGGCTGTCGGCCCTGCTGATCGAGGATACCGCGATTGGCGGGCAGGCCGGGACCTCCAGCCGGATCGAGAATTACATGGGTTTCCCGACCGGCATTTCGGGGGCCGATCTGGTCTATCGCGGCCAGATTCAAGCGCTGAAATTCGGTGCTCATTTCGCCATGCCACGCCGCGTGCAGTCACTGGAAAAGCGCGCCGACGGGCTGTTCTGTGCGACGCTGAACGACGGGGCCGAACTCTGCGCGCGCAGCGTCGTGGTGGCGACCGGGGTGCAATATCGCGGCCTGCCGCTGGAACGGCTGCCGGAATTCGAGGGTGCGGGCATCTTCTATGCCGCGACCGAGATGGAGGCCCGTTTCTGCCGCCGCACCGATGCCGTGGTGATCGGCGGCGGCAATTCCGCGGGTCAGGCGGCGATGTATCTGTCGCGCGTCGCGGGCCATGTCCATGTGTTGGTGCGCGGCGACAGCCTTGCCGATTCCATGTCGCAATATCTGAGCCACCGGCTTGAGGCCGCGCCGAATATCGACATCCATTACGGCACCCAGGTCACCGGGCTGCATGGCGGCGATCACCTTGAGGCGGTGACGCTGAAAAGCCCCGATGGCGAACGCCGTGTCGATACGCGTGCGCTGTTCGTGATGATCGGTGCAGCACCCAATACCGGCTGGCTGTCGGGTCTGGTGGACCTGGACGACAAAGGCTTTATCCGCACCGGCGAAGAGGTCGGCGGCGCCTCGCCCTACGAAACCTCGCATCCCGGTATTTTCGCGGTTGGCGATGTCCGCGCGGGTTCGGTCAAGCGCGTGGCGTCGGCAGTGGGCGAGGGCTCAGTCACCATCTCGGGCGTGTTCTACCGGGTGCAGGAGGCTTTGGCGGATTTGGTGTAAGTAGACAGGCTTAGGTTCCAAAACCAATAACCGCTACGGCGTGCCGCGCCACAGAATTCCAGAAGCGATTGAGTTCAGCTTTGGGCCGAATTGCCCGACACAATGGGCTGCAGCTATCAAGAGGATGATGTCAGCAGCTCTTCTCGGACGCATGAAGACGAGGCGGGTCTTCTGCCAAATCTGGTCAGCTTTGCTAACGCAAAGGAAGAATAGTGGCCACTTGAGGACGACTTCAGTGGCAATCCTCAATCGGGAAAACTGGTCGGAGCGAGAGGATTCGAACCTCCGACCCCCTGCTCCCGAAGCAGGTGCGCTACCAGGCTGCGCTACGCTCCGACCGTAGGAGGGGCAGGTAGCGCGAGCCGGGGCGGAATGCAAGGGGTCTCTCGTGGGAATTCGCCGATCAATGCGATGAACCGCTGCGATTGAACAGCACCCGCTGGATGAGGGTCGAGCGGGGGGCGGTCACGGTTTCGGTCCGCAGGCGCGAGGACAGCACAGGGCGCTGGCTGTCATCGCCGCGGCTGCGCTCTCGCCAGACGATATAGAGCCCGGAGATTATGATCACCCCGGCACCGGTCACCGTCGCCGCATCCAGCCGTTCGCTGAAGATGAACCAGCCATAGACCGAGGCCCAGATGATCTGGGAATACTGCATCGGGGCAACAATCGCGGCCTCTCCTGCGCGGTAGGCCATGATCATCAGGAAGTTCCCGATCAGGCCCAGCACCGCGATCATGCCGGCCAGCCCCAGATGCGGAAGCTGCATCGGCACATAGGCGATGGTCAATCCGGCACCTGTCACCAGAAGATTGCCCAGCATCGGCCACATCAGCAGCACCAGCGGGCGTTCGGTTCCGCCCAGTTTGCGGGTCACGACGGCAACGGTGGCGCTACAGCAGGCCGCCAGAAGCGCCGCCAGATGGCCGAGCGACAGCGCCTGACCAGAGCCCGGACGCAGCACGATCAGCACCCCGATCAGGCCGAGCCCAATCGCCAGCCAGCGATGAATACCGACCTTCTCCCCCAGAAGCGGGATCGACAGGATCGTGATCAGCAAGGGCGCGGAAAACAGGATCACATAGACCTGCGCCAGCGGCAGGACCGAGAAGGCGTAGAACCCGAACACCCCGGCCATCATTGCGCAGACGGACCGCAGCGCCACCCATGCGGGCCGGTTCGCGCGCAGCGTGCCCGGGGTGCGTTCCTGCACCAGGATCATGGAGATCAGCGGAAAGGACAGGAGCGAGGAAAAGAACAGCACCTGCAAGGACGGGTAGTAGGCGCCGAGCGTTTTGATAACGGCATCATGGGTGGCGAACGCCCCCATTGAGAGAAGCGCGAAGCCGATACCTCTGATATTGCCCGACGCCGCCACTTACGCGCCCGCCAGCGCCGCGACGATAAGGTCGCCCATTTCAGAGGTCGAAACCGGCGTACCGCCCTCCGGCCCCATCAGATCGGCGGTGCGCACGCCCTTGGCCAGAACCGCCTCAACCGCCGCTTCCAGTTGATCGGCGGCCTGCCCTTCGTTGAAGGAATAGCGCAGCGCCATCGCGAAGCTGAGGATACAGGCGATCGGGTTCGCCTTGCCCTGCCCGGCGATGTCCGGGGCGGAACCATGCACCGGCTCATACAGCGCCTTGGGACGGCCATTCTCCATCGGCGCACCCAGTGAGGCGGACGGCAGCATGCCAAGCGATCCGGTCAGCATTGCCGCCAGATCGGACAGAAGGTCACCGAACAGGTTGTCGGTCACGATCACATCGAACTGACGCGGCGCACGGGTCAGCTGCATCGCACCGGCATCGGCATACATATGCGACAACTCGACCTCGGGATATTCGTTGTCATGCACCCACTGGACTTCTTCGCGCCAGAGAATGCCCGACTCCATGACATTCGCCTTCTCCATTGAGCAGACCTTGTTGCCGCGCTGCTTCGCCAGTTCAAAGGCAGAGCGCGCCACCCGCCGGATTTCGCCCGAGGTATAGCGCTGCGTGTTGATCCCAACCCGGCCACCTTCGTTATCCGGGTTGTTGTTGTCGTCGTGAATGCCGCGCGGCTCGCCGAAATAGACGCCGGAGGTCAGCTCACGAACGATCAGAATATCGAGACCGGCGACGATGTCGCGCTTGAGCGAGGAGAAATCGGCAAGCGCGTCGAAACACTGGGCGGGGCGAAGATTGGCGTAAAGATCCATCTCCTTGCGCAGACGCAGCAAGCCGCGCTCCGGCTTCACCGAAAAATCGAGCTGATCGTATTTCGGACCGCCGACCGCGCCAAGCAGAACCGCGTCCACGGACTGCGCCTTGGCCATTGTTTCATCGGTCAAAGGCGTGCCATGCGCGTCATAGGCGCAGCCGCCGACCAGACCTTCGGACACCTCGAAGCGCATGCCGCGATTGGCCTGGAACCAGTCAATGACCTTGCGAACCTCGGCCATGACTTCGGGGCCGATGCCGTCACCGGGCAGGATCAGAAGCGAGTAATCGGACATGTCTTCCTCGTGATTTTCAGGGTTTGGGTTGGGGTAGCCGCGTGTTTCGACAGGGTCAAGATCACGCTGATTTGGGTTGCGATTCGGTGTAGGATCGTGCGGATTCGCTTGATGACGCTGATTCCCGGGAAAGATACATGATCCGCAGTTCCGCCATACAACTTGTGATGGCTTTTGTTATAACGATAAGCGCCGCCCCTGTTCTGGCGGAAGGTCGGGTTGCCGTGCCGGTGCCGGATTTGTCCGGCATGTCGGACGCGGATGCCGAGAAGCTGATCGCGGCGCTTGCCCAGATCAACGTGATCACCTCGAACTGCCCGGAATACCGGGTCAGCGACGGTGAATGGATGCTGCTGACCGGGACCGGCGATCTGTTGTCGAATATGCTCGGCCTCGATCCGTCGGCCTATGACAAGACCTATTTCGGCCCCGCTTTCGACACGCTGGACGATCCGGGTGCCTGCGACCGGATCGGGCCGAAAGCACGCCCGATCATCGACGATCTGATCGAAATGGGCGGCGGTACGGAACCGACTGACTAGGTTCATCCCCCAGCCTCCACATCGACCCAGACCAGCCGGTGATCCGATGCCGCAATCGCGGCGGAGCGGCTTGCCTCATCCTGCGCAGGCCAGAATACACCCGATCCCCGAACGGTCAGCCCTGCCGAGGGCAGCACATAGGTGACCCGCAAATTGCCCGGATCACCCCCCGGCCAATCGACGGTATCAAGCGCGGGATCACCCGCATGATCCGCATCGCCTGCCGCCAGAGCACCCGCACTTCGCGGCGCAGGATCCTGAAGGCGCGGATCGGCCAGCAGGTTACGGATCGCCTCATGCCGGCCATCGCCATCGACCGGATCGAGATTGGCATTCCCCGCGATCACGAAATCCGCATTGGGCAGATGATCGATCCAGAAGGCAATCTCGTCATGATTGCGGCGGCCATTGCGGTCCTCCGCCCCGTCGAAGACCGGCGGGCTGGCCCAGAATGCCAGCACATGCAAAGGCGGCTCCGTCAGCAATTCAACATCCCAATGCCCGGAGGAGGAAAGCCGCTGCACCTCCCTCGCCTCCGCGCTCAGTGAATTGCCGATCATATTGCCCGGCATGTCGCGCCATAAAACGCCGCTGTAATCCGTCACCTCGCCAACCGGCAGGCGCGACAGAAGCGCCATTGCGTTCTGCCCGCTGAACCTGCCCCAGCCATGCGCATCCGCCGCCTCGCCAAGCCGCCCGTCACCATCCAGATCCGAGCCGCTTTCCATCCCCCGGTTCGGGCGCGGCGCGACAATATGGGGATAGTCGACGCCAGAGCGTTTCAGAAGCTGCACAAACGCCCGCAGCCCAGCCAGATCATGATCCCAGTCGATGCCGGTCAGGACCAGTACATCCGGCTTCACCTCCGCAATCACCAAGGCGGCAGCGAGGATCTGCGGATCGTTGCCCTTCTGAATATCGCGCAGCAGCAAGCCCGGTCCGTCGCGTGTCAGTCCGGGGTTGTAGCTTGCGATGCGCAGCGTCTCGGCGGCGGCCGCAGACAGGAGAAGCGGCGACAGGAAAGCCGCCGCCAGGGCCGCGTTCAGACCCAAGGGCGCGACTGGCCCGCAGCCTGCTCGAACGCGTCGATTGCCGCGCTTTTCTCAAGCGTCTGACCGATATCGTCCAGCCCGTTCAGCAGGTTATGCTTGCGGGTCGGGTCGATCTCGAAGCTATATTCGGTGCCGTCGGGCGAGGTGACCGTCTGCGCCTCCAGATCCACGGTCAGCTTCGCGTTTGCGCCGTTGCGGGCATCCTCCATCAGCGCATCCACGGCTTCCTGCGGCAGCTTGACCGGCAGGATGCCGTTCTTGAAGCAGTTATTGTAGAAAATATCCGCAAAACTGGTGGAGATCACGCAGCGGATGCCAAAATCCAGAAGCGCCCAAGGGGCATGTTCGCGCGACGAGCCGCAGCCGAAATTATCCCCCGCAACAATGATCTCCGCATTGCGGTAGGCGGGCTGGTTCAGCACGAAACCCTCGATCTCATTGCCCTCGCGGTCGTAGCGCATTTCATCGAACAGGTTCTTGCCGAGACCCGAGCGATGAATCGTTTTCAGGAACTGCTTCGGGATGATCATATCGGTGTCAATATTGACCAGCGGCATGGGCGCCGCAACGCCGGTGAGTGTGGTGAATTTGTCCATGTCCTAAATCCTGTCTGGTGGCGCCTGTATCATGCGCGCACGGCCAGCAGACTGACCGTGCGGCGCATCGATAGAAGCGGCTAACTCATCTCATGCCTCGACCGCGCCGATGATCTCACGCACATCGACCAGATGCCCCGCCACGGCGGCAGCGGCGGCCATCGCGGGCGACATCAGATGGGTGCGGCCCTTATAGCCCTGACGCCCCTCGAAATTGCGGTTGGAGGTCGCGGCGCAGCGTTCTTCCGGCGCGAGTTGGTCGGGGTTCATGCCAAGGCACATGGAACAACCCGCCATGCGCCATTCAAAGCCTGCATCGGTGAAGACCTTGTCCAGCCCCTCCTCCTCGGCCTGCGCCCGCACAAGGCCCGAACCGGGGACAACCATGCCGCGCACACCGTCGGCGAGCTTCTTGCCCTTGAGGATATCCGCCGCAGCGCGAAGATCCTCGATCCGGCCATTGGTGCAGGAGCCGATGAAGACCGCGTCGATGGCGATATCGGTCAGCTTGGTGCCGGGTTCGAGGCCCATATAGTCAAGCGACCGCCGCGCGGCCTCGACCTTGCCGCCGGTGAAATCTTCCGGCGCGGGAACGGTTCCGGTGATCGGCAGCACGTCCTCGGGCGAGGTGCCCCATGTCACGACCGGCGCAATATCCTCGCCCCGGATGGTGACGACCTTGTCGTAATGCGCGCCCTCATCGGTGTGCAGCGTCTTCCACCATGCCAGAGCGGCCTCCCACGCAGCCCCTTTCGGCGCATGCGGACGGCCCTTCACATATTCGAAGGTCTTTTCGTCAGGCGCGATCAGACCCGCACGCGCGCCGCCCTCGATCGCCATGTTACAGACCGTCATGCGGCCCTCCATCGACAGATCGCGGATCGCCTCGCCGCAATATTCGATGACATGGCCATTGCCGCCCGCCGTGCCGGTCTTGCCGATCACCGCGAGCGTGATGTCCTTGGCGGTCACACCGGGGCGCAGCTTGCCGGTGATTTCGACCTTCATGTTCTTGGACTTGGACTGGATCAGCGTCTGCGTGGCCAGAACATGTTCGACCTCCGACGTGCCGATGCCGTGGGCGAGCGCGCCGAACGCGCCATGCGTCGCCGTGTGGCTGTCGCCGCAGACAACGGTCATGCCGGGCAGGGTCCAGCCCTGCTCCGGTCCGACGATATGGACGATGCCCTGACGGATGTCGTTCATCGCATAGTAATTCGGCAGGCCGAACTCCTTCGCGTTCTTGTCCAGCTCGGCCACCTGAATGCGGCCCTCGGGGTTTTCGATGCCGTTCACGCGGTCGGGCGTCGTCGGCACGTTATGGTCCGGAACAGCGATGGTCTGATCCGGGCGGCGGACCTTGCGGCCCGACATGCGCAGCCCCTCGAAGGCCTGAGGCGAGGTGACTTCGTGGACCAGATGGCGGTCGATATAAAGGATTGTCGTGCCGTCATCGGTGACATCGACGACATGGGCGTCCCAGATTTTATCGTAAAGCGTGCGGGGCGCGCCCGCGTTGGTGGTGCCGGTCATGGCTTTTCTCTTTTTCAGAATGGCTCATAAGGGTGATCTGGCAGGTGCCGGATCACAGTCGGGCAGTCACGGACAGGCTTTCGCCATAGAAGCGGCCCGGAAGGCGGGCGCGGTCGTGAATGTTGAAATAGCGCATCATGGATGCGGAGATTACGCCCGTGACGCTGCCGAGGCAAGGGATTCGGCACCGGGCCGTCCCCGCCACCCGTAGGGTGCGCTTCAGCGCACCACCAACACCACCACGCATCACCCTTGCTCTCACCCCCCAGCCTTGCCACAACCACCCCATGCTGATCCTGCTGAACAAACCCTATGGCGTGCTGCCGCAATTCACCGACAACTCCGCCACGCCACGCCCGACGCTGGCCGACTATGTCAATGTGAAGGGCGCCTACCCCGCCGGACGGCTGGATATGGACAGCGAGGGGCTGATGCTGCTGACCGACGACGGCAAGCTGCAAGCGCGGATTTCCGACCCGAAACACAAGATGGCAAAGACCTATCTGGTACAGGTCGAGGGCAGCCCGGATGACGCGGCGATGAAGGCGCTCCGGCAGGGCGTAACACTGAAAGACGGCCCCACCCTGCCCGCGAAAGTCGAGGCGATCCCTGCCCCCGATCTCTGGCCGCGCGATCCGCCGGTGCGGGTCCGCAAGACAGTGCCGGATCACTGGCTGCGCCTGACCATCCGAGAGGGCCGCAACCGGCAGGTGCGGCGCATGACAGCCGCCGTCGGCCTGCCAACGCTGCGGCTGGTGCGCTGGCAGGTCGGGGATTGGGTTCTGGGCGATCTGCGGCCCGGTGAGTGGCGGGAAGCCGGACGAGCGGATTGAGCTGCCTCATCCGACAGGGCTTTCATTTTGCGGGAGAATTGCGTATACGCGCCCGTCCGTTGGGAGATCCCGGCGGACATCCTCCACGGGCCTGTGCTGGACGACATCCCGGCCTGCGCCATAACCCTTTGTTTTCGAAAGGAGACCCCGATGTCGATTACGGTTGAAGAAAAGAATCGCCTGATGAAAGAATTTGCGACCAAGGAAGGCGACACCGGTTCGCCCGAGGTTCAGGTTGCGATTCTGTCGTCGCGGATTTCCACGCTGACGGAGCATTTCAAGACCCACAAGAAGGACAACCACTCGCGTCGTGGCCTTCTGAAGCTGGTCGCACAGCGCCGTAAGCTGCTGGACTATCTGAAGGGCAAGGATGAGGGCCGTTATACCGACCTCATCAAGCGTCTGGGCATCCGCCGCTGATGTTCTGAGCGGCTGCGGCGCGGTCTTTCGCGCTGCCGGTCAGGCTTGGATCTCTATAAGAAAACGCTCGTGGTTTTGGCTGCGGGCGTTTTTCTTTTGCGCCCTGCGGGGTGGGGCAACGGGTGCGGGCGTTGCGTTTGGTGCAATTGGCGCCGGCGAAGGGGATTGGGCCGGGATTGCTGGGGGTTTGGGGTGTGATTTGCGTACACGGGGTGTGCACAGGGTGTACACAGGGGGTGCACTGGTTGGGAGGGGTGGTGGTGCGCTGAAGCGCACCCTACGGGGGTGGGGATATAAATTTGGGGTCGGGATATGGAAAAGGCGGGCTCAAGGCCCGCCTTTCCGGTTTCATGTTCAGGCTCAGGGTCAGGCTTTGCCGTCTTCGGCCTTGTCGCCGGTGCCGCGGATCGTCGGCACGATCTGGTCGCCCCATGCGCCTGCGCCGTTATGGAAGCGCGAGACGCGGATCAGCTCTACCGAGACGCCTTCATTGACGGCACGTTGTACCGCCTCGTTCACGCGATGGACGGCCTCTGCCACGCGGTGAATGGCGCGGGTTTCGCGGTCAGCCTCGGGAAGGTCGACGCGTTGGAATTCGGTATCTGCACTCATGTCTCGGTCCTCCGTTGAGAATCCCCGCCACCTTAGCGGCGGGGATCGGCAGTTTACAGAGCCTTATTCGGCTGCGAACTGGTTCATCGTGTTCTTGGAACCGCCGGCTTTCAGCGCACGGTCGCCGCCGACCATTTCCTTGAACGTGTCGCCCAGATCGGAGCCGACCTCGTGCTGGTGCTTGACCGCGCTGATACCGCGACGGATTTCCTCGCGCTGAACGGTTTTGACATAGGCCAGCATCTTGTCGTCGCCGAAGTAGCCGCGCGACAGCTCGTCCACCGATTTCGCGGTCAGGTGGAAGGTCGGCAGGGTGATCAGGTTGTGGAACACACCGGCCTGAGTCGAGATGTCATGCTGGAAGCGCTGCAGACGTGCATCGGCTTCCTGACCGAGTTCGGTCGCATCGTAATCCGGCTTCATCAGCTCATTGCCATCCGGGTAGTCACCGGCAGCGATCTTGCCTTCGTTCACCCATTCCTCGCGGACCTGCTTGCGCAGGTTCAGGGTCCAGTTGAAGGATGGCGAGTTGTTGTAGACCAGCTTGGCATTCGGAACCGCCTCGCGCACCTCGTTCACCATACCGGCGATTTCGGCGACGTTCGGGGTGTCGGTTTCGATCCACAACATGTCCGCGCCGCCCTGCGTCAGGTTGGCGATGCAATCCTCGACCACGCGCGCCCGGCCGGAGCCTTTCTTGAACGGGAAGAGACCGTTCGGCAGGCGCTTCGGCTTGACGAATTCGCCGTTCTGCATGATCGCCAGCTCGCCGTCGCGGACCGGGTTTTCATCGGTGATCGCATCGGTGTCGAGCCATTTGATATATTCGGAGGCCAGATCGCCCGCTTGCTGCGACACCGGCACCTTCTGGGTCAGACCGGCGCCGAGGCTGTCGGTGCGGGCCACGATGACACCATCGTCAACGCCGAGTTCCTCAAAGGCCAGACGGCAGGCACGCAGTTTCTCAATGAAGTCCTCGCGCGGCACGGTGACCTTGCCGTCCTGGTGGCCGCACTGCTTGGCGTCGGAGACCTGGTTTTCGATCTGCAGGCAGCAGGCACCGGCCTGGATCAGCTCTTTGGCGAGCAGATAGGTCGCATGCTCGTTCCCGAAACCGGCGTCGATATCGGCAATGATCGGCACGACATGCGATTCGAAATTGTCGATCTTCTCGATGACGGCATTGCGGGCTTCGTCATTGCCGGCGGATTTCAGTTCCTTGAACAGGTCGTTCATGGCGACTTCATCAGCCTGACGCAGCGAGACATAGATCTCGCGGATCAGGTCGGCGACGGCGGTTTTCTCGTGCATCGACTGGTCCGGCAGGTGGCCCCAGGTGTTGCGCAGACCGGCGACCATCCAGCCCGACAGGTAGACATAAGCGCGCTTGGTTGTGCCCCGCAGGCGCTTGACCGATTTGATCATCTGCTGGGCGTGGAAGCCCGACCAGCAACCCAGCGACTGTGTGGAGAGCGTCGGATCGGCGTCATAGGCCGCCATATCCGCGCGCATGACGGTTGCCATGTCGCGGGCGATATCGAGATGGGTGTCATAGCTGTTCTGCAGCTTGAGCTGGACGATATCGTCGATATTCACGCCGCCGACGGTCTGGCCGTTCGGGTAGCGCTTTTCGAGTTCCGCGCGGAGTTCGGCGTAGGTTTTCCGGTTTGCCATGGTCTCTCCTTTCATGACGTCTTTTGTTCTTGCCATGCAGGTCGCGGGTGTCGGTCCACTCGCTGCATCTCTATTCGTTTCTGCGGGGCGATTCCCGCCTTTGCATTTGTTACTCTAGTAATGTCATGCTTGTTATGCATTAGCTTATTGTGGGAATCAGGTCATTCTGTAACAATTGTAAGATCGGTTACGTTTGTAATGTCAGGAATGTAATATGGCGCGCGGCGAAAAGCTAATCATTGGCAAGCGGCTCAAGGTGTTGCGCACGACACTGGGTCTGACGCAGGCGCAGATGGCGGAGCAGCTTGATGTGTCGGCGAGCTATATCACGCTGATCGAGTCGGATCAGCGCCCTGCCTCGGCCAAGCTGCTGATGCGGCTGGCGCAGGTCTATGACATCAATGTGGCAGAGCTTGCGCCCGGCACCGACACGCAACTGGCCGTGGATTTCGAGGCGGCGCTGAAAGACCCCTCGCTGGAGACGGACGCGGTCAGCCGGGCGGAGATGGAGGCGGTGCTGCAGGCCTCGCCCCGCATCGCCTCCGCCCTTGTGCGGCTGCAGGGGCGGTTGAGCGATGCGATGATGCGCGGGCAGGCCGATGACAATCCGCTGACCGACCGCAACAAGGTCGAGGTGCTGGCCCAGATCGCCAAGCCTGTCGAGTTGGTGCGGGATTGGTTCTACGACAACCGCAACTATATGGACGCGCTCGACCGGGAGGCGGAGAAGGTGGCGGAGAAGAACCGCATTCACCGGGACGAGACCGGGACCGGGCTGCACCGGCTGCTGGCCGCGCATAATGTGCGGGTGCGGCGGCTGCCCGCCTCGGTCATGGGGGGATCGCTGCGCCGCTATGATCCGCATCGCAAGGAGCTGATGCTGTCGGAATTGCTGGACGCGGCGAGCCGGCGGTTCCAGATCGCGGTGCTTCTGGCGCGGCTGGAATATGAGGATCTGATCGACGAAATCATGTCGCAGGCGGAACTGGAGGGCGACGCGACGCGCAGTCTGGCGCGGGTCAGTCTGGCGAATTATTTCGCCGCCGCCTTGCTGATGCCGTACCAGCCCTTCCTCGCCGCCTGCGAATCGGAGCGTTACGATCTGGAGGTGATCGGCCATCGCTTCGGCACCAGCTTCGAACAGACCGCGCACCGGATGACGACGCTGCAACGGCCCGAGGCACGGGGGATCCCGTTTTTCTTCGTGCGGATCGACCGGGCCGGGAATGTCTCGAAACGGTTCAGTGCAGGGCGGTTTCCGTTCTCGCGCTTTGGCGGCACCTGCCCGTTATGGAATATTCATGCCGCGTTCGAAACGCCGGGGCGCATTCAGACGCAGTTGATCCGGATGCCGGAGGGGACGCGTTATTTCTCAATCGCGCGGACGGTGACGCGGGCGGGGGGCAGCGCCTCGGCCCCGGCGCCGCGTCTGGCGGTCGGGCTGGGCTGCGACGTCGCTTTCGCGCCGCGTCTGATCTATGCCGATTCCATCGATCAGGAGAAGGTGCAGCCGACCGATATCGGGCTGAACTGCTTCCTGTGCGAGCGGCAGAACTGCGCCTCGCGTGCGCAAGCCCCGATCAACCGCAACCTGTCGGTGAATGAGTGGGAGCGGAGCGTGGCGCTGTTCAGCTTCGAGGGCGAATAGCGGCGGTTAAGCGCCGGGAAGGGTTTCCCGCCTAGCCTGCGGTCATGCGATTCGTGTTGATGCTATGTCTGGTACTGATGCCCGTTCGGGTTGCCGCCTCCGGGGATGAGGCGGCGGCGTTGTGCGAATGGGCGTCGCAGACAGCGGCGGCCGAGGCCGGGGTGCCGGCGGATATTCTGGGCGCGCTGACGCTGACGGAGACCGGGCGACGGCGGGACGGGGTGGTCCGGCCCTGGGCGTGGAGCGTCAATGCGGAAGGGAATGGAAGCTGGTTCGACGATCCCGGCGCGGCGATGGCCTTTGCCGAGGCGCGGGTGACAGAGGGGCGGCTGAATGTCGATATCGGGTGCTTCCAGTTGAATTACCGCTGGCACGGGATGCATTTCGCCTCCGTCGCGGAGATGTTCGATCCGCTGAACAATGCCCGCTACGCGGCACGCTTCATCAGCGATCTGTACCAGGAGAGCGGCGACTGGCGGATTGCTGCGGGGATGTTTCATTCCCGCACGCCGAAATATGCGACCCGGTATCTGACGCGGTTCGACGAGTTGCGCGCGTCCTTGCAGCGCGGCGGCTTCGGCGGGATGCGCGGCACGGCGGAGACCTATAACCGCTTCGCCGCAGCAGCGCCCGCCGATCTGGCGCGGCTTGGCCCGCCCTCCCGCAGCGTGCGGATTGTGGAGAAACGCATGTTGCTCGGCGCGCCGCTCGGGACCGGGGTGACGGGGATGCCGGGGTCGCTGGCGGCGATTGGCGGGAAGCGAACCGCATTGATCGCCCCTGTCCGGGGGCCACTATTCGGGCCGGATGTCGTTAATGACGCGCTGCCGCCACCCGATCTGTAATGTCCCGACGAAAAAACCGCCGGACAAGCCGGCGGTCTGAGTTCTCGCGACGAAAGACAGGGGCGGTCTATGCCTTCCAGTCAGGGGCGACCGAGGCGGCGATGCTGGCATCAAGCGCCTCAAACGCGTTCAGGCCGATCGTGTCGTAAAGCTCCTGCCTCGTCTGCATCTCGTCCAGCATGGCGGTCGTCGCGCCGTCGCGGGCGATTGCCGCATAAAGCTTCTCCTGCGCCTTGTTCGCAACCCGCAGCGAGGAGACCGGCCAGATCACCATATCGTAGCCGAGATCCTGGAACTCCTGCGCGGTCAGCGCCGGGGTGCGGCCGAATTCGGTCATATTGGCCAGCAGCTTCACGCCGGGCAGCGCGGCGCGGACTTCCTTGAACATCTCGACCGAGGTCAACGCCTCGGGGAAGATCGCATCCGCCCCGGCCTCGACATAAAGCTTCGCGCGCGCGACCGCGCCTTCGAGCCCCTCGCTTGCGGCGGCATCGGTACGGGCAATGATGCGCAGATGTCGGCGGGCCTTGGCGGCGGCGGCGACCTTGGCGGCCATGTCGGCAGCCGCGGCCAGTTTCTTGTCGTTCAGATGGCCGCATTTCTTGGGCAGCAACTGGTCCTCAAGATGCACGGCACCGGCACCCGCGTCCTCAAACGTGCGGACCATGTGCATGACGTTCAGCGCCTCGCCATAGCCGGTGTCGCCATCGACCAGCAGCGGAAGGCCGGTGGCCCGCGCGATCTGGCGGATGAAGAAGGCGACCTCGTCCACGGTGATGATACCGAGATCCGGCAGACCCATCGACGCGGTCATCGCCGCGCCGGACAGATACAGTGCCTCGAACCCCGCAGCCTTGGCCTGAAGCGCGGACTGACCGTTATGCGCGCCGGGCAGGCGCAGGATGCCGGGGGCGTCCAGAAGCGTCTGGAAGCGCTGACCGGCGGGCACGTCGTTATATTCGGCCCCGATGAGATATGGCATGTATGTTTCCTTACATTGAAATTGCCGAGGACAGATCAGAGCCGCATTGCACAGCCGTCGCGCCAGCGACGGCCACGCGTCCGCCCTCCCCCAGGCGGGCGCGTTGCGCGCCCACCAGGTCGGACGCTTTCCGTTCAGAACGACCCATGTCGCGCATCTGCCATCAGCCTGTGATCCTCAGCCGCGCTTCGCCAGCGGCACGAATTCCCGGTTCTCCGGCCCGGTGTAATGCGCGGAAGGCCGGATGATCTTGCCGTCTTCGCGCTGCTCCAGCACATGCGCGCCCCAGCCCGAGGTCCGCGAGATCACGAAAAGGGGCGTGAACATGGCCGTCGGCACACCCATGAGGTGATAGGACACGGCACTGAACCAGTCGAGATTTGGGAACATCTTGCGTTCCTCATCCATGACCGTCTCGATCCGTTCGGCCACGTCATAGAGCCGCGTATCGCCGGCCTCATCCGAAAGCTGTTTCGCAACCCGCTTGATGACCACGTTGCGGGGATCGGAGACCGTATAGACCGGGTGGCCAAAGCCGATGATGATCTGCTTTTCGGCAACGCGGGCGCGGATGTCTTCCGCCGCCTCGTCAGGGGTCGCGTAGCGGGACTGGATGTCGTAGGCGACCTCATTCGCGCCGCCATGTTTCGGGCCGCGCAGCGCGCCGATGGCCGCCGTGATCGCGGAATACATGTCCGACCCGGTCCCGGCCACCATCCGCCCGGTGAAGGTGGAGGCGTTGAACTCATGCTCCGCATAGAGGATCAGCGAGGTCTGCATCGCCCGGATATGGCTCTCCGACGGGGTCTTGCCATGCAGCAGCCGCAGGAAATGTTCCGCGATGCTGCGCTCATCCCCTTCGACATCGACGCGGCGGCCATTATGGCTGTAGTGATACCAGTAGAGCAGCATGGAGCCGAGCGAGGCCATCAGCCGGTCGATCACATCGCGCGCGCCAGCCGGGTTGTGGTCATGCGTCTCCGGCAGAACGCAGCCTAGGGCGGACACGCCGGTGCGCATGACATCCATCGGATGGGTGGCGGCAGGAAGCTGCTCCAGCACTTGCAGCACCGGGGCGGGCAGCCCGCGCAGACGCGCGAGCTTTTCTTCATAGGCGGCAAGCTGGGCCTTGTTCGGCAGGGTGCCGTGAACCAGCAGATGGGCGATTTCCTCAAACGTCGCGGTTTCGGCGAAATCGAGAATATCGTAGCCGCGATAATGCAGGTCGTTGCCGTGTTCGCCGACGGTGCAGAGCGCGGAATTACCGGCCTCCACCCCCGACAGGGCGACGGATTTTTTCGCTTTCTTGGCCATTATGTCCTCCCCTCCCCGATTACGATTTGAAGTCGAAGATGCCGGTCGGGCGCGGATCGCCCAGCTTGCCGGGTTCGACGACGAAGTTGAGCGCCGCAAGATCGCCCGCCTTCAGGTCACGCAGCGCCTCTGCCGCTTGCAGGAAGCGGGTCTGTTCCGCAGCCGACAGGATGCCTTCGGAGAGCGTCAGGAACTTGTTCTTGTAGTTCTTGCGCACGAAGGGGCGGGCGCCATCGGGATGGGCGTCGGCAAGGGCAAGCTCATCCTCGATAACCGTGCCGTCCTTCAGGGTCACGACGACGCGGCCGCCGAACGCCTTCTCCTTCGGGTCCTTGGAGTGGTAGCGGCGCGTCCATTCCTTGTCCTCGGTCGTGGAAATCTTGTGCCAGAGTTCGACGGTTTCCGGACGGTTCGCGCGTTCCGGGGCGTAGGATTTCTCGTGATGCCAGCCGCCATCCTCAAGCGCCACGGCGAAGATATACATGATGGAGTGATCCAGCGTCTCGCGGCTGGCCTTCGGGTCCATCTTCTGCGGGTCGTTCGCGCCGGTGCCGATCACATAATGGGTGTGGTGGCTGGTGTGGATGACGATGTTGTCGACCTTGGACAGATCGCCGACCTTCGGCCCCATCCGGCGGGCGAGGTCGATCAGGGCTTGGCTCTGGTATTCCGCCGAATGCTCCTTGGTGTAGGTGTCGAGGATGGCGCGCTTGGCCTCCCCCTTGCCCGGCAGCGGGACGTTGTAGATCTTGCCCGGACCGGACAGCAGATAGGCGATGAAGCCGTCCTCGCCCTCCCATGCGGGCGACGGCGCGCCCTCGCCGCGCATCACGCGGTCCACAGCCTCGATCGCCATCTTGCCAGCAAAGGCGGGGGCATAGGCTTTCCACGAGGAGATCTCGCCCTTCCGCGACTGGCGGGTGGTGGTGGTGACGTGAAGGGCCTGCTGAACGGCCTGATAGATGGTCTCGGTGTCGAGCCCCAGAAGCGTGCCGATCCCTGCCGCCGCTGACGGGCCGAGATGGGCGATATGGTCGATCTTGTGTTCGTGCAGGCAGATGCCGGTTACCAGATCCACCTGAATTTCATAGCCGGTCGCAAGGCCCCGGATCAGCTCGGCACCCGACTTCCCGGTGTGTTGAGCAACGGCGAGGATCGGCGGGATATTGTCGCCAGGGTGAGAGTAATCCGCCGCCAGATAGGTGTCATGGAAATCCAGTTCCCGAACCGCGACACCATTGGCATAGGCGGCCCATTCCGGCGAAATGGTCGTGCCGCTGTCGACGCCGAACACGGTCGCACCGGGCTGATAGGGATGCGCCATCGCCTGCGCGCGGGCCGAGGCAACCGGACGGCGGGCGACAGACGCCGCCGCGACGGAGGCATTGTCGATGATCCGGTTGATGATCATGTCGGTCACGTCGTCATCGACGGCCACGTCATCGGCGGCCACCTCGGCGATTTTCCACGCCAGTTGATCCTCGCGCGCCAGATCTTCGGCCGATTTATAGGTGCGGACTTCGTGTTGGTTCATGTGATTATCTCCCGTGACGTGAATTTTTTCGGCCTGCCGTCCTGATTGACGGCGACCATCTGAAACTGACCTTGCGCGACCGTGGCGGCGTCTCCGGTTTCGGGATTTTCCCTTCGCCCGGTAACGTCGACCATCATGGAGCTGCGACCGGCATCGATCACCCGCGCCTCTACCGAAAACAGGCTGCCCACTGGGATCGGCTCATAAAAACGCATGTCCTGAACCGCTGCGAGAACAACCTTTTCGCGGGCATGGCGGCTGGCGGCGGTGAATGCCGCGCTGGCCATCATCGACAACGCTTCGCCCGCGAACAAGGTGCCGTGATGGTTGCTGTGCGTGGGCCGCACCAGCTCTGTCATCACTGTCACCTCGGGCTCGGGGTCCACCATCGCGATCCTTCGCAAGATTTGCAGGCCAATCTTCCCATAAGCCAGTATTCGCAGTAAACATTGATCTTGTGCAGAGTTGCGAAGCCTGCCACGATACATTGCGAATCTTGCGAAGGAAGCTGATGAGGAACGCCTATATGGGCAGCCAGTTGCGGCGCTTGCGTGGGGATCATGCGATGACGCAGGCCGCGCTGGCCCGTGCTTTGAACCTGTCGCCTAGTTATCTGAACCAGATCGAGCGCAATCAGCGGCCGGTCACCTCGGCTGTGCTGCACAAGCTGGACACGCTGTTCGGGCCGGAGGCGCAGGTGTTCCACGATGCGGGCGACGGCAGGCTGGCGTCGCGGCTGCGGGCAGCGCTTGCCGATCAGGGCGGGCCGGTCAGTCAGGCGGAACTGCACGATCTGGCCGACAACACCCCCGGCCTTGCCAAGCTGATCCTTGATATGCGCAGGCGGCTGCGCGCCGCGACGGAGCGGGCCGATCTGCTGGCAGAGCAGGTCTCCGGCCAGCCCGGCCCGGCTGCTGCACCGACCGCGTTCGAGGCGGTGCGGGACTACTTCTATGGCCGGCGCAACCACATCGCCACGCTCGACCGGGCGGCGGAGCGGATGGCAGAGTGGCTTGATCCGCGGGCGCGGGCTGCGGGGGTTGAAAGATTGCTGGCCGACCGGCACGGCATCCACGTTGCGACCGGCACCGAGGGCGGCGATCTGCGCCGTCTGGATACCGGGGCCGGGGTGCTGCACATCGCGGCACGGCTGACGGAGGCGCAGCGGGCGTTTCAGCTTGCCACCCAGTTCGCACTTCTGGAGGAGGCGGCAGCGATCGACCGGCTCTGCGAAGGCAGCGGTCTGTCGGCGGAGGATCAGCCATTGCTGCGGATCGGGCTGGCGAACTACTACGCCGGGGCGCTGATCCTGCCTTACGGGCGGTTTCTGGCGGCGGCGGAGGCGGAGCGCTATGATATCGAATTGCTGGCGCAGCGCTTCGGTGTGGGGTTCGAGACGACATGCCACCGGCTGTCCACCCTGCAACGACCCGGTGCGCAAGGGGTGCCGTTCTTCTTCATCCGCGTGGACCGGGCGGGCAATATCTCGAAGCGGCAATCGGCGACGGATTTTCACTTCTCGCGCTTTGGCGGGTCATGCCCGCTGTGGACGATATACGAGGCATTCTCGCGGCCCGGCGAGGTGCTGACACAGGTCGCGCAGATGCCTGATGGACGGCGCTATCTGTGGGTTGCGCGCACGGTCAGCCACGGTCAGGGCGGCTATGGCGCGCCGGTCAAGCATTTCGCCATAGCCCTTGGCTGCGATATCGCCCATGCGGAACGGCTGGTCTATGCTCGGGGGCATGATCTGGGCGGCACTGCGCAGGCCACGCAGATCGGGCCGGGCTGCAAGCTGTGCGAGCGTCCTGCCTGTGCGCAGCGGGCGTTTCCGATGATCGGGCAGCGCGTGGCGGCGGAACCGTCGCGCAGCGGGTTTGCGCCCTACTCGACCGGGGAGGTCTGAGCCGCGGTTTCGATAAATCCACGCAGGAAATCGGGGGCCGCGTCATCCTCGCGAAAGCCCAGATGGATATGCTTGGGGATACCCGCCTCCCCCAATCGCAGCGAGGTCAGGCCGGGCGGGACGTTATCCTCCTGCAGCAGCCAGTCCGGGATCGCGCTGACGCCGCGCCCGGCGGCGACCATTTGCAGCATGACATCCGTAGTCTCGACCACCCGATGCCGGCGCGGCAGACAACCGGCGGGGACCAGAAACCTGGTGAAGATGTCCAGCCGTTCGGCCGGGACCGGATAGGTGATCAGGGTCTGGTCGCTGAGATCCTGCGGGGCGGCGACCCGCTTTCCGTTGAGCTTGTGGCCGGACGGCACAGCCAGCACCATCTCATAGCCGAACACCGGCTGGTAGCGGATGCGTTTCAGCGCGACCGGATCGGGCGTGATCAGCAGGTCGATTTCATGGCCGAGCAGCGCCGCGATACCGCCGAAGCGGAAGGCCGATCTGATGTCGAGATCAACATCTGGCCAGTCGCGCAGATAGGGGCCGATCACCCGGTTCAGCCATTGCTGGCAGGGGTGACATTCCATCCCGATGCGCAGGCTGCCGCGTGTCCCGCTGGCGAAATCCTCCAGCACCCGCTCCGCATGTTCGAGCTGCGGCAGGACGCGCCCGGCGAGGTCGAGCAGATAGGTTCCGGCCTGGGTAAGGCGCAGCCCCCTGCCCGCCTTCTCCCACACGGCGACGCCGTGCCGCGCCTCGAATTTGCGCATCATGTGGCTGACGGCGGATTGGGAGATGTTCAGCTTGTCCGCCGCCGCCGTGACGGAGCCGAGCCGGTCGACCTCGCGGAGAATGGTCAAATGTTGCCGATCAATCATGATCCATATTCATTGATTTATGAAAACATACCATTTTTGTTCATTGATTTACTCCGCTAGTCAAGCCCCGGCAATCACATTCGGAGCATGACATGGCACAATCGGCAAATCTGGGCTTTCCGCGCATCGGCGCGCGGCGTGAGTTGAAAAAGGCGGTCGAAGCCTACTGGAAGGGCGAAACCGACGCGGCGGCGCTTGTGGCTGAGGGCAAGCGTCTGCGGGCGGCACATTGGCAGGCGCAGGCGGATGCGGGGATCGGGGTGATCCCGTCCAATGATTTTTCGTTCTACGATCAGGTACTGGATATGGCAGCCCTGCTGGGCGCGGTGCCAGCGCGGTTCCGGGATGCAGGCGACGGGCTCGATCTCTATTTCGCGATGGCGCGGGGGACCGACGCCGCCCCGGCCATGGAGATGACGAAATGGTTCGACACGAATTATCACTACATCGTGCCGGAGTTTTCGCGCGACCAGAGCTTCAGCCTGTCCTCGGCGAAACCTGTCGAGGAGTATCTGGAGGCCAAGGCGCTCGGCATCGAAACCCGCCCGGTTCTGCTTGGCCCGGTCAGTTTCCTGTCGCTTGGCAAATCGCGTGATGACGGGTTCTCGCCGCTGGAGCATCTGGATGCGGTCCTGCCGGTCTATGCCGATCTGCTGGCGCGGCTGCACGAGGCCGGGGCGGCATGGGTGCAGATTGACGAGCCGGTGCTGGTTTGCGACCTGACCGAAGCGCAGCGAAACGCATTCAGCCGCGCATATGCGGCCTTGGCGGATGCCGGGCCGAAGCTGATGCTGGCCAGCTATTTCGGCGGGCTTGGCGACAATCTGGAGGTTGCGACGGGCTTGCCAGTCGCGGGGCTGCATATCGATCTGGTGCGCGCGCCGGAGCAGTTGGCCACGGTTCTGGCGAATTCCGGCGGCAAGGTGATTTCGCTCGGTCTGGTGGACGGGCGGAATATCTGGAAAACCGATCTGGCGCGGGCGCTGACCGTCGCAGGAAAGGCGGTGCAGCGCTTGGGGTCTGATCATGTCCAGATCGCACCGTCCTGTTCGCTGCTCCATGTGCCGGTCGATCTCGATCAGGAAACCGGGCTGGATGAGGAGCTGAATTCATGGCTCGCCTTCGCCGCGCAGAAACTGGCCGAGGTGGCGACGCTGACCCGGGCCTTGAACGACGGCGAGGACGCGGTTGCGGATGCGCTCGCGCAGAACCGCGCGGCTTGCGAGGCGCGCGCGGTTTCTCCGCGCATCCATGACCCGTTGGTGAAGGCGCGTGTCGCTGGCGTGACCGATGACGACCGCAAGCGGAGATCGCAATTCACCGACCGGATCGCGAAGCAGCAGGACAGGCTGAAGCTGCCGCGCTTTCCGACGACGACGATCGGTTCCTTCCCGCAGACCCAGCAGGTGCGCCGCGCCCGTGCCGACCATCGGAAGAGGGCAATTTCGGACAGCGCCTATGATGTGTTCCTGAAAGCGGAAACCGAGGCCTGCATCCGGCGGCAGGAGGAAATCGGGCTGGATGTTCTGGTGCATGGCGAGTTCGAGCGGAACGATATGGTCGAGTATTTCGGCGAGCAGCTTGCCGGTTTTGCCTTCACCAAATTCGGCTGGGTGCAAAGCTACGGCACGCGCTGCGTCAAGCCGCCGGTGATCTTCGGCGATGTCTCGCGCCCGAAGGCGATGACTGTCGCGTGGTCGGCCTATGCGCAGTCGCTGACCGACAGGCCGATGAAGGGGATGCTGACCGGGCCGGTGACGATCCTGCAATGGTCCTTCGTTCGCGACGACCAGCCGCGCCGGACCACCTGCGAACAGATCGCGCTTGCCATCCGCGACGAGGTCGCCGATCTGGAGGCCGCCGGGATTGGTGTGATCCAGATCGACGAACCGGCGCTGCGCGAAGGCTTGCCGCTGCGCCGCGCGGCGTGGGAAGGTTATCTGGCGTGGGCCGTCGATGCATTCCGCCTGTCGGCCAGCCCGGTCCGGGATGAGACGCAGATTCACACCCATATGTGCTACTCGGAGTTCAACGACATTATCGGGTCGATTGCTGCGATGGATGCGGATGTGATCTCCATCGAAACATCGCGCTCGGACATGGAGCTGCTGCGGGTCTTCGCGGATTTCGATTACCCGAACGATATCGGGCCGGGGATATGGGATATTCACGCGCCACGCGTCCCGTCGGGTCAGGAGATGACCGGATTGCTGCAAAAGGCGGCTGCGGTCATCCCGGCGGAACGGCTCTGGGTCAATCCGGATTGCGGGCTGAAAACCCGAGGCTGGGACGAGGTGGAGGCGTCGCTGCGCAATCTGGTCGACGCCGCCCGGACCCTGCGTGAGGACCGGTCGGCAGCGGCGTGACACCCAAGATCATAGCAAGGCCCGTCCGTGTGGCGGGCCTTTTTTATATATCCGCGTGGCACGACAGCATCACCTGAAAAGGCGCTGCAGGATTGCTTTGACAAACGTCGCGCCTTGCAAGGCCTTTTTCTGCAAGGCGAAGATCGGGTTGCGCGCAATTCGTCATAGGCAATCAGGCCGGATTGCATCCATTACCGCCGCCACGGCACCCAATCACGGCTGGACACGCGCCCGTCAGTCGTTACGCTGAATACATTCTGAGATGCTTCCCACCCAAACAGGCAGGAGCCGTAACGATGAATGAACCTCCCGGATATCCCAGCCGCCGCAGCTTCCTGAAGGCAACCGCCGCAGGGTTTGCGCTGACCGGCATCGCCGCGTCCGCACAGGCGCAGACCGCCGAGCCGCCACCCCCGCTGGAGGAATACGAGCCGGAATATTTCACCGCGGAGGAGTGGGCCTTCATCATGGCCGCGACCGCGCGGCTGATCCCGTCGGAAGGGGATGGGCCGGGTGCCTTGGAATGCCGGGTGCCGGTGTTCATCGACCGTCAGCTTGCGGGTGACTACGGCTCCGCCGATGACTGGTACATGGTCGGGCCACATGTCCCGGACGCCGACCCGCAGCTCGGCTGGCAGACCCCGCTTGATCCTGCGCAGGTTTACCGCGAGGGGATCATGGCCTTCGATATCTGGTGCGAGCAGCAGCATGGCGCGAATTTCGCCGCGCTGACGCCGGAACAGCAGGACGCCGCACTGGTATCGCTGCAAGAGGGCGAGGTGGCGTTGCAGCCGGAGATCCGCGATTTCTTCAATCTTCTGCTGGCGAATACCAAGGAAGGTTACTTCGCGGACCCGATCTATGGCGGCAATTACGGCATGCAGTCCTGGGTTTATATCGGCTTTCCGGGCGCACGGGCCGCGTTCCGCGAATGGGCAGGGCGGCATAACGAGCCATATCCGCTCGGCCCCGTCTCGATCTCTGGCGAAAGGGCGTGAAGCATGGCGCGTGAGGAACAGAAGAAAGACGTCGTCATCGTCGGGCTCGGCTGGACCGGCTCCATCCTCGGGATGGAACTGGCGCAGGAGGGGCTTGACATCGTCGCGCTTGAGCGGGGACCCGATCAGGACACCGTGCCGGATTTCAAATATCCCAACATGATCGACGAGCTGCGTTACGGTGTGCGCACGAAGCTGATGCAGCAGCCGAGCCAGCAGACCCTGACCATCCGCCGTACGCTGGATGAAACCGCGCTGCCCTATCGCAAGCTGGGATCGTTCCTGCCGGGCAATGGCGTCGGCGGGGCTGGCACCCACTGGAACGGGCTCAACTGGCGCCCGCAGGAGGTGGAGCTGAAGCTGCGCAGCTATGTCACGGAAAACTGGGGTGAGGACATCATCCCGGAGGACATGCTGCTGGGCGATTATCCCGTCACCTATGACGAGTTGGAGCCGCATTTCGATCGCTTCGAATATGTCGCGGGGATCTCCGGTCAGGCCGGCAATCTGAACGGGCGGACCGTCGCCGGCGGCAACCCGTTCGAGGGCTGGCGGTCGCGCGATTTCCCGATGCCGCCGATGCAGGCGACATGGGACGGCACCAAATTCGGCGAGGCGGCGGCGGCCATGGGCTATCACCCGTTCCCAGCCCCGGCAGGGATCGCCTCGACCGCCTATGTCAATGAATACGGGATGCAGATGGGGCCGTGCAATTTCTGCGGCTTCTGCGAGCGGTTCGGATGCTATCAATACTCCAAATCATCCCCGCAGACGGCCATTCTGGACGCGTTGAAACGGCAACCGAATTTCTCCTACCGCACCCATTCGGAGGTGCTGCGGGTCGAGATGGCGGAGGACGGCAAGACCGCGCGCGGCGTCACCTATTTCGACGAGGAGGCGCAGGAAGAGGTGTTCCAGCCTGCCGATATCGTCATCCTCGCGTCGTATCAGTTGAACAACGCACATCTGCTGCTGCTCTCCGGCATTGGGGAGCCGTATAACCCCAGCACCGGCGAGGGTGTGACCGGCAAGAGCTACGCCTATCAGATGAATGGCGGTATCTCGCTGTTCTTCAAGGACGAGCATTTCAATCCGTTCGTCGGGCATGGTGCCAACGGCATGGCGCTCGACGATTTCGGGATGAACAATATCGACTTCGGGACCGAGGGCTTTATCGGCGGTGCCTATTGGCGGGCCGGGACGTTCAACGGGCAGCCGATCCGATCCATGCGCCTGCCCGGCGGCACGCCCGGCTGGGGTGCGGGGTGGAAGGCCGGGATCAAGGAATGGTACGGCCATTCCATGTCCATGGGCTCTCACGGCTCTCACATGGCCTATCGCCACAACTATGTCGATCTCGACCCGACCTATAAGGACCGGCATGGGCGCCCGCTGATGCGTCTGACCTTCAACTGGCATGACAACGATCTGCGCATGAACCAGTTCATGAAGGAGAAGATGGAACCGCTGGCGGCGTCGATGAACCCCGACTCGATGGGCGTGGGCTTCAAGGGACCGGGCGCGCAATATGACGTGCGACCCTACCAGACCACCCACAACACCGGCGGTTACATCATGTCGGAAAACCCGCAGGAAGGCGTCGTCAACCGCTACTGCCAGACATGGGACGCGCATAACGTCTTCGTCACCGGGGCGGGCAACTTCGTGCAGAACACGCAGTACAACCCGACCGGGCTTGTCGGCGGGCTGGCCTACTGGACTGCCGAGGCGATCCGCACGCAATACCTGTCCAACCCGCGTCCGCTGGTCTGAGGAGGGCACGCCATGATCAAACTGCTTCGCATTCTGGCCGTTCTGCTTCTGATCGGCATCGCGGCCCTTCTGGCCTTCACCCTCATCCCGGTGCGCAAGACCGCGCCGGTGACGGATCTCGCGGAAGACTGGCAGCCCGAGGAAGGGGCGGGCGAATACACCATGTACGCCGCCGATTGCCTTGCCTGCCATACCGCCGAGGACGGGCAGGACTTCGCTGGCGGACGGCCCGTCGAAAGCCCATTGGGCACGATCTGGTCGACGAATATCACGCCCGACACGGAAACCGGCATCGGGGACTACACGCTCGATCAGTTCCGGGCTGTTCTTTATGACGGGATCCGCGCCGACGGCACGCATCTTTATCCGGCGATGCCTTACGAGAACTACCGCAAGCTGACCGAGGAAGATGTCCGGGCGCTCTACAGCTACTTCATGAACGAGGTCGAGCCGGTCAGCAACGCGGTGCCGGAAACGCAGCTCAGCTTCCCGTTCAACATGCGCTTTGGCATCCGCGCGTGGAATTGGCTCGCGCTCAGCCATGATCCGGGATTTGTCGGCGCTGGCCTGTCAGAGGCGCAGGATCGCGGTCAGTATCTGGTCGAGGGGCCGGGCCACTGCGCCTCCTGCCACAGCCCGCGCACGGGGATCATGTCGCAGGACGGTATCTCGGCGGATGACGAGAGCTTCCTGACCGGCAGCGTCATCAACGGCTGGAATGCGCCGGCACTGCGTGGCGAAGGCTCGGTCTCTCAGAAATGGAGCGTGCAGCAAATGGCGCAATATCTCGCCACCGGGCGGAACGCGCATGCCACGGCAAATGGCGAGATGGGGCTGGTGATCCGCGACTCGCTCCAGCATCTGTCGGATGAGGACAATATCGCAATCGCGGCCTTCCTGAAGGGGATGGATGGCGGCGAGGTGGATCTGCCCGAAACGCTGATGCCCGAAGGCGCACAGGCGATCCCGCCCGAAGAAGCTGACGAGGCCGGGGCGGAAACTGCCGAAATGCTGGCATCTGCCTCGCCCGACATGCCCATTGGCGCGCGGCTGTATCTGGACAACTGCTCCGCCTGCCACTTCGTCACCGGCAAGGGCGCTCCGGGTATTTTCCCTGAGCTGGCCGGGAACGATCTGGTCACGGGATCGGAGGCGGGGCCGCTGGTCTCGATCATCCTGAACGGGGCCGCTGTCGACTCTACAGACCGGCGACCGATGCGACTGGTGATGCAGGGCTACGCGGACCGGCTGTCGGATGGCGAGGTCGCCGCACTGGCAAGCTTCGTCCGCGGCGCATGGGGGAATGACGGCGCCGAGGTCACAGCCGAGGAAGTCACGCAGCAGCGCGAAAGCGCGGTCGCACGGCACGGCGGTGAAGAAAGCGGAAGCTGATCGACCAACCAAACCGAAGCAAAGGGGCGGGGGAAGTTTCCTCCGCCCCTTTCGCTTTCCCGTTACCGGCTCCTTCGTTTGAAGCACGATTTTTCGTGTCAAAGCGGATTGAAAGGTTCCGAAGAATTCGTTTAAGCTGCTGGATACATTTGAAAATATCCGAATTTGCTTTTGCGACGATTTTGTCGTCTGAAGTTAAAATCATATCGCGAGGTGGCAAGAAAGTGGCGCAGGATACTGCGATACTGGGTCCACATCATTCACAGGAGACCCATTATGACCAGTAAAACCACGAAACCCGCCGCCGCCAAATCCGCCATCCAGGCCGGTGCCGACGCAGTTCAGCAGCCGCTGGCTGCCACGCGCGAAATCGCAGGCAATCTGGGCAGCGCGCTGACCGACAGCGGCAAAGCTTACTATGCAGGCATCATGGCGCTTGGCCGCACGCTGGGCGAGTTCGGGCGCGAGACGTTGAACGAAGCAAGCGAGCATCTGCGCCAGACCATGAGCGCCAAGAACGTCCGTGAAGTCGCGGAAATGCAGGCGGCCTATGCTCAACGACGCGTCGACATGTCGGCGACCCACGCCAAGGAATTCATCGATCAGGCGCATGACAAGTCGCTGGACGTCATCGCACCGATCTCCGGCCTGCTGAACAAGGCAGCCTGATTTCTGCCTGCACGCTGGTCTGATGAGGGCGGACCGGCGTGCATTCCATTTATTTTAGGGAGGACCCACCAATGACCAAACCGTGGCTTGCAACTTACAGCGAAGATATTCCGCACGAAATCAACGCAGACGCCTATCCGTCCGCAGTCGCCGTTTTTGACGAAGCTGTCGCAACCTTTGCCGACAAACCGGCGTTCGAGTGCTTCGGCAAGACCATGACCTATGCCGAAATCGACCGCGCCGCCCGCTCTGTCGCGGCATGGTTGCAGAAAACCGGGGTCAAGCGCGGCGACCGGATCGCCGTGATGTGCCCGAACATCTTCGCCTTTCCGATCGTGATGCTGGGCGTGATGCGGGCCGGGGCCGCGCAGGTGAACGTCAATCCGCTTTATACCCCGCGTGAGCTATCGCATCAGTTGAACGATGCAGGCGCGGAAACGATCCTGATCTATAGCGGCTCGACACCCGTGCTGGCCGAAGTGCTCGACCAGACACCGATCAAGAATATCGTCACCATCGGTCTTGGCGACGGTGCGGGCCTGCCGATCCAGTCGCCCCCGGTCGATGAACGTCTGTCGGACACCGTGGCGCTTGCCGATGTACTGACGGAAGGTGCCGGGCTGGAGTTCACGCCGGTCGAGCTGAACGGCGAAGATATTATCTTCTTCCAGTATACCGGCGGCACGACCGGCCTGTCGAAGGGCGCGGTTCTGACGCATCGCAATATCGTCGCCAATGGCGAGCAGTTCAAAGCCTTCATGCCTGAGGTGCATGAGGTCGGGACAGAGATCGTGGTGCTGGCTCTGCCGCTCTATCATATTTTCGGGCTGATGGTGATGATCGCCTTCGTGTCTTCCGGCGCGAAGCAGATCCTGATCCCCAATCCGCGCGACATGGACAGTTTCGTCGGGGCGATCAAGGATTCGAAGTTCTCGGTCATTCCGGGCGTCAACACGATGTTCCAGGGGCTGATGATGCATCCCGATTTCGACAAGATCGACCTGTCGGGCTACAAGGTTGCCATCGGCGGCGGCGCGGCTGTGATCAAGGCAACGTCGGAGAAATGGCACGCCCTGACCGGGCATCAGATCAAGGAAGGCTACGGCCTGTCCGAAACCTCGCCGGTGCTGTGCCTAAATCCGATGAACGTCACCCATTTCACCGAATCCTGCGGGCTGGCCGTTCCTTCGACGGACATCAAGCTGCTCGATGATGACGGAAACGAAGTCGCCGAGGGCGAAGCCGGTGAAATCTGCGCCGCCGGTCCGCAGATCATGCGCGGCTACTGGAACAACGACGATGCCAACCTGAAGGCGTTCACGCCGGACGGGTATTTCCGCACCGGCGATGTCGGCATGTTCATCGAGGGCGGCTTCCTGAAAATCGTCGACCGCAAGAAGGACATGATCCTCGTCTCCGGCTTCAACGTCTATCCGAACGAGGTGGAGGCAGTCGTGACCGCCTGCGAAGGCATCGCCGAATGCGCCTGCATCGGTGTCCCGGATGAGAAAAGCGGCGAAGCGGTTCGCATCTACGCGGTCAGGATGGCCGGCTCCGATGTCACCGACAAGGACGTCATCGCCCATTGCCGGACAGAGCTGGCGGGCTACAAGGTGCCCCGTCAGGTCATCTTCCTCGACGCGCTGCCGAAATCCAATGTCGGCAAGATCCTCCGTCGCGAACTTCGCGAGCAGGCCTGAGGGGGGATATTGCCATGACATCTGAACCGAAAACACCCGGCACCGCCGAGAAGGTGGTCCGCAAGACGCTTGGCAAGGTCAGTGAAGGGCGTGACGCGATTACTCAGCGGGCCGAAACTGCTGTCGACCTCGGGAATGCGTTCCGCAATTTCTACCTTGCGGCCCTGACCCAGCCAACCAAGGCCATGACCCAGTCCATGAATGCGAGCATGGGCATCCTCGCCAGCTTGTCCGGGACATCTGAGATCGCACCGGAGAAAGGCGACAGACGCTTCAGCGACCCGGTCTGGGCCACGAACCCGGCCTATCGCGCGCTGATGCAATCCTACCTGTCATGGGCGAAGGCGAGCAATGACTGGATCGACAGCCTCGACCTGCCGCATCGCGACAAGCTGCGCGCCCGGCTGCTGACCAGCCTTTCGGTCGATGCGCTTTCGCCGACCAATTTTCTGGTTGGCAACCCGTCCGCGATGAAGGCCACGCTTGAAAATGGCGGCAAGAATCTGTGGAAGGGCGCACGGCAGCTTATCGAGGACATGGTCAATAATGGCGGTCTGCCGACGATGGTGGACAAGTCGAAATTCAGTATCGGCGAGAACCTTGCCCTGACCAAGGGCCATGTCATTTATGCCGAGGATCATCTGGAACTGATCCAGTACGCGCCGCGCACACCCGAGGTTCACAAGGTTCCGGTGTTCATCGTCCCGCCCCAGATCAACAAATACTATGTCTGGGATCTGGCTCCGGGCCGGTCGATCGTCGAATATCTGGTCGAGGCGGGTCATGAGGTCTTTATCGTCAGCTGGCGCAACCCGACGACGGAGCAGGCGGCCTGGGGCCTCGCAAGCTATATCGAGGCGCTTGATCGCGCCAGCGCTGTCGCCTGCGAGGTTTCCGGCAGCCCGGAACTGAATGTCGTCGGCGCCTGTTCCGGCGGCATCACCGCTGCCCTGCTTCTGGCGCTTTGGGGGGCGCGCGGCGATAACCGTGCCGCCAGCCTGTCGCTGCTGGTCGCAATTCTGGACGTCGAGGGCGGCAAGGACACCTCAATGGGGCTGTTTGCCAATATCGAAACGCTGGAGCTTGCGAAGCTGTTTTCACGATCCAAAGGCGTGCTTGGCGGCAAGGATCTCGAACGCGCTTTCGCCTGGCTGCGCCCCAATGATCTGATCTGGGCCTATTGGGTGAACAATTACCTGCTGGGTAACGATCCTGCGGCGTTCGATATTCTGTACTGGAACGCCGATACGACCAACCTGCCTGCCGCGCTGCATAACGATCTGCTCACCTTGCTGCAAAAGGGCGGTCTGGCTGATGGCGGCGAGGGTCGCGTCTTTGTCGATGGTCACGAGCTGGACCTCAAGGACGTCACCTGCGATGCTTTCCTCGTCGGCGGCGAGACCGATCATATCACGCCCTGGGATGGCTGCTATCTGACCCGCAAGCTGCTGGGCGGAAAATCCGAATTCATCCTCAGTCAGGCCGGTCACATCCAGTCGCTCATCAACCCGCCCGGCAACAAGAAGGCGCGCTTCCTGATCAACAGCGGCGAGCATGATACGGCCGAAGCCTTCCTCTCAGGTGCCGAAACCAATGAGGGAAGCTGGTGGCCGACATGGCAAAGCTGGCTGGAGGCACATTCAGGCGACAAGGTTCCGGCACGCAAACAGCCGGGGTCGCGCAAACGCAAACCAATCTGTGAGGCTCCCGGAAACTATGTCAGTCAACCTGCCTGAAACACGCGCGGAAGAAGCCGCGCAACCGAAGACGATCAGGATTTCCGGCCAGGAACTGCGCTATGTGCTGCTTGGCCCGAAAACCGCCTCGCGCATCCTGCTGGTCTTCAACGGCATCGGGGCCAGCCTGGACACGGCCATCCCCTTTGCCGAGCGGTTTCGCGACACCCGCATCCTGACCTTCGACGTCCCCGGCGTCGGGGGCTCGCCCGCCCCGGTGCTGCCTTATCGCATGAGCTGGGTGACACGGCTTGCCGCGCGATTGCTGGACAATCTCGGGATCGCGGAGGTCGATGTCTTCGGCGTCTCATGGGGTGGTGGGCTGGCGCAGCAATTCGCGCATGATTTCCCCAAGCGCACCCGCAGCCTGATCCTTGCCGCAACCTCGGCCGGTTTTGTCATGGTGCCGGGCGATCCCCGTGTGCTGATGAAGCTGGCAACGCCGAAGCGCTACACACTGCCCGACTATATGCTGATGATCGGACCGTCGCTTTACGGCGGCAAGCTGCGCGCCGACGACAGGGCTTTGCGCGAACATGCCTCCGCCATGAAGCCGAATTCGCAGCGTGGCTACCTGTATCAGCTTATGGCCGGCATGGGCTGGACAAGCTGGCTGTGGCTGCCCCGGATAGAAGTGCCGGTGCTGGTCATGATGGGCGAGGATGATCCGATCGTGCCCGCTGTCAACGGGCGGATGCTGGTATCGCGCCTGCCGAATGCCCGGCTGGAGATCATGGATTGCGGCCACCTGTTTATCCTGACCGATCCCAATGAGACCGCACGCCTGATTGAGGCGTTTCTGGACGACATCACAACCCAAAAGGCCGCATGATGTCGGGTCCGGCCGATCCCGTCCCTGATCCGGCGGAAAGGCTGAAACGAACACGCAGGCTGGCGACGGGCATGCTCGCCGCTTTGGCTGCCGTGTTCGCGGTGACCTATCTGGTGGGCGATCCTCCGGGCTGGATCATGCTGATCCGTTCGATGGCGGAGGCCGGGATGGTCGGCGGGCTGGCAGACTGGTTCGCGGTCACGGCGCTGTTTCGCCACCCGCTTGGCCTGCCCATTCCGCATACCGCGCTGTTGCCGCGCAACCAAACACGCGCGGCGCAGAATGTCGGCAGGTTCTTCGAAAGCCATTTCCTGCAACCGGAACAGCTGCACACACGGCTGATCGCGCTTCAGCCCTCGAACTTCCTGCGCGACTGGATCTCGCAAACGCCGAATGCCCGGCTGATCGCTGCGGAACTGACCGCGCTTCTGTCGCAACTGATCCGAACCGATCCGCCGCCCCGGCTGCTGGCGCGCGGGCGGATGTGGCTGCGCCGCGCCGCGTCCGATTTCGGCTCTGACGAGGCGATTGCCGCAAGGATGTCGGAACTGGTCAAGATCGGCATTCGCACCGGGGTGCTCGATCACGCGCTTGCGCAGGTCGAGAAATCGGTCGAAGGCGGGCGCATCGGTGCCAATGAACTGGTTCAGGACCACAGCCGCTGGTGGATATCCTCGCGCGTGGATCGCCGGGTTGCCGATCTGGCGGTCCGGGGCATTCTGTCCGTGCTGGACGATCTGCGCGACCCGCAATCCCGCCTGCGTGCCTCGTTCGAGCGCGCCTGTGACCGGATGGTCGACGATCTGGTCGAAAAAGGCGCGCTGACCAAAGCCGTCACCGAAGCACGTCAGCATATGATCCGTTCCGGCGAACTGGATGATGTGGTGTCGTCTATGGGCCGGCAGGCGCAGGACCGCATCCGCAGGAAACTTGCGGAAGACCCCGAAGCTGTCACCGACGCCTTCACGGCTGCGATCAAACATGCGGCCTCCGAAATGCTCGGCACGGCAGAGGCAAGGGCCGCGTTTGATGAAAGGCTGGCGGAACTGGCAAGCCGCGTGATCGGAGAGATGCGTCCGCAAATTGCCGCCTATGTTACCGATGTGATCGCTGGCTGGGAACCGGAAGAGCTGAACGAACGCTTCGAGACGGAAATCGGCCCCGACCTGCAATTCATCCGCATCAACGGGGCGGTTCTGGGGGCTGTGATCGGGGGCGTTTTATTTTTCCTCGACACGCTTCTGGGCTAGCCGGATTGCGCCGCGATATTGGACGACACAAGCCCTGTCGCTTGAAGATAAAAAACTGTGACCCTGCGTTAAGCGGTCCATATAGGCGCCCGGTACTCTGCCATTAATACGAAATTTGTATCTGGGAGGATACCGCCATGCAAAACACTGCTGTTACCCCATTCCCGCAGCCTGCTGAGGAAATCCAGCGGCTGTTCGATTTGCAATACCGCGCGTCGCGTGATGAACCGGCCCCGGATTATGAGCTTCGCCGCGACCGGCTGGACCGGCTGCGCAAGATGCTGACCGAGAATGACAAGGCCTTCGTCGAGGCGATCAACGACGATTTCGGCAACCGCTCCAACCACGAAACCGAGCTGTTCGAGATCGTGACGGTGCTGAACGCGCTGCGCCACACCCGCAAGCACCTCAAACGCTGGATGCGCGATGAGCGCCGCCCGGTCGACATGGCGTTCAAACCCGCATCCGCCCGCATCCGGCACGAACCGCTTGGCGTGATCGGCATTATCGCGCCGTGGAACTTCCCGATGCAGACGGCGCTGACCCCCCTGGTCGACGCGCTGGCCGCAGGCAACCGGGCGATGATCAAGCCATCGGAATTCACCCCGCGTTTTTCGGAATTGCTGCGATCGCTTGTCGCCAAATATTTCGATGACGCCGAACTGACCGTCGTGACCGGCGGCGTGGAGGTCGCGCAGCGTTTCGGGGCGCTTCCTTTCGATCACCTCGTTTTCACCGGATCGACCATTGTCGGCCGTAAGGTGATGGAGGCAGCCGCGAAGAACCTGACCCCGGTCACGCTGGAACTGGGCGGCAAGTCCCCGGTCGTGGTGGCCGAGGATTATCCGCTGGAGAAAGCCGCGCAGAGTGTCGCATTCGGGAAATACTCCAACTCCGGCCAGATCTGCGTCGCCCCGGATTACGCGCTTGTGCCGCGCGAGCGGGTTCGGGATTTCGCTGAGGCCGTCATTGCACGGGCGAAGAAGTCCTTCCCGACCGTGGCACAGAACCCCGACTACACCTCCATGATCTCCGAACGTCACCGTCAGCGCCTTGTCGACGCCATCGAAGAGGCCCGTGCCGCCGGGGCGACCGTCCTGACGCATGAGGATGACGGGATGGGGCAGGCCCGCAAGATCGGCCCGACCGTCATCATCGACGCGCCGAAGGACGGGGTTCTGATGAACGAGGAAATCTTCGGCCCGGTTCTGCTGGTGAAGCCTTATGACACGCTTGACGACGCGCTGGCCTATATCCGCGACCGTGACCGTCCTTTGGCGCTGTATGTGTTCACCAACGACAAGGCGACGGAGCGGAAGGTGCTGGATGGCGCAATCTCCGGCGGCGTGACGGTCAACGGAACCATCCTGCATGTCGGTCAGGACACGCTGCCCTTTGGCGGTGTCGGCCCAAGCGGGATGGGTGCCTATCACGGCATTGACGGGTTCCGCCGGCTGAGCCACGCGCGTTCCGTCCACAAGGTCGGTTTCATCAACGGGTTCGAGAAGATGGGACCGCCCTGGGGCGGGCTCGCCAACTCTGCCGCGAAGTTCCTGAAACGCCGCTGAGCCGCCACAGGCCGGGCGACGGACCCGGCCAGCATCCATCTAGCAAGTCAGAAGAGCCGTCAGCCGGGCTGACGGAGGGAGGAAACATGACCAGCAACACCACAGATCACGACTACGACTATCTCATCATCGGCAGCGGCTTCGGCGGCTCGGCCTCGGCACTCCGGCTGGCGGAAAAGGGCTGGCGCGTGGCCGTGGCCGAACAGGGCCGGCGCATCGGGCCGGACGACATCAAGGCGGCAAAGAAAAGCATGTTCAAACTGCTCTGGATGCCGGGGCTGCGGCTGCGCGGTTACTTCGTCCAGCATATGTTCAAGCATGTGAACGTCGTGGGCGGCGTCGGTGTCGGCGGCGGCAGTATCGTCTGGGGCGCGGTCATGTTGCCGCCGAAGGACGAGTTCTACGACGACCCGCAGGTCAAGCGCCTGGGCGTCGATCTGCGCAGCGAACTTGCCCCGCATCTGAAAACCGCACATCGGATGCTTGGCGTGTCGGTGAACCCGCATCTGACCAAGCAGGACGAGTATCTGCGGCAGGCAGCGCGCGCCATGAACGCCGAGGATAGCTTCGGCCCGGTGCCGAATGCCGTGTTCTTTGGCGAGCCGGACAAGACGGTCGACGATCCCTATTTCGACGGCGAAGGTCCGGCGCGTGTCGGCTGCAATTTCTGCGGCGGTTGCCTGACCGGCTGCCCGACCGGGGCCAAGAACGCCCTCTATCAGAACTACCTCTATCTGGCCGAAAAGAAGGGTGTTCAGGTCATGCCCGACCGCAAGGCCGACAAGATCGAGCCCCTGCCGGACGGCGGCTATCGCGTCAGCTTCGTCGATCCGGTCAATGGCAAACCCATCGACACAATCACGGCGGGCAAGGTCATCATCGCAGCCGGCGTCGTCGGCACGCTGGATCTGCTGTTCCAGAACCGTGATCGCTACCGCACGCTTCCCGGCATCTCGGACAGCCTGGGCGGGGTCGTGCGCACCAACTCCGAGGCGCTGACCGCCGTGCTGCATCCGAAGGGCGAAAACATGATCGACGGGACCGCGATCTCAAGCGATTTCTACGCGGACAAACACACCCATATCACGCAGAACCGCTTTGACCGTGGCTATCGCTTCATGAAATCCTATATGGGACCGCTGGTCGACGGGCATAAGCCGGGCCGCCGCGCCCTGCGGACCATCGGCAAGATGATCACCCGCCCCGGCATCATGTTCCGCAACCTGTTCGCGAAAAACTGGGAAGAGCGGATCACCATTTTCACCGTCATGCAGAACCACGACAATGCCGTGAAGCTGCGCTACCGCAAACGCTGGTTCTCGCCCTTCAAGCCGACGCTCGGCTCGGCCGAGCTGCCGGGTGCGGCGCTGCCCAGCTATCTGCCGCCCGCCAATGAGGTCGCGCGCGAATTCGCCAAGGCATCGGGCGGAACCCCAATGAACTTCCTAACCGAATCGCTGGCCGGGACCACCACCACGGCCCATATCCTCAGCGGCTGCCCAATGGGCAATTCGGCGGTCGATTCGGTGATCGACGCAAACCACGAGGTACATGGTGCGCCGGGTCTGTTCATCGTCGATGGCTCCAGCATCCCGGCCAATATCGGCGTAAACCCCAGCCTGACCATTACCGCAATGGCAGAACGCTTCGCGGAGCGTCAGCCCGCGGCTGAGCAACGCGACGTCGCCGCCTGAACCGAACCAGCACTTCGGCGGCAACGCGCCAATGTTGCCGCCTGACACAACCGCCCTTGGGCGAACGAGACGGATCAACCCGAAAAACTGGAGGAGAGAGAAATGAGTAAACTGGATTTCAAAGGCAAGCATGTGGTCATCACCGGCGGCAACTCCGGCCTTGGGCTGGCGCTTGCCACGGCGCTGGCGAAAGACGGCGCAAGGCTGACGCTGATGGCACGCAATGCCGCGAAGCTTGAAACGGCGGCGGCTGATATCACGGCAGCGCATCCGGGCGCGGTCGTGCAGACGCAGAGCCTTGATGTGACTGACGAGGCGGCGGCGGCCAAAGCCATGAATGCGGCTGCCGAGGCACAGGGCGGGATCGACGCCCTGATCAACAATGCCGGTATTCTGCGGGAAGGCTATTTCCAGAACCTCGCGGCAGAGGATTTTCGGCAGGTCATGGAAATCAACTATTTCGGCGTGCTGAACGCAACCCGCGCCGCGCTGCCGCATCTGCAGAAATCAAAGGGCCGGCTTATCAACGTGGCCTCGGTCGCCGGGCTTGTCGGGGCGTTCGGATATACCCCTTATTGCGCCTCCAAACACGCGCTTGTCGGACTGACCTCCTGCCTGCGCTACGAATTGGAGCCAATGGGCATCACCGTCCAGTTGGTCTGCCCCGCCGAATTCGATTCGCCGATGGTTGACGAGCTGGACAAGAGCCGCACGCCGGAAAACCGCGCCCATGTCCTGACCATTCCGAAATCGACGATGGACGGGATTGTGGCCGGGGTCATGAAGGGGCTGACAACCGATCGCTACGAAATCGTGCCGACCGGCATGGCGCGCGCAGCAGTGAAGGCCTCGCGGCTTGCACCGGGCATGCTACGCCGGGCCGGTAACAAGGCAATCGCGAAGGTGTATCAGGGACCGGCGGCATCCAGCCTGTAGGTTCTAGGCGTCGCCTCAGCTCGCCTCCTGCATGCCGATCACACGCTGGCGATAGGAGAGCGGTGCATGCCCGTACCATCTGAGGAATGCCCGCGAAAAAACGGCCTGATGCGCGTAACCAAGCGCATCGGCCACATCCGACAGCGGCATCCGGGTCATCGTCACCAGCGACATCGCCCGCTCGCGCCGCCATTCGTCGACCAGTTCGCGGAAGGATGTCCCCTCAGCCTTCAGGCGCCGCTGCAGGCTGCGCGGCTCCATCCGAAGCGCGTGCGCGACACTTTCCAGCGTGCATTCCGCCAGCTCCATCTGCCGCGCGATTTCGTTACGCGCCACGTCAGAAATTCGCCTGCTCGCGCTCGCCCGCTCGGTCGACAGATAGCGCTGGATGATGGCGTGATAGGCCGTATCGCTACGTTCAAGCTCCAGATCCAGAACCGCGCGATCGAAATAAAGCGCCGTCCGCTCGACCCCGAAACGGACCGGACAGGCGAACAGGGCCTCCGCCGTACGCCTTGTGCCGCCATCCTCCTCGCTGAAGGTCGCCTCCAGAAACTGCACCGGATGACCAGCCGCCTGCTCGATCACATTGCGCGACACGGCCAGCGCCAGCATGATATATTGCCGTGCGGATTGCGGCTGGCTGCGCACCGACAGGATAAGCGCCGCCACGTCGTCCTGCTCCTCAAGCGAGGCGACCAGCATATTCGTATACACGACCAGATTATCGAGTATCGCCAAAACCGCGTTCCGGAAATTACGCTCCATCCGGGTGACCAGCGCCACGGGTCCAAGGATTTCGAGGTGATGATAGGGCGCCATCCGAAACCCCAGATCGGGTAAACGCCAGAGTTCAGCACAATGCTCTAAAAGGCGGCAATAAGCTGAAAAATCGATCAGCTCCTCCGCTTTGCCCAGCAAGGCCGGATCCAACCCCACATCCGTCAGCACAGCCCGCAGATCGCCGCCATGCTGCGCCGCCAACTCTCTCAACCCAGTGAGACTACGCGCCCGGATATATTGTCTGGTCACCCCCGCCCTCCCCGCGTCAGCTCCCTTAAACGATCATTCTTGCACAATTTTTAGGCGACTGCGAGGATTGAGTCGTGGTGACCCATTCGCAAAGCCCATGACACCCGGGAGCGTTAGCGGAATTAAGGAAATAAAGGGGAAATCATGGTGCCCGGAGGCGGATTCGAACCACCGACACGCGGATTTTCAATCCAAAGAACAATCACAATATAACAAACACATAGACCTAAAAAAGTATCAGGACAAAGCGGGAACCTCCGCAGAACCTGATACCTCCGCATCTAGCACTGATCTGACAGCAAATGAAAACCCCGGCGCGCTGGCGGGCGCAACCGGGGCTGATGTGCAGAGCACTGAAATCACCTACGACCATACCGCATTCGTGGAGTCACGTCACCCCATAATCGCCCTTCATTGGGGGATTGCGGCATGAGCGATCTGGACATCATCAACGCCACCCTGTTCGCAGAAAATCAGGCTGGCCCGAAAAAACGCAACCGGGGCTATATCGAGGATTACAAGCCAAGCACCAAGACCCGCGCGCTGCTGGAACAGGTGCAGGCCGTTCTGGACGAATACAGCGAATACTGGCCTCTGACCTGTCGCCAGATATTCTATCGCCTGGTCGGCGCACATGGCTATCACAAGACGGAGGCGGCTTATGGTCGCCTCTGCCACCACCTTGCCAATGCCCGCCGGGGCAAGGTGATCCCCTTCGACGCGATCCGGGATGACGGGCTAACCACCTACAGCCTTGGGCATTTCGAGGACAGGGATGACTTTATTCGCCATGTGCGCGGGCTGGGCAGGCAATACAAGCGCAACCGGCTGGCTGCGCAGGAACACCATATTGAAGTCTGGTGTGAGGCGGCGGGGATGCTGCGACAGCTTCACCGTGTCGCTGAGTGGTATTCGGTGCCGGTTTATTCATCGGGCGGCTTCGACAGCCTGACCGCGAAGAAAAACCTGTCTGACCGTATATGCGAATTCGGCAAGCCTGCCATCATCCTGCATCTTGGCGACTACGATCCCAGCGGGGAATCTATTTTCAACGCAGTTGCCGATGACGTGGCCGCATTCGTGGAAGCAGATCGGCCATGGGGCACGATTACTGTCGAGTTCGAGCGGATCGCTCTGACCGCTGAACAGGTTGCTGAATACGATCTGCCGACCGCCCCGGCGAAAGCCTCTGACAGCCGTGCCAAGGGCTGGAAGGGCGGCACCTGCCAGCTTGAAGCGCTGTCGCCCGACCAGATCGCTGAAATCCTGAAAGAGGCAATCGAGCGCCGGATTAATTGGACGCAGTTCTGCGAGGACTTGGACGCTCAAGACCGCGAGCGCGAGGAAATCCAGACTCTGCTTCTGCCAGCACCGGGGGCCGTGTGATGGGACGTGATAAGCGCAACGAGCAACGCGGCGAGAAGGCAACCATGCTGCGCCTGTCCATGATGCAGACGCCTGCATGGCGGGCGCTGTCACCCACGGCGCAGGCGCTCTACGTCTGGATCAAGCACGAGTGGCGCGGGTCCAAGTTCAACAACAACGGTAAGCTGCGCCTGTCTGTGCGGCAGGCGGCTGAGTGTATGGGGTGTGCCAACAACACTGCAATGCGCGGCTTCCAAGACTTGCAAGCCAAGGGGTTCATCATCCAGACCGAAGGCGCATGTCTCGGCGTCGAGGGACAGGGGAAAGCCCCGGCCTATGAGCTGACCGAGATCAACCCGGCAGGCGTCCAAGGTCCGGGCAAGCAGTGGTTCCTGAACTGGTCGGAAGGTCACGACTTCCCGGTGAAGATGGCCGTCACACAAGCACGCCGTGGGGGCAAAACGAAAACAAAACCCCGTCTCAATAATGAAGACAGCACTGTCGTAATTTTGGAGACGAAACGCAAATGACCTGTCTTAAAAATGAAGACACCCTGTCGTCAAAATTGAGACGAAACCCGCCTATTCAGGCCGTTGCCTGTCTTAATAATTGCGACATCCTTAATAGCCATGGGGTGGCGGTCGGGGGCGAGGCGGACGCCTCCCACAGAACCCCTTTCATCAACAGAGCTAAGCGGTCTGGCCGTCCGGTAGTCATCCACGAACGGACGGGCGGACAGGCCGCGTGGTTGGCGCTTCGTGCTCTGGTCCCAATGGTCGGCTTTGGGAGGGGGATACACACCGCGGGGCGGGGTGTTCCTTTCTCTCTCCCGAAAAAAATCCGGGGGGTGGCATGAGCAGACCTTCCAAACTTGCTGCATCGGCGCTGGATTTCCTTGGCAGTCTGACGATCCCTGAGGGCAAACTTGCCGGGCGTCCGATGAAACTGGCGAAGTATCAGCGGAAATTCGTCTGCGGATCACTGGCACCGGGCGTTATGGTCGGGGTGCTGTCGATCGGTCGCGGCAACGCCAAGACGGCGCTGTCTGCCGGGCTGTCGCTGGGTCATCTGGTCGGGGCGTGGGATAACCAGCCGAAACGCGAGATCATCTTCGCCGCCCGAAATCGAGATCAGGCGAAGACGGCATTTCAGTTTCTGGTCGGCTTCATTGAAGGGCTGCCCGAGGAAGAACAAGAACTGTTCACGATCCGGCGCGGGTCGAAACTGGAAGTCGAGTACGAGGGCAACGGCGGCGGGCTGGCGAGGGTCATCGCAGCCGATGGCAAATCCATCCTTGGCGGCGCTCCGACGCTGGCGGTCATGGATGAACGGGCGGCTTGGGAACGCGAGAAAGGCGACAATCTCGAAAACGCCATCCTGTCGGGTCTGGGCAAGCGCGATGGTCGGGCGCTGATTATCTCCACGTCTGCGCCTGATGACAGCAACACGTTCAGCCGCTGGTTGGATGAACCGCCACCCGGCACCTATGTGCAGGAACATCGCCCCGCGTTCGGTCTGCCCGCCGATGATCTGGATTCGTTGCTGGAAGCCAATCCCGGCGCGAAAGAGGGCATCGGCTCATCGCCCGAATGGCTGGTCGCACAAGCCCGTCGCGCGATTGCACGGGGCGGATCGGCACTGTCGAGTTTCAGGAATCTCAACCGCAATGAACGGGTCAGCACCGAGGATCGCAGCGTTCTGGTCACGGTTGACGAATGGCTGGCATCCGAAGTTGATCCCGATGATCTGCCGCCCCGTGACGGTCCTGTTGTTCTGGGCGTTGATCTGGGCGGGTCGCGGTCCATGTCGGCAGCGGCGTTCTACTGGCCACATACCGGACGGCTGGAAGCGGTCGGCACCTTCCCCGGCAATCCGTCGCTGGCGAACCGGGGCGCGGCTGATGGCGTCTCTGGTCGCTATGTCGAGATGCAGGAACGCGGCGAGTTGTTCACGCTGGGTGATGCGACGGTGCCGCCGGGACCGTGGCTGGCTGAGATCGTCAAGCGGCTGGACGGCATCACCCCCGCCTGCATCTGTGGCGACCGTTTCCGTCACGCTGAATTCGCCGAGGCGATGGACAAGGCCGGTCTGGGCCGGGTGCCGTTCATCTGGCGCGGGTTCGGGTGGAAAGACGGCTCCGAAGACATTGAGAGATTCAGGCGGGCGCTGTTTGACGGCGAGGTCAAAGGCGTGCCGTCGCTGCTGCTGAGATCGGCCATGTCTGACGCAATCACGCTGATAGACCCGGCGGGCAATGCCAAGCTGGCGAAGTCGCGTTCTCTGGGCCGGATTGATGCCACGGCAGCAACGGTTCTGGCAGTCGCACAGGGTCAGAGGATGATTGCCCGCCCCGAGGGTAAACGGAGGGCTGCGCAATGGCTCTGAAACGCTATGACCGCTTTTCTGCATCGGTGATCCGCTCTGCCCGCTGGAAGGGTGTGAGGCAACAGGCCAAGCGCCGGGACGGCTGGAAATGCGTCCAGTGCGGGGCGCAGGGCCGTCTTGAGGTCGATCACATTATTCCGGTCAGGGATGCGCCCGAACGCGCCTTCGATCTGACCAATCTGCAAACGCTCTGCCCGTCCTGTCATTCGCGGAAAACGCGGATTGAGGTCGGCATGGGGCAAGAGAATCCCGCCCGTGAGGCGTGGAAAAAGGCTGTCAGGGAACTGACGGCGAAACTTTCGAGCAAAAGAGGTAATCATGCTTGATTCTGTGAAAATCAGCCGCCGTCAATCTGAGATACGGCAATCGCTGTCTGAACTGGTCGGGAAAGAAAAACCGACCGAAGACGAAACCCGTTCCATGACCGATTTGGACGCGGAATATCGCTCCAATGAAACCCGCTATCGCGCGGCGCTCATTGCCGAGGATACCGAACGCCGCGAGGCTGGCGAAGAACTGGAAACCCGGTCGGATCGTGAATGGTCGGACCTGATGGGCAAATTCGAGATGCGTCAGGTTGCCTTCGCGCTTGATGAAGGCCGGATGCTGGATGGTGCCACGAAAGAGATCGTGGACGAAATGCGCTCCAAGGGCGGTTATCAGGGCATCCCGGTTCCCTTCGAGGCGCTGGAAACCCGCGCGGGCGAAACCGTATCCGGGTCCGATCTGGTCAATCCGAAGGCGATCCGCCCGACCATTGACCGCATCTTCCCCGGCTCTGTCGCGGAAAAGATCGGGGTGCAGCGCATCCAGATTGCGCAGGGTGAATTGGCTTTCCCGGTCGCCACGTCTGGCGCCGTGTTTGGCTGGCAGACGGATGAGCTGTCGAATGTCGGGGCGGCAAACCCCTACCAGACGACCGAACGCAGCCTGACCCCGGATCACACCGGCGGTGCGCAGATGACCATCACCCGCAAGGCGCTGAAACAGGCGGGCGCGGGTCTGGAAGCCGCTATTCGCCGCGACATGAACGCGGTGATCGGGACCGAACTTGACCGGGTGGTCATCAACGGATCGGGTGCCACGGGTGAACCGCTGGGCATCATCCCCGGCGCAGCGACCTATGGCATCACCGAAACGGCGGTCGGGGCCGCGGCGACTTGGGCCGCGTTCCGGGCCGAGGTGGTGGCCTTCATGGAGGCGAACGCGATCACTTCCGCATCGCAGGTCAATCTGGCCTTCACGCCCGCGATCTGGGCCGATCTGGACGACGCCCTGATTGCAGGCACGGCTGTGTCGGAATGGGACCGGCTGGTCAAGCATGTCGGCACCCCGGCAACCAGCAACGTGATCCCGGACGATACCGCGCTGATGACCGCGAATGTGCAGGGCATCGCGCCGGGTTATCTGGGCCTTTATGGCGGCGTTGACTTGATCCGCGATCCCTACACGAAAGCGGCTTCCGGTTCGCTGGTGCTGACGGGTCTGGTCACGGCGGATTTTGTCGTCCCGCGTGGTCTGCAAACCCGCATCCTGACCGGGCTGGCTGCGTAATATGGACGCCGCCACCTATGAAGGCGGACTTGAACTGCGGGCGTCGGGCGATGGTTCCCGGCGTCTGCGGGGTAAGTTTCCGTATCGGTCCCGTGCCGTCATGCATAGCGGCGGCAAGGGGCAGCGTCCACGCAAGGAAGAATTCGCGCCGGGGGCTTTCAGCTTCGCGGTCGATGATCCCGAGCGTGAAATTCACCTACTGGTCGGGCACAGTTTTGACCGCCCGCTGGCGTCTAAAAAGGCCGGAACGCTGATCTTCAATGACACGCCCGAGGCTCTGCTGTTCGAGGCTGAACTGACGCTTGAAATTCAGCGAACGTCGTGGGTTCAGGACTTCTTGGCAGCGTTCGCGGCGGGACTGATTACCGGACTGTCGCCGGGGTTCAGGGTCGCGCCTATCGAGGGTGCGGAGGAGACCACGGAGGAAGACCCGGCAGAGGGCAATGCGCTCATTCGGCTGTTGCTGGCGGTGGTGTTGTTTGAATTCTCACTGGTCACGCGGCCCGCATACGACGCAACTGAAGCCGACTTGCGCAACTGGAAGCCGACCGATGGCGGCGTGCTGCTGCCCGAAAACCCGCCTGTCAGGCAGGCTTTGAACAGGTGGAGGGCATGATGGAGTTGATGCGCGAAATCGAGGAACAACCGGAAAGCTGGCCTGAAATCACCGATGGGCTGCTGATCCCGGATATGCCACACAGCCGGGCCGAATACGACGCCGGCCTGCCGTGGGTCTGGCAGCGTATCGAGGCATATTGCTGCGACCGCTGGACGCCGCGCAGCGTGGTCTGGATGGTGCAGGGTTCGGGCGAATGGCAGATGCCCCTGCGCCCGGCTGTGGTGGTCTCTGTGCATGGCTGGACCGGCTCTGACTGGTCGGAAGCCGACTACAAGGTCACACCGTGGGGCGGGCTGTATCTCAACCATGATGCGAACCGGATCACTGCCACGGTCGGCGCAGATAATGCCCCGCCGCCTGCGGTCACAAAGGCCGTCACCCGTCTGGCGAATTACCTGTCGCAACAGGTGAACCGAAACGATCCCGACCTATGGGCGACATCAATGAACTGGACACGGGTTGCCGATGAAGACGGAGAACAGACGAATGAAGGTTACACGCGCAAGGCGGATTACATCGCCAAGGCTCTGCAATACTCTGGCGCTGCTGATCTGCTGCGCCCCTATCGGAGGGTGAAATAATGGGATTCATGGATCTGTTCAGGCGCAAATCGGCAAACATTGCCGATATGGAAAAGCGCGCTGTGGCGATGGGCTACACGTCCGATCTGATCGCCGCCCGTGCCGAATGGCTGGCAGGCGGTTCCGGCGTTGGCGAGTTGACCGCGACCGTTCAGGGCTGCGTGAGCCTCTGGGAAGGTGCCTTCGCTTTGGCTGACGTGGACGGCACCACCTTGTTGAACCGGCGCAACATGGCGTTGTTCGCGCGGATGCTGGCGCTGCGTGGCGAGGCGGTCTTCGTGATCCGGGGTGATCGGCTCTTGCCGGTCACGGATTGGGACATCAAGACCCGGCAGGGCATCCCGTCCGCCTATCGGGTAAGTATCTCCGAAGTTGGCGGCGGGCTGTCAGAAACCGTCCTGGCACCCGAGGTGCTGCATGTCTGCATCGGATCATCGGCAGCGGCACCTTGGGCCGGAACATCGCCCCTGCACCGGGCGTCTTTGACGGCGGAACTGCTGCAAGAAGTCGAGACCGCCTTGCGGGACGTGTATCGGGATTCGCCAATCGGGTCGCAGATCGTACCATATCCTGAAAGCCAAGAGGATGACCTGACCACACTGGCGCGGGGGTTCCGTGGACGCCGGGGCCGGATCATGATGCGCGAATCCGTGAACGTCGCTGCGGCGGGCGGACCTGTCCCGGCGCAGGATTGGCGGGCATCGGGCGTCACCCCGGATATTCAGGGCGTCATGCCCCGTGAGACGCTCACAGCGGCCCGTGGGGCGATCATGGCGTCCTATGGGGTGTTGCCTGCTTTGTTTGCAGAGAATGCGCAGGGACCGCTTGTCAGGGAAGCACAACGTCATCTGGCGCAGATCGTGCTGCAACCCGTCGCAATGCTGCTGGCAGAGGAAGCTTCGCAGAAAATCGGGCCTGCCGTAAAAATCGACATCGTGCGACCTGCGCAGGCGTTCGACGCGGGCGGCAAGGCGCGGGCATTGGCAACGATGGTGGAGGCGATGGCGCGGGCGAAAGAGGCCGGACTGGAAGCGGCAACGCTCAAGGATGCCGAAAGCTTTATCGACTGGGCGGACTGATGGACGCCGCCGATATCGAGATCACCGAAATCCGGTTTAAGCCTGAGGAGAAGCCGACATTCGGGCGCACGGTTGTCATGCGCTTTGACGCAAAAGTGCATGGCATACTACTGCGCAACTGCGCCCTGATACATCGCGAGGATAAAGGATTTGAAGTGTGGGGGCCGTCGAGGAAGTTTGTGCAGGTGCCGTCCAAGCTGCGCAATGCGATCAAGTCCGTGGCGCGGCCGCTTTATTTCGAGGCGCAGGAATAGGCCGGGGGTGGCCGTGCTGCCCCCGGTTTTTGGATACTTAAATGCCGTGTGTAGCTCAGAGTGCGGCACATAAACCTCACATTAATCACTTATATATTATCGCTATTGCCGCCTATGCACCTTAGGCGTATATGTAAGTTACGCAGTTACTGGGGAACGCGAATGCATACGGTTCTTGAGACGCCCACGTATGTTAGAGCCGCTGACGATGCGGGGATGACCGAGGAAGATAGGCATAGATTGTCTGTCTTTCTCTCTCAGAACCCGGACGCTGGCGATCTAATTCAGGGAACGGGCGGCGCAAGAAAACTGCGCATTCCGCTCAAAGGTAAGGGCAAAAGCGGTGGAGCAAGGGTCGTCACTTACTTCGCTGGGGACGATGTTCCAGTCTTCCTTTTGGATGTGTATTCAAAGGGAGATAAGATCAATTTGACGAAGGCGGAACGGAATGAAATGAGGGTTATCTTGGCTGATCTGGCCGAAGCCTATCGGGATGGTGTTAAGGTAAAAACGAAGAGAATCGGGGATGCATCATGACCAAAGCTGGTGAAAGACTTATCGGGGCAGCGCGCGAGGCGCTGGCTATTGCCCGCAATGAAGCGGCTCCTGCTGGCTCGTTCATTCCTGCTGACATCGACGTGCGGGCCATCCGCAACAAGACAAAGCTATCGCAGGAGGACTTCGCCGCTGTGTTCGGATTTTCTGTGTTCCAGATCCGGCAGTGGGAGCAACACCGTAGCCGTCCGCTCGGTGGCGTCAGGGCCTACCTGATGCTGATCAACGGCCATTCCGAGGAGCTTGTGAAGATGCTCCATGACATGGCGAAAGCGCGTCAAGAGGAGGCCGCTTAACTGAAAGCTAGACCATAATCGTGGTTTCAGGCCCTGCCATTGGTGGGGCCTTTTCTTTTACTGGTGCCGCCCTTTCCATTCTTCCATCAAACGCCGGATCATCTCAGGCCGCGACGGTTCCGGGTCCAACTTTGTGCGCTGTTCGTCCAGCCAGTCGAGTTGATCGGGCGCGAGCCGCACAGTGATGGGCGTCGAATCGACCCGAGGTCTACCCATTTTTTTCTTTTTACTTTCCGACATTGAATAGTCCTTGACGCTCACCACTTGTTAATGCCAGAAAGTAAGCAGGCTGACAAGGTGTCCTACCACCTGCCAGCCCTAACCGAAACGCTAACCTTGGGAGTTTAGCGAATGGCTACGCATACTCATACACCGCCCGGCATATCTGACGCCAGCTTGCATGTGATCCGTGACATGATCCTTCTGGCGCTGGATGCGACCGACCCTGAGAGGCTGACGGCGGAGAGCCTCACCGAAGCCCGCCACGCGATGATTGAAGCGTTGGACGTGGTGGAGGGCGCAGCATGATCCCCGAATTTCCGAAGACCGTTGCCGACCGCATGGCCCAGTTCTGCGAACATTATGATGTGGAGCCGTGTAAGCTGCGTTACACTAACCGCTCAACCGACAGTATCGTCATGAGCGATGAACTGCTGGCATGGCATGTCAAGAACGGCGCAAGTCTGGACTGGATATGCACCGGCAGCGTCACCCCCATGATGACCGCCTATCGCAACAACGATCTGCGGCAACAGCGCGCAAGGGATACCTTTCGGCACCTGACCGATTCAGAGGCGGCGGCAATGCTGTTCGTTCTCAAGGCCGTTCTGGACGATGGGCTTGAACTGGAACCGGCGCTTGAATTGTGGAAGGCCGAATGCGCCAAGCGCCGGGAAGAAGCTGCGTGACAGCACCACCCCCGGCTGCGTTGCGTGGTCGGGGGTGGTGAAACACTATTGACCGAGGCGCATAGCCACGGTATATACGAGGCACATAGCCACGGTTCAGTAGAAATGAAGAGACCAGAGTTCGCAGGAGTGCCGCATATGACCCCAGCCAAGTTGGCGGAGGTCACAGGATTGTCTGCGGATATGCAGCGGGATTGGCGGAGAAGGGGCTATATCACCTTGGGAACGATGCAGCCGAATGGCCGGTGGTTGTATGATTGGTATGACGCCTTTTGCATCTATCTGATTCGCAAGCTGTATGACGCGGGTTGTGAGTTGCCGCGCGCCAATCTCTTTTCGGCATCGATCCACAAACAGGTTCTCATGAATGCGTGCCACATACGCGCGCCCGAAGCATTTGGCCCGCAGCGACGCTTCATTCGTATGCAAATTGACCCGCGCGGTCGGGCAGAGGATGGTCACTGGCTCGGCATAACTTTTGACAGCCTTAATGGGATTGAGGCAAAGGGTTTCGCCTTTGTAGTCGATTGCGAGCAACTGGCCCGAGAAATTCCGGAATCCCTCGATCCCGTGATCGAGCATCTGATCGCCGTGGCACGCGGCGAGGATGTTGAAGGCTAAGTCCATGAAAGCACCCCGTCCCATTTTTGCCAGCGAAACGACCGCCGCCAAGCTTCTGGATATGAAGCCGGGCGAGTTTCGTTCGCTGGTGGAGGCGGGACATCTGCCGCGTGGTCGCGAGATCGCCCCCGGCATGGTGCGCTGGTCGGTTGATGAAATGCAGCAAATCGCCAGCGGGCAGGCGGTCAACGGGATGGGTGGTGTGCAATGGTGAAGCCGAAGAAATACATCTGGCGTCATCCCTCTGGCCGCGTCTACTTCCGCAAGACCGGCATGAAGCTGATCCCCATGCAGGCACCGGAGGGCACCGAAGCTTTTGATCGCCAGTATTGGGAAACCCTGACTGGCAAACTCATGCAGGCCAAGACCTCGTGGAACGCCCTGATGGACGACTACCTCACGTCTGACCGCTGGACCGGCCTCAAGCCGCGCACCCGGTCGGATTATAACAAGGTGATGGAGTACCTGCGCGAGAAGATCGGCACGCGCGATGTCAAGGCGCTGACCCGCAGTGACGTTATCGCAGCGCAGAAGGCAAATGCGCATCGGACTCGGTTTGCAAACTACATTCCGCAGATGCTTGTTGTTCTCTGCGAGCACGCAATTGATCTGGGCTGGATCGAGCACAACCCCGCGAAGGGCGTCCGCGCTCTCAAGACCCCCGAGGACCGCAAGAAGCAGCATGTGCCGTGGCCTAACTGGGCTGTGGACAAGTTTCGAGCGGAGGCTGCGCCCCTGCCCCGCCTGATCTTTGAAATCGGCGTCGGCACCGTCCAGCGGCCCAGCGACTGGTTGTTGTTCACTTGGGGCGACTATGACGGCGACACGCTGAAACTGCGCCAAGGCAAGACAGACAAGCCGCTTATCCTTCCCTGCACCGATCAGCTTACAGCGGCACTGGAACGGGCTAAGCGCGCTCTGGGAGTGACGCCGATAGCGGCACGCCGCATCCTGACCCAGCCGAACGGCAACCCGATGACCTATTTCTATATGGCGAAGATCATGCGGAAAGAACGCCTTCGCCTCGGGCTGGAAGCCTATGACCTCCACGCCCTTCGCTATCGCGCGATCAAGGAACTGGCTTGGGACGGCTGCGACGACAAAGAGATTGCCGCCTACAGCGGTCACGCGACCGAGGCCATGATTCGTAAGTATGCAGGCGAGGCGCGGCAGGAAATGCGGGCACGTCAGGCGCGGGAGAAACGCCGGTGAACGGAACAAGATCAGAACGTGAAACTGATACCCTGAGTGATACCCAGAAAGGAGTAGTTATAGCTATGTCATTGAAATCATGGTGCCCGGAGGCGGATTCGAACCACCGACACGCGGATTTTCAATCCGCTGCTCTACCAACTGAGCTATCCGGGCACGCCAGCCTTAGCCGGAGTGGGCTGTATTTACGCAAGCCGTTTGTCGGTGTCCAGACCGAAAACGTCATTCATCGTCTTTGCTTTCTTCCGGTGCGGCGCGCTCACCGGGGATGACGTAATCGCCGCGCAGCCAATGTGCCAGATCGACATCGGCGCAGCGTTTCGAACAGAACGGACGATATGCGGCGGCGGTCGGCTTGTTGCAGATCGGGCAGCGGGACATCAGCTATCCCCCATGAACAGGCTCAGGGGGATCCGGTCGCGCTTGCGGCTCAGCTCATACAGGCCCATCGTGGTCCAGCCCGACAGCACGGTGTCCGGGCCGTCGCTGCGGAAGGCTTTTTTCAGTTCCTGCTCCAGCGTCCCGCGGTCGCGCTTCGGGATCGGCGCGAAATCGACGACCACCTGCCCACCCAGTCCGCGCAGACGAAGCTGACGCGGCAGGTCACGCGCCGCGGCGATATTCGCCTTGAGCGACGCGGCAGGCGATGCGTCAGGGCCGGTATTGACGTCCACGGAAACCAGCGCCCGGGTCGGCTCGATGACGGCGAAGGCCCCGCCCGGCAGGCTGAAGCGCGGATCGGAGAGCGCATTTATCGCGTCGAGCACATCGTCGGGCAGAACATCGTCATATTCCTCAACGGCATCCGGGGGCGGATCGGCCCAGTCACGCCATGCGGTCTCGGACGGCTCCGGCGCGTCAAGCAACAATTCCGGCGCACCGTTGATATCCGCCGAGATCGCGTCGGCGATGGCGATGGAGCTTGTCAGTTCCTCGGCAATCTCGGCGTCGTCGGCGTGTTCCGCCGCGCTGCGCAGGATCGCACCCGAATCCCGGCCCTGCAGCGCGTCATCGCCCAAAGCCTGCAAGGCATTGCGCCGATCCGCATCCCTGATGGCGCGGGAGATATTCGCACCGGGCCGCCCCGGCGTGACAATGGCGAAGCGGCCCCGGATCAGCAGCTTCGAACTCAGCGGGATGGCCTTTCCGGGTTCGGCGACGCCGCTGACCTGAACCAGCACAGACTGGCCTTCAGCAAGGCCGGATCGGGCGCGCAGATAGCCGCTTTGGCCATCGGGGAGCGTGACGAACACGCCGCCCTGACCCTTCATCAGCCGGTTCACCCGCCCGCGCAGGATCGCGCCGGGGGCAAAAGGCACCAACTCACCCGGATCGATTTCGAGTTCATCGATACGCCCGTCGACCATCATCACGGCCGCCTCACGCCCGCCGAACTGGCCCAGAATAATCTGGCGGCCCTTCATACTGCTTCCCCCTGAATCTGACCGCTGTCTTCCGCCGCCTGCAAGAGTATCGCGGTTTCGGCAAGCGGCAGCCCGACCACGGCGGTATAGGACCCGCTCATCCAGCTTACAAATGCGCCCGCGCGGCCCTGAATGCCATAGCCGCCAGCCTTGCCCCGCCATTCATCGGAGGCAATGTAGTCCGCGATATCCCGCCCGCTCAGCAGACGAAGCTTCACCGTGCTGGACACCAGACGGGACCACTGGCGCTCGCCCCGGCGCAGTGCAACCGCCGTCATGACCCGATGCCTGCGCCCGGACAAAAGCCGCAGAAAAGCTTCCGCTTCTGCCGTATCCGCAGGCTTACCGAGGATGCGCCTGCCCGCCGTCACAACCGTATCGGCAGTCAGGACGATGTCGTCATCGCCCGATGGCACCGCACGCATCTTCTCACACGCCATGCGCAGCACATAGTCCCCGGGAACCTCGTCGCGAAGCGGGGTTTCGTCAATATCGGCGGGGCGCACATCGTCAGGCGTCACCCCGATCTGGGCGAGAAGTTCCAACCGGCGCGGGCTGGCCGATCCCAGTATCAGCCGGGGTTTCGGCATTTCGGTCATCGCAAATTCGCCCCTGCCCCTAGCTGCCTGATCGTGCGGACGGCGATTGCCATCCCCCGACATCGGCCGCACCCGGCATCACATGCCGGATCACTTGAAGCGGTAGTTGATCCGCCCCTTGGTCAGATCATAGGTGTTCATTTCCACCTGAACCTTGTCGCCGGCGAGGACACGGATACGGTTTTTCCGCATCTTTCCTGCCATATGCGCGATGATTTCATGGCCGTTTTCCAGCTCGACCCGAAATGTCGCATTAGGCAGGAGTTCCTTCACGACGCCGGGAAATTCGAGCATTTCTTCCTTGGCCATGTTCACTCCTTGGTAGCGCGCCTTTCTTCGGCGCAGGCGATGGTTAGATGCGTCCGGGACAGTTGGTTTTCAAGCGGAAAAGCACGGTCGACCGCTTTTTATGGCGTTCGCGTGACAAAACTAGCGCGCTTGGCCGGGCTTGTCCGATGCCGCCCTGCCAGCTTGCAACGCAAAACTGACCGGCTGCGATTCTCGGGTCAATCGGCAAGGATGTTCAGCGGTAATCCAATGACTTCGCCCCGATCTTCGGCGGCCCCCGGTGCCGGCTCAGCGTCCATTTGCGCAGCTGCGGAACTCCCTTGCGCATCCCCGTTGCGGAACGAATCGTCATGATCGAGATCACCGATGGGCGGCTCAGCGGTTTCCGTATCCGGGAAGTCGTCTGCAATCAGGCTTTCCTCGAACAGGTTCGCGCCGCTGCCGACCATATCCGAGGCATCCGGCATGGTTGTCGCACCGACATCGCCCACGGCGCGGATACGCATCGCGTGGCTGCCATGCAATTTCCCCAGACGTCCCCGTAATACCGGCATACCGGACGCTGTTTCGAGGCTGAGCAGATCAATCGCATCGCGTGGCAGCGATATCAGCGAACCCGGTTTCACCTGCTTCAACTCACGCAACGGAATGCGCCGCCGGCACAGAACGGCACGCAGCGTGATCGGTGCCGACCTGACAGCCCGGGCGAGGGTTCCCGTTACAAGGCTTGGTTGATCGCCGTGCCGGAGTTCGTCGCTTGCATGCGGCCTTTGTGGTGGCGGGACGTCGCATCCGCCGGGCAGAAAACACGTCAGCGCGCAATCCCGCACGCCGCCCTCACCGGCGCGAAACGCCACACGGATGGTTCTGTAGCCGATATCCTCAAGCATCAGTTCAAGCGGTCGCGCATCCTCCAGAAAGCTGGCGAAACGAAACCTGCCGAGCGTCTGATCCCCGCCATTCGCGGTCATTTCCGTCGATAATTCAGCCAACAGGATATTGACGAAATCGGCACAGATCGAAGCATCTGTCCGCGTCGCCCGACGTATTCGCGGAGGATGTGGCAGAACCCGGCCCAAAGACTGGCTTTCGATTACCGACGCCAGCAGGGCACCGCAAAGCGCAACCACGCCGAGCGCGCCGTGCTGGTCCTCGACAACAAGGATCAGGGGCGCATCGGGCAGAAGCTCCGGCATTTCGGCCAGCGTGGATTGACCGATCCGCACCGCCGTCGGCAGGACCGGCATTCTGCAGGCCCGCTGCGCCGCGCGACCAACGGCAATTGCCGCCGCCCTGTCCGGCGTCTGCCGGGGCACGATCACCGGCGGGGAGATATCCGCGGCACGGGATTTCACACGCGCCAGATATTGCCGCAGCACCCCTGTCGCCTCGCCCATAGGCGACACCGCATGTTCTGGCGCTTCACTGATCGCCGCTTTTACCATGCCTGACCCGAATCGTTTCCGCTCTGCCGCAGATTGTCACGGAGCCGTTGCAGTTTGGTTTACGCGCGCGTTTCGGCGCCTGAAAACCCCGGCGGGCGCAGCGGCAGTTCCAGCCGGAACGCAGCCCCGTCCTGCCCCGGCAGGTAGGTGATCGAGCCACCAAGCGCCGTCATCACCTCACGCGAAATCGCCAGCCCCAGCCCCGCCCCGCCAGCCCGTGCAGGATCATTGAGGCGGGAAAATTTCTCGAACACCAGATCCTGCTTGTCCGCAGGGATACCTTCGCCATTATCCATGACGTCGATCCGGGTCACGGACGGCATCCGCCTGACGCGGATGGTCAGGATGGGGCGCTCCGCCACGCAGTATTTCCGCGCATTGCCGATCAGGTTGATGAGCACCTGCAAAAGCCGGTCGGCATCGGTAATCACCATCAGATGCTCGGACGGGATATCGCGATCTATCGTCAAATCACGCGCATTACCGGTCGCCGAGCTGGCCTCGATCGCGCGCGAGATCAGGTCATGCAGATTGGTGACCGATGGCGAGAGCGTCCCACGCCCGCTTTCCAGCACCGACAGATCGAGCAGATCGTCCAGCAGCCGGGTCAGCCGCGTTGCCTCATCATGGATAATGCCGGCGAAACGGGCGCGCTCCTCATCGGAAATATCGGGCAGCTTCAGCAATTCCGAAAACGCCCGGACCGAGGTCATCGGTGTACGCAATTCGTGACTGATCTGGCCCAGAAACGCGTCCTTCTGTTTCGACAATGTAGTCAGCCGGTCATTCGCCTCACGCAGTCGGCGCGCGGTTCGGGACAGCTCATCGGTGTCGTCCTTGAGTTGCCGCGCCTGTGCCTTGGCCCGCTGCGCTTCGCCAGCGACGGCCATCAGCTCGGCCATTGTGGTCGGGCGCTGCCCGGCAAACTGGGCCAGCATCGCATGCGCCGTGGCAGAGCCGACGGCGCTGGCCAGCCTGCGTTCCAGCCGCGACAGGAAGCCGGTGCTGACATCGGGGAGGAAGCCGGATTTGCCCTGTCGTTCGGCCTCTGCCCGGAACAGCCGCAACGCCTCCTCCCCGCCCCACACGCGACGGGCGAGCGCCAGAAGCGCCTCCGCCCGGGCGGCGCTGTTGCCACGCGGGCCATGCGACAGGGCAGCGGTTTCGGGCGAGACGACATGAACGAAGGACAACCCCTGCAACCGCTCCTCCGGGTCGGGCAGCGTCAGCAGCGACACGCAGGTGAAAAGCGTGATGTTCAGGCCAAGCGAAATGAAAATCGCCGCTGCCAGAGGGTCAACCGATCCGAAGGAGGCGGTCGGCAGCACACCAAGCGACGGCAGAAACACCAGCACCAGCCAGACGGCAGCACCCGCGACAATCCCGGCATACGCCCCTATCCGCGTCGCACCACGCCAGACCAGCCCGCCCAGCATCGCGGGCAGAAGCTGCGCGACGCCGACGAAGGCCACCGTCCCCATTGTGGCAAGCGCCTGACCGCCGCCCGAGGATCGGTAGGCCGCGCCCAGCCCGATAACCACAAGAATGGCGATCCGGCGGGAGGCGATCAGCGGCCCGCGCAGATCGGCCTGCGCCATATCATCCGTCTCCCGCCGTCGAAGCCGCAGCAGAAACGGCACCAGCCAGTGGTTCGAGATCATCGTCGCCAGCGCAATTGCACTGATGATGACCATCGAGGTCGCGGAACTCAGCCCGCCAAGGAAAACCAGCAAGGCGAGGCTGTCCCGCCCCTGCGACAAGGGCAGATGCAGCACATAGAGATCGGGCGAAATATCCGGCGGCAGCAACTCACGCCCGATGACCGCAATTGGCAGCACGAAAAGCGACATCACCATTAGATAGGTCGGAAACGCCCACGCGGCGGAGGCGAGCGGTTTTTCGTCCGCAGGCTCGATCACCAGCACCTGAAACATGCGTGGCAGGGTCAGGACGGCAGCGGCAGAGACCATGATCAGCGCCGTCCAGCGGTCGGGCCGCAGCATCCACCCGGCAGCATCGGGCGCGGCTGCACGCGCGGCGATGCGTGCCAGAACGTCAACCGGCCCATCCGCCAGCCCCCAGACAACCCAAACGCCGAGCGCGATGAACGCCAGCAGCTTCACAACCGCCTCAACCGCAATCGCCATGACGACACCGTGATGGCGCTCATCCGCAGCGAGGTTCCGCGTCCCGAACAGGATCGCAAACCCCGCCAGCCCAAGCGTCACCCACATATCCAGCGGCCCGGGCAGCACGTCCCCGGACCCGAACGCCGCGAAGGACAGCGAGATGGACTGAAGCTGAAGCGCTAGATAGGGCGTCGCGGCGATCAGGGCGATCAGCGTGATCAGCGCCGCCAGCGTGTTGGATTTGCCATAGCGCGCCGAGATCAGGTCGGCGACCGAGGTGACACGATGCATCCGTGCGACCTGCACCAGTCGCCGCAAACCCCACCAGCTTCCCGCCAGAACCAGCGTCGGACCCAGATAGATCGTGGCGAATTCCAGCCCCGACCTGCTGGCATAGCCGACCGCGCCGTAAAACGTCCATGCCGTGCAATAGACGGACAACGACAGGGTGAAGATGATCGGGCTGTCGGTCCATCCCGTGCGCCCTCGTGCCGCTGCCCGGTCTGCCGCCCATGCGACTGCAAACAGGAACCCGACATAAAGAAGCGCCGCGACCGCGAGCGCGTCAAAGCTCATCCGGCGGTGCCTTCTGGCCGGGCGCTTTCGCCAGCAGCCGGTGAATGATGGCCGACATGACAATAATCGCCAGCCAAAGCGAGAACAGCCAGACCATTCCCCCGGCCCCCGAGACGGTCACAGGCAGCAGCCAGACCGGCACCAGCACCGCCAACACGGCAAAGATAGGCAACAGCCGCGCCGCGTCCTCCAACCGGCGGCGGCGATAGGCAGTGCGTTCCAGAAATATCGGGCGGTCGGGTGGCAGGCTCATCGCGGCAGGCCCAGCATATCGGCGACGATCCGGCGCAGTTCGGCATTGTCGAAAGGCTTCGCGAGCACCCGGTCAGCCGCGCAAGGCTCAATCCCGGTCCGGCCTGTCGTGCCGCGTGCGGTCAGAAGCAGCACCGGGGTTTTGGCCAGCGACGGGTCCGCCCGCAGCGCCTGCAATATCTCAAGCCCCGACCGGGTCGGCAGCATCACATCGAGGATCACCAGCTTCGGGCGCAGTTCCCGCACGCGGGCCATCGCCTCGCCCCCCTCCGGCCAATGGGCGATCTGCCAGCCGTCGCGGGACAGAATGAACTCGACCGCCGCAGCGATATTGGCCTCATCCTCGACCAGCAGAATGTCGGTTTCAGACGACATGCCGTTCCTCCCTCACACCGGATTAGGCACAGCCGCAGCACTTGTCAAAGCGGTTGCGTGTCGACTGTCGCCAATGCCTGAAGGATCGACGGCACCCGTCGGGCGGGGCAAGCCGCGCGCGGGCAGATGCGGCAGGTCGGGCCGACGGATATTGCAGACTTGGCGGATTCGGGATCGGGACGCAGCAACATCACCGACCGGCTCAGAACAGGGCCCGCCAGATCACCCGCAGGCAGCCGCACCGCGACGGCAATCGCATGCAGGCGAAGCCCGGTTTCGGTCTCCACCACACGGGCGACAGGTGCTCCGGGCTGGGCCAGCGCCTCGAATATCGGCAGCATGGCACAGGGCTCGCCCGGACGGGCCGGGTCCATCCCCCGTGCCGGACGCCGGAAGATCACCCCGCCCGCGCCGTCGCAGATCATCAGCCCGGACTCAGGCTCAACGGCGGCAAGCCGGCGCAGCACCAGATCAAGCGGCAGGCCGAGACCCGCCGAAAGCGTCACCGGATCCGCCCCCGCAGCACCTTCCAATGCGGCATCGGGCAAGGCGGCGCGATCCGCCCGCTCCGCCTCACGCCATCGCCGCGCCAACTGCCGCGCCGCATCCGAGACGAGGCCATCTTCCGGGCAGTCCCGAGCGATCCAGTTTTCGAATTCTTCCTGCGGGGTCAGCAGCCCCGCATCCTCCTCGAAACTGTCGAGATAGGCGACCAGCGCCTGCGCCGTCACGGAAAGCCGCTGGCTGTCCTGATCGAGATTGCCGTGAAATCTGGCGCGCCACGCATCCTCCATCTTCGGTTCATGCACGAGGATCGAGGCCGTCGAACGAAGCGAGGTCACCGCCGACAGAACCTCATGCAGCGTATCCAGCAGATAGGGGTTCTGCGTCATCCGGTCGGACATGTCGGCAAGTCGGCGGGTCTGCGCCTCCGTCTGTTGGGAAAGGGCCACGACCATGCTCGCCCAGCCGGGCAGCCGGGTGGCGAATTCCGCGACACGGCCCTCCTCGACAGCGATGTCGGCGCTTGCTGACGCCGCCAGCCGCAGCCCTGCCAACAGGCTGTCCTCCCGCCCGGTATCAAGCTCCGCCTCGTTGGTGCCGAGCGCATCGGCCAGTTTCCCGCGCAGCTTGTCGGTCAGATTGCGCCGGTCATGTTCGATAAGGTTCAGGTAAGCAGGCGAAATCCCTGCCGCGCGCGCCAGTTCCGCCTGCGTTCGGCCAAGCGACAGCCGCCGCTCCCGGATGCGGGTTCCGGCAGGGACACGGGGCGTGGCGTTTTGCTGGCTCATCTTTACATGAAGCCTGACGCAGTCAGCCCGCGCAACCCCATTCCCTGAAGGGAAATTTACGGAACGAAGGAAACTTTACAAAGAAACCCCGTGACGACCGGCCAGATCGGTAAAGAACTGCCACGCCACACGACCGGAGCGCGCACCACGCGTCGCCTGCCACTCGATCGCCTCAGAATGAAGCTGATCGGGATCGACATTCAGACCCGCGGCGTCGCAGTATCCCCGGATCATCTCCAGATATTCGTCCTGCCCGCAGGGGTGGAACCCGAGCCACAGGCCGAAACGATCCGACAGCGAGACTTTCTCCTCGACCGCCTCGCCCGGATGAATGGCCGTCGAACGCTCATTCTCGATCATATCGCGTGGCATCAGATGGCGACGGTTCGAGGTTGCGTAGAGGATCACGTTATCGGGCCGCCCGGCCACGCCGCCATCCAGAACCGCTTTCAACGACTTATATTGCGTATCGTCATGGCTGAACGACAGGTCATCTGCAAACAGCAGGAAGCGCTTGTCCTTGGCGCCGCCCAGAACCGACAGCAGCCTGCCGACACTGCCGAGTTCCTCGCGCGCGATTTCGACCAAGACCAGCGGCAGTCCTTGCGCCACGGCCTCGGCATGGGCGGCTTTCACCAGCGAGGATTTCCCCATCCCGCGCGCACCCCAAAGCAACGCGTTATTCGCCGCATGTCCACGCGCGAATTGCAGCGTATTGGCCAGCAGAATGTCGCGGGCGCGGTCGATACCGACCAGACGCGCCAGTTCGACGCGATTGACCTTCGCCACCGGCTCCAGCCGGTCGGGGTCCGTGTGCCAGATATAGGCGTCCGCCTCGGCAAAGCTTGGTGCAGGTGCGGGCGCGGGCGCAAGACGCTCCAGCGCCTCGGCGATACGGGTCAGTGTCTGGTCATTCATCTTCGTCAAGCAGCCCTTGCGCGCGCAATTCCTCGTCGCGGCGTTTTTCGATCCGGCGGACAAGCTGGATGGAAATCTCGTACAAGCCATAGACGACCACAAACAGCACGATCTGGCTGATGACATCAGGCGGCGTCACGATCGCCGCCAGCACGAGGATCAGCAGCAGGGCATATTTCCGCATGCTGCTTAGCCCGTCGGCGGAGACCAGACCTGCCTTGCCCATCAAGGTCAGCGCCACCGGCAACTGGAATGACAGGCCGAAGGCGAGAATGAATTTCGTGGTCAGGGCGAGATATTCGCTCACCGAGCCCTGAAACACGATCCCCGCCATTGCCGTATTCTCAGCCGGGGCCTGCGGGTCATCAGGCAGCGTCAGCGGACCCTGCTGGAAGCCCAGGAAGAAATCATAGGCCATCGGCAGGATGATATAATAGGCGAAGGCCGCGCCGAGGAAGAACATCGCGGGCGATGCCAAGAGGAACGGCAGGAAGGCCTGTTTTTCACTGCGGTAAAGCCCGGGCGCGACGAAACGCCAAAGCTGGAAGGCGATGATCGGAAAGGCCAGAATGAACCCGCCGAGGAAGCTGATCTGGATGGCGACGAAGAACCCTTCCTGCAATTTCAGCAGGATCAGCCCGCATTCCTGACCGCGTGAATCAAGTGCCGAGCAGATCGGGCGGGTCAGGTAGTTATAGATCGGGTTCCAGACCGTATAGCAAAGCACCATCGCCACGACGAAGGCCAGCACCGACCAGATCAGCCTTGTCCGCAACTCGGACAGATGCTCGATCAGCGGGGCAGAGCTGTCGTCGATTTCATCCCTTGGATCGGTGCCGGAACTCACGTCAGACGTCCTTTGCGTCGCTGCGCCGGATCGCGTGCAGACGCCGCTGACCCGCAGATTCGGTTGTGTTCTCCGCAACCTCTATCGGCGCGGATGCGGGCGTCTTGCCATCGGCAGGTGCAGGGTCCGCGACCGCCGGGTCCGGCTTCGCCGGTGCGCGCGCAGACGGCATCTTGGGATCCCATTTCTCGAACCGGTCGGCGGCGCGGTCGAGCGCGTCGACGCCAAGCGAGCGCTTCGATGTCATCTTGCGCACGTCGTTCAGCGATTTCGATGCCTCATCCAGCCCCGATTCGCGGGCCGCATCCTCCATCGCCGACGAAAACTCACGCGCCATCGACCTCACCTTGCCGGTGATCCGTCCGAGCGCGCGGAACATATGCGGCAGATCGCGCGGACCGACAACGATCAGCGCCACCACACCAACAAGCAGCAGTTCGCTCCAGCCGATATCCAGCATCAGGCGCCTCTAAGGCAAAACGTTGCGAAACGAGCGGCGTTCAGCCGGCTCAGGCGCGGGTCTGGTCGTCCGGCGTCACGTCGCGCAGCTTTTCATCGCGCTTGGCCTCTTCCAGCTTCATCTCGTCGGTCAGTTCGCGACCTGCGGATTCGGCCTCTTCGCTGCCTTCCTTGACGCCCTTCTTGAACGAGCTGATGCCCTTGCCAACCTCACCCATCAGTGAGGAAACCTTGCCCCGCCCGAACAGGACGAGCACAACGACGGCGATCAGCAGAAGGCCAGGAAGGCCGATGTTATTCAGCATGTCTAGCTCCCTTCCGGGCAAGGATGGCCCGGTGACGCATCACATCTAGGGTGTTCGGCGGGATTTGCAAAGAGCGTATCCGGCCCGAATGCTGACAATATATTGCGAAACCAAGCCGGATCGGCGACTTGGCAGGGCTGACAGACTGGGCCATAAGGCGCGCATGGAACTGGCAGCCATCATCACTGCTTTCGTTACGCTTTTCGTGGTCATCGACCCGGTCGGGCTGGCACCGCTGTTCATTGCCCTGACCGACGGCATGACCGACAGCGAGCGCAGGCGAATCGGCTGGCGGGCGATTTTCATCTCTGCCGTGCTGCTGACATTGTTCGGCCTGGCGGGGGACAACATCCTGTCCGCAGTCGGCATTTCCCTGCCCGCATTCCGTATCGCCGGCGGCATCCTGCTTTTTCTGACCGCGCTCGACATGCTGTTCGAACGCCGGACGGAACGGCGGGAGGGCCAGACGGAGCAGCATGCGCAGGATCCTTCGGTCTTTCCGCTGGCAACGCCGCTTCTGGCCGGTCCGGGCGCACTCGCCTCGATGATCCTGCTGGTCGGGACGGGGCAAGGACCGGTGCATACCCTGATCATTCATCTGGTGATGTTGTCGGTTCTCGGGCTTGCGATGATCCTGTTCATGCTCGCGGGACCGATTTCGCGCGTCCTTGGACGGACCGGAACGATGGTCGTGACCCGCTTGCTTGGCATGTTGCTCGCCGCACTCTCGGTCCAGTTCATCATAGACGGATTGCTCGGGTCGGGACTGTATCAATGAGCGGCGACTATATGCGTCTGGCCTATCTTCTTCTGCTTCTGGTTGCCGTTGTCGGATATCTGATTGTCGAGATGCGCAGCAATCCGGGAAAATCGGCGCGGCAACTTCTGGCATGGGGTCTCATCATTCTGGGTCTGATGGCAGGTTACGGTTTGTGGGAGGATATTCGCAGCGATGTCGCGCCCAGCCAGATTGTCGAGGGCCGGCGCATCGAGTTGCCGATGCGGCATGACGGGCATTTCCAGATTGAGATGGACCTGAACGATGTGCCGGTGCAATTCATGATCGACACCGGCGCGACCGAGATTGCCTTGCGCCGACGCGATGCCGAACGAATCGGCATAGACGCAGGAAGCCTCCGCTATATCGACATGGCCTCAACCGCCAACGGTGTCGTCTATACCGCCCCGGTCAGAATCGAGCACATCCGGATCGGTGAGATTGTCGACGAAAACGTGCCCGCCAGCGTGGTCGAGGGCGATCTCGATATCTCTCTGCTGGGCATGTCCTATCTGCGCCGCTTTGCCCGCGTGAGCTTTGAAGACGACGTGATGGTTCTGGAGCGCTAGCGCTTCTTTTCCCAGCGACCGCCCGCCTCCGACCAGTATTCCGCCATGATCCCGGCCCCGGTCAGGCTGCGCCATTGCTCCCTCGCACGCTCGACCGCCTGCGGATCATTGCCGTCGAACACCACGCAGACGCGGTCCAGCGCGCCCGCCTCCTCTCCCGCGACCTCTGCCCCGTCAAGCGCGATCAGGCATTGCGGCACATTTGCGGGTGGCGGCGCGGCGGCATCGCGCAGCAAGACCGGCTGACGGGCATCATGCTGACCACCCGCCAGACCATGCGGCAGAAAGCCCTCACCCATCCACAAAACTTCATCCAGCCGCGCCAGACGGTCCGCGTCGGTTCCGCGCAATTCCACACGCCAACCCGCCCCGATGGCCTTGCCGAGAAGCTGCGGCAGCAGCCTTTCGGCGGTCGAGCGGGTGAGGTGATAGAATAGCGCGTTGCCCAAACCCGGCTCAGCCCTCGTAATTGTCGCGGATCAGGCGGTTGAGTGTCATGACGCCCCAACCGGATGCGCCCTTGGGGGCCAGATCGGTCGCCGATGGCGGCAATGCGACGCCCGCAATGTCGATATGCGCCCAAGGCTGGTCCTTGCGGATGAACCGCTGCAGAAACTGCGCCGCCGTGATCGACCCTGCCGGACGACCGCCGGTGTTCTTCATATCCGCAAGCCGACTGTCGATCTGCTTGTCATAGGCAGTGGCGAGCGGCAGCCGCCACGCGCCCTCCCCCTCTGCCTTGGCAGCGCTGAGAAGCTGTCCGGCGAAATCGTCGTCATTCGAGAAAACGCCCGCATGATCGTGGCCAAGCGCGATGATGACAGCCCCCGTCAGCGTCGCCAGATCGATAACGGCTTTCGGCTGATATTCCTGCTGCGCGTACCAGAGCACATCGGCCAGAACCAAGCGGCCCTCGGCGTCGGTATTGATGACCTCGATCGTGTCACCCTTCATGGATTTCACGATGTCACCGGGTCGCTGCGCGCGGCCATCCGGCATATTCTCGACCAGACCGACCAGTCCGACGACATTGGCCTTTGCCCGACGCAGCGCGAGGGTGCGCATGACACCGGCCACGACGCCAGCGCCGCCCATATCCATCGTCATCTCTTCCATCCCGGCGGCAGGCTTGATCGAGATACCGCCGGTATCGAACACCACCCCCTTGCCGACGAAAGCCACCGGGGCGTCGTCCTTTGCGCCGCCATTCCAGCGCATCACCACCACCTTCGACGGCGATTCCGAGCCCTGCCCGACTGCCAGAAGCGCGCGCATCCCGAGCTTCGCGAGTTCGTCCTCCTCAAGGACGTCAACCTCCAGCCCAATCTCCTCCATCGCTTTCAGGCGGTCGGCAAAATCCGTGGTGGTCAGGACGTTTGCGGGCTCATTCACCAGATCGCGGGTGAAGAACACACCTTCCGCAACCGCAGCCTGATCCGTCACGCCCTTGGACAAAGCCTCCGGCTTGGCACACATGAAGGTCACACTCGCGCGCGCCGGATCGGGACCATCCGCACCGTTGCTGTCCCCGTCCTGCGACACATCCGCCGCATCGCCGAGAACGGCATTGTCCTGCCCGCCTCCGGCAATCATCTGCGGCGGATTTGCGGGATCGGCGCCATCGCCTTCGCCGCCATCGTCCTTCCTGGTCTTGTAGGCCGAAAAATCGTAACCACGCAGCGCCAGACCGAGCGCGACCTCGCCCGCTTGCGCGTGGTTTCCGGCCAACACCAGCATCTCGCCATCGCCAAGTTGCGCGCCAATCGCCGCACCGGCCTTGCGGGCTTCGGTCATACCGGCCTTTTTCGGCAGGCGAACCAGCATCACCGATTCGGCCTGCCATCCGGCCGGATACGCAAGCGTCAGGGCCTGCCCGGGTTTCAGCTTGCCGAAATCACGCGATTCCGCGGCGCGGACAAGGGCGGCACGGGCCGCCCGGGGCAGCTTGGGCGGCAGTTTTCCGTTGTCACCGAGGATAACGGCAACGCGGCCTTTGCGATCAGCGATCCCTTCCATGCTGGTTTCGGTAAAACGGATTTCGACCGGCTGGGCCATACGGAACTCTCCTTACTCGTTGCGGGCAAAGTTAGCCGCGCGCCGCCCGCTTTTCCAGAGTGCAGCGCGACGGTCTTTCCCCTTGCGTCATCAACGGCTAATCAGGGGCGAGCCCGAAGGACCGCGCATGAACCGTATCGACCGCTATATCCTGAAGTTGATGCTGATCCTCTTCGGCTTCTTCGCGCTTGTGCTGGTCGCGGTGTACTGGGTCAACCGGGCGGTCTCGCTGTTCGAGAACCTGATCGCGGACGGCCAGACAGCGCTTGTCGTGCTGGAGTTCACCTTGCTGACCCTGCCGCTCGTGATCTCCGTCGTGCTTCCGGTCGCGGCCTTTGCGGCAACCGCATATGGCACCAACCGGCTTTCGGGCGAATCCGAACTGGTGGCGATGCAAGCCGCCGGGCTGTCACCGTGGCGCATGGCTCGGCCGGTTCTGGTGTTCGGGATCATCGCCGCGGTCATGGTGGCGATCCTTGTCCACGCACTCGTTCCAATGGCGCGCGCACGGCTGGCGGAGCGGGAAGAACAGATCGCCGAGAATATCACCGCGCAGTTCCTCAAGGCTGGCGTATTCCAGTTCCCGGCCAGCGGGATAACCCTGTTCATTCGCGACATCACCCCACAGGGGGAGCTTGAAGGGCTGTTCCTGGAAGACGCACGCAACCCGGACAGCATCACCTCCTACAGTGCCGAGCGGGCGCTTATCGTGCGTTCGGATGAAGGGCCGAAGCTGGTCATGATCAGCGGCATGGTTCAGGCATTGCGGCAGACAGCAGAAACGCCGCGCCTGTCGCTGACCCGGTTCGAGGATCTCACCTATGATCTCGGCGCAATCGTCGGCGGCTCCGACCCCGATGACCGGGATCTGCGCGATTTTTCGACCGCCCGCTTGCTCAGCCCGGATGCGGAGTTGCTCGCGGCCACTGGCGAAACCGCCATGCGGGCCCGGCTGGAGGCGCATGAGCGTCTGGCACAACCGCTGCTGTCGCCGGTTGCAGCCATGCTTGGATTTGCAACCTTGCTGATCGGCGGGTTTTCCCGCTTCGGCGTCTGGCGGCAGGTCACATGGGCAATCCTGGCCCTGATCTTCGTGCAGCTTCTGACCAACTGGACAGCCAACCGCGCTGGCGAAGACCCGGCCTTGTGGCCGCTGCTTTACCTGCCATCGGCGGCAGGCGCGCTGATCTGCGTCTTTCTGCTATGGCTCGCAGCAAGGGCGCGGCGACCGCGACGACACGGGGCGGCAGGGGCAGCCACATGATCCTCGCCCGCTATATCGCGAACCGCTATCTGCGCGCCTTTCTGCTGCTTGCCGGGGTGTTTCTGGCCATCCTGCTGCTGATCGACATGGTAGAACAGATCCGCCGCTTCTCCGATGACGGGATCAGCATCGGCGGCGCTGCGCGGCTGTCGGCGCTGTCGGTCGCGGGTAGTTTCTACAATATCCTGCCACTGATCGCGCTGCTGGCCGGGATCATGCTGTTTCTCGGCCTGTCGCGCAGTTCCGAGATGGTGGCGATCCGCGCATCGGGCCGCTCCGCGCTCAGATGCGTGATGGCCCCGTCGGTCATGGCGCTGCTGATCGGGATATTCTGCGTGGGCATCCTGAACCCCATCGTTGCCGCGACCGAAGCGCGCTATTCTGCCGCTGTCGCCCGCATCGAATCGGGGACCGCGCAGACCGTAAGCCTCGGCAACGACTCCGTCTGGTTGCGGCAGGGGCTTGGCGAAAGCGAGGCGCAGATGATGATCCGCGCCGCCCGCACCAGCCCCGACGCCACCACGCTTTACGGCGCGAGTTTCATCATCTTCGAGCCGCAGACCGGGCCTGCCACACGCATCGAAGCTGCACAGGCGGAGTTGACCGATGGCGAATGGAAACTCACCAAGGTGAAGGAATGGCAGCTTACCGATGCCAATCCGGAGGCGGATGCGAGGGCGCTGAAATCCCTGATCCTGCCAACCGACCTGACCGCCGAGCGGATCCGGGACGGCTTCGGCAGCCCGCAAGCGATCCCGATCTGGGAGTTGCCGAAATATATCGCCGGGCTGAAACGGGCGGGGTTCTCCGCGCTGCGTCATCAGGTCTGGCTGCAAATGGAACTGGCGCTGCCGCTGATGCTGGCGGCAATGGTGCTGATTGCCTCGGTCTTCACGATGCGGCATATGCGCGGGCGCAAGACCGGCGGGCTGGTGCTGGGGGCATTTGCCGCCGGTCTGGGCTTGTTCTTCCTGCGCAGCATGGCGCAGGTTCTGGGTGAGAATGCGGGGGTTCCGCCGGCACTCGCAGGCTGGGCGCCGCCACTGGTCGCGATCCTGTTCGCCGTCGGGATCCTGCTGAGTTTAGAGGACGGATGATGCGCCGCCTGACCGTGATACTGCTCTGCATCGGCAGCACCGCAACGCCCGTGCTGGCGCAGGATCTGCCGCCTGAACCGTGGTGGGTGACGCATTCCTCATATGACGGCGCGGATGGTCCTGCCCTCGCCCCGACCGAGGATATCGACAGCAATGCGCCTTACGCAGACGGCACCGAGCTGAGCAAACTGACCAGCACGGTCCGTCCGCCGCGCCAGGATGTGACCATTTCCGGCGAGGATGTCGGCGATGACGGCGGGTCGGCGACGCTTCTGGCCGACTACATCACCTTGTCGGGCGACCGCACCCTGACCGCGTCCGGCGGGGTCGTCGTGTGGTATCAGGGCGCGCGTCTGGTGGCGGATCGGGTCAGCTATGATGGCGGCACCGGCGACATGACCATCACCGGCCCCATCCACCTGACCCGCCCCGGCCTTTCCGACAACGACGATGACGCCATCCTGATCGCCGATCAGGCGCAGCTTAGCCAGGATCTGCGCGAGGGCCTGCTGCGCGGCGCCCGGCTGGTGCTGGCGCGCGAAATGCAGTTGGCGGCGAAAGAGGTGATCCTGTCCGATAGCGGGCGCTACACCACGCTGAACAACGTCGTCGCCTCCTCCTGCCGGATCTGCGCCGAAGACCCGACGCCTTTATGGGAGGTACGGGCGCGGCGAATCACCCATGACAATGAGCAGAACACGCTGATTTTCGAACATCCCCAGCTTCGCGCTTTCGGCCTGCCGGTCGCCGCATGGCCCGGCACCGTCCGCGCCCCCGATCCGACGGTCGATCGGTTGTCGGGGTTCCTCAGGCCACGGGTGCGGACGACCTCGAATCTCGGCTTCGGGGTTATGGTCCCCTATTTCAGGCCGCTCGGGCCACATGCCGATGTGACCCTGACACCTTACCTGTCCGCCTCCTACACCGCCACGCTGATGGCCCGCTACCGTCAGGCGTTCTGGAATGGTGCGATGGAATGGAACGGCGCAATCACGCGCGATGACATCCGCGATGGCGAGACACGGGGATATCTGTTCGGTGCCGCTAAATGGGAGTTGCCGCGCGGCTATGAGCTGGGCCTGCAAGTGCAGATGGCCTCCGATGACGGCTATCTGCTGGATTACGACATTACCGATGCCGACCGCCTGTGGAGCGGGCTGACGCTGGTCCGGGTCAGCAAAGACAAGCTGGTCTGGGCGCGGGCCGGGAATTATCACTCGCTGCGCGATGACGAGGATAACGTCACCTCGCCCGCTCAGATTGCGGACACAATGTGGGCGCAACGCTGGCAGTTGGCGGGCGGCAATGCGGAACTGGAATGGTCGACCCACGCCCACAGGCGCCCCTCCGGCGAAAATATCGTGGGCCGGGATGTCGCCCGCGCATCTGTCGCATTCGACTGGAACCGGACGCAGATCCTGCCCGGCGGGTTCGTCGCGACCGGGGCTGCAGGGCTGAGTGCCGATTTCTATTCCATTCGCGACGATGACCGCTACCCGAACACGGCGGCACGAACGACCCCCTGGTTATCGGCAGAGCTGCGCTATCCGCTGACCGGCGGCGACCGTTATGCGTCGTATATGCTGGAACCCGTCATACAACTCGCCTGGTCGCCGGAGGATGACGACGATGACGACATCCCGAACGAGGACAGCCGCCAGATCGAATTTGACGAGGGCAATCTGTTCTCCCTCTCCCGCTATCCGGGCTGGGACGCGCGCGAATCCGGGCTGCGCGCCAATCTCGGCGTGACATGGACGCGCTTCGACCCAACCGGCTGGTCACTGTCGCTCGCAGGCGGCAGGGTCTATCGCAAGGATGAGGGCGACGACGCCGACACGCCGATGTCATTGCGCGGCAGCCGCTCCGACTGGCTGATGGCGGCGCATTATGCCAGCAATTCGGGTCTGAGCATCGCCAACCGCGCGCTTCTGGATGACGATTTCGAGATCAGCCGCGACGAACTGCGCATCGGCTGGGCGCGTCCGGGCCTGCAACTCAGCATGGGCTATCTGTGGATGGAGGCCGACCGGTTCGAGGATCGCGACAAGGATCTGTCCGAACTGACCGGCGAAATCGGCTGGCAGATCGCTGATGGATGGTGGGCCAGCGCCACGACGCGGCATGATCTGGAGGCGAACCGGGCACAGCGGGCCGGTTTCGGCATCGCCTATCGCAACGAATGCATCAGCGCGGAGCTGGAGGTGAACCGGCGCTTCACCGATACCGAGAAGGTCGACCCGGAAACCGACATCGACCTGTCGGTCCGGCTTGGCGGCTTCGGCAGGCAGCCTGCAGGCAAGGGCAGTGTGGCGCGCCGAAGCTGCTTGCGCTAGATTGGCGCAAAATTCAAAGGGGGCATGATTTCATGCGGCAGTTTCTTCTTTCCGTGACGCTCGCAGCCGGGCTTGGTGCCGGGGTCTCGGCTCCGCTTGCTGCGCAGGATTTTTCGCCCGTGGTTTATGTCAACAACTCGGTCGTGACCCAGTACGAGATCGACCAGCGTATCCGCTTCATGCAGGTGCTCAACTCCCCCGAAACCGGCAGCGCGGCGGCGGAAAAGGCGCTCATCGAAGACCGTCTTCGCATTGCCGCGGCGCGCGAGATCGGGATCGAGGTCAGCGATGTCGGGCTGGAAGAGGGGCTGGCGGAATTCGCCGGACGTGCCGGGCTGACAACGGGTGAGTTTATCCAGCTTCTCGAACAAAACGGCGTCGGACGGCAGGCCTATCGCGATTTCGTCAAGGCCGGCGTGGCATGGCGCGCCGTTGTCCGGGCGCGGATCGTCCCCGGCATCTCGGTCAGCGATGCCGAGGTCGAACAGGCCATGAAACGGGTGATCGAGACCCCACGCGTGATCCAGGTGCTTCTGTCCGAGCTGATCATCCCCGCCCCGCCGGGTCAGGAAAGCGCCGCAATGTCCCGCGCCGAACAGGTCACCCGCGAAGCTACCAGCGAGGGCGCATTTGCGGCCTTCGCGCGCCAGTATTCCGCCACGCCATCGCGTGATCGCGGCGGACGGCTCGAATGGATGAGCGTCGAGAATATGCCGCCCAGCCTGCGCCCGATCATCCTTGGCCTGCAACCCGGCCAGATGACGCCGCCGCTGACGGTTCCGGGGGCCGTGGTCCTGTTCTATCTGCGCGACACTCAGGGCGAGTTGCGTCCGGGTGCGAAAGAACAGCAGCTTGATTATCTGACCGTCACATTCGCTTCCCTTGCGGAGGCCCAGAACGCCGCCGCCCGCGCGACCTCCTGCGGAACGCTTTATGAAATGGCGGCTTCCTTGCCGGACGAGCAGGTGCAGCGGCGCACGGCCTCGCAAGGTGCGATTTTCGCCGATGTCGCGGTACGGCTGGCAACGCTGGACGAGAACGAGGCGACTGTGATCGGTCGTGGAGCCGCGGCAGATGTGGTGATGCTGTGTGAGCGGACCCCGGCGCTGCTGGCCGGGCTGGATGCCGGGCCGGTCGCCTCTGCCGCGACCGATGGCGAGACCGTAACGGAAGCCGATCCGAATGCGCTGCCCCAGCGTGATGCGGTGCGCGAGCAGATTTTCAACCGCAAAGTCAGCCTCGCCGCCGACGCCTATCTGGCGGAGCTGCGCGCCGACGCGGTGATCCGGCGGAACTAGGGGTGACGCATCCGATCATCGTGACCTGTGGCGAGCCTGCGGGGGTCGGCCCGGAAATCGCGCCCCGGCTGATCGACGCAGATGTGCCGTTGGTCTGGCTGGGTGATCCGCGCCATTTGCCCGACGGAACCGACTGGGCGGAGGTGACGGATCTGCGCAGCCTTCCAAACGGCAAGCTGCCGGTTCTGCGCCACGACTTCGCCGCGCCCAACCCGCCCGGCAAGCCCCAGCCGGCCAATGCACGCGGCGTGATCGAGGTGATCGAGCGGGCGGTTTCGCTGGCCATGACGGGCGACGCCGCCGGGATCTGCACCTTGCCGATCAACAAGAAGGCGCTCAAGGACGGGGCAGGCTTCCCCTTCCCCGGCCATACAGAGTTTCTCGCCCATCTGGCGGGGGGCGTGGATGTGGTGATGATGCTTGCTTCCACCAGCGTCGATCCACCTTGCCGGGTGGTTCCAGCGACAATCCATATCGCGCTTGCCGATGTCCCCGAACAGCTTACTGAGCAGACACTGGACACCGCCATCCGCGTCACCCACGACGCCATCATCCGCGATTTCGGGATAACGGAGCCGCGCATCGCCGTCGCCGGTCTCAACCCCCATGCGGGCGAGGGCGGGGCAATGGGCCGCGAGGAGCTGGAATGGATCGCCCCCCTCATCGAAAGGTTGCGAACCGAGGGCCTGCGGATCACCGGGCCGCTGCCTGCGGATACGATGTTTCACGCCCCGGCCAGACGCCGCTATGACGTCGCGATCTGCACCTATCACGATCAGGCCCTGATCCCGGTCAAGACGCTGGATTTCGCGGGCGGGGTCAATGTCACGCTTGGCCTGCCTTTCATCCGCACCTCCCCCGATCACGGCACCGCCTTCGACATCGCTGGCACGGGACAGGCCGACGCGGAAAGCGCCATTGCCGCATTGCGGATGGCATGGGAACTCGCCCGGACGCGGGGCACCGCATGAGTGCCATTGACGGCCTGCCCCCCCTGCGGGAGGTCATCGCGACCCACGATCTGCGCGCGAAGAAGCAGCTTGGCCAGAACTTCCTGCTCGACCTGAACCTGACCAGCAAGATCGCACGGCAAGCGGGCGATCTGAGCGGCAGCGACGTGCTGGAAATCGGTCCCGGCCCGGGCGGGCTGACGCGCGGACTTCTTGCCGAGGGCGCGCGCCATGTGCTTGCGATTGAGAAGGACGCCCGCGCCCTGCCCGCCCTGGCGGAGATCGCCGCCGCCTATCCGGGGCGGCTGACTGTGATCCACGGTGACGCGCTCGACATCGATCCGCTGGCGCATCTGACCCCGCCGATCCGGATCGCGGCAAATCTGCCGTATAATGTCGGGACCGAGTTGCTGATCCGCTGGCTGACACCCGCCGAATGGCCGCCCTTCTGGGAAACGCTGACCCTCATGTTTCAGCGCGAAGTGGCAGAGCGTATCGTGGCGCAACCCGGCTCCAAGGCCTATGGGCGGCTGGCGGTTCTGGCCCAATGGCGCAGCGACGCAAAAATCGTGATGTCCCTGCCGCCCGAGGCTTTTGTTCCTGCGCCGAAGGTTCACTCCGCCGTGGTCCAGTTGACCGCCCTGCCCGCGCCGCGCTTCCCTGCCGATGCCGAAATCCTGTCCCGCGTCGTCGCCGCCGCTTTCAACCAGCGACGGAAGATGCTGCGCAGCGCCCTGAAGGGGTTGCACCCGGATATCGAGGGGAAGCTGAACGCCGCAGGTATCGCGCCAACCGCCCGCGCCGAGGAGATCGGGCTGGAAGCCTTCTGCGCGCTCGCCCGCAGCTTGGCATAGAAAAAGGCCGGGCATCTGCCCGACCTTCCCGTATTCAACCAAGCCGCCCGGAGTTATTCGTCGGAGGTTTCCGTCGCCGGGACGCTGTCCTCAGCCATCTCTTCCGCAGCTTTTTTCGAGGCGCGCTTGCGGGCCGGTTTCTTCTCCGCCGGCTTGTCCTCGGCCGCGTCGTCGGCAGGTTTCGCCTTCGGCTTCCGGCCACGCGGCTCGCCCGTGCTGGCACGGCGTGTGCGGGGTTTCGGGGCGGGTGCGGCCTCCGCGTCCTCAGCAACCTCAGCCGAATTCGGGGCCTGCGTCTCAATCGGCCCATCAACTGCAGAGATCACGTCGGGCAGCCCTTCTGCGGCCGGCGCCGCATTCGCGACCGTCGCATCCTCGGACTTCTCGCCACGATGGCCGTTGCGATTATCGCCCCGGTTGCTGCGGCGCGCATCATCGGCCTCGGCACGGTCATTGCGCTCCGAGCCGTTCCGGTCTGACCCGTTGCGGTCGAAACCGTTCCGGTCCGACCGGTTCCCCCGCTGGTCACGGCCCTGCTGATGCCCGTTTTCCTCGCCATCGCCGTCACCACGCTGACCGTTATTGTTCTGGTGGTTCTGGTGATTTTGCTGGTTCTGCTGCTGACGCTCCGCCTGCTCGCGCTGCGCCTCGCCCAGCAGGCGGGTGTAGTGTTCGGCATGTTGCAGGAAAGCCTGCTCCGCCACGCGGTCATTCGAAAGCTGCGCATCGCGGGCGAGCGTGAGGTATTTGTCAATAATCTGCTGCGGCGTACCGCGCACCTTGCCCTCCGGCCCCGACGAATCGAAGACCCGGTTGACAATGTTACCAAGGGAGCGTTGACGGTTCGACTTCGAACGCGAACGGGATTTGGATGATCTCATCTGTCTGACTTTATCCAGCCGTCTGGAATGGTTCACTTGCCACCAACAATCTGCGTCAGGCCGCTCTGGCGGGTTCTCCCGCACCCAGACGTCGGCAATGTCGTGGCTGATCGGTGCGGCGAACCATGTCCACCAACACACAACTCCGAATAACCACGGCAGACGCGCCGTGACAAGCGAAAAATGAAGGTTTTAAGAAGGAATATGGCGTGTTTCTCCGTTTTTGGCAAAAATTTGGCGAATTAAACGTTAAAATGCGGCATGGACCACACGGTCACGACCGTCGAGATCGGAAAGGATGCGGGTCTTCGCCCCGACAGCCTCAAACAGCGCACAAACGGCACCGCCCTGTCGCCAACCGATTTCGACCAGCACATGACCGCCGGGGTTCAGATGCGCCTTTGCCCCTGCCACAATCACGCGATAGGCCGACAACCCGTCCGCCTCATCCGTCAACGCGCGACGCGGCTCCCATTCCCGGACCTCGGGGGACAGCGCCGCCATTTCATCCGCCGCGATATAGGGCGGGTTCGACACGATCAGATCGAACCGACCGTCGACCCCGTCGAACCAGTCCGCAACCGCAAACTCTGCCGTCACCCCAATCCGTTGCGCATTGTCACGGGCGACGGAAAGCGCGCCTTGCGAAATATCCGTACCGAGGCCGCGCGCAGCCGGACGCTCCGCCAACAGCGAAATCAGGATCGCGCCGGTTCCCGTCCCGAGATCCAGCACGCTGTCCCAAGGCAGTTCAAGCGCCGTTTCGACCAGCAATTCCGTCTCCGGACGCGGGTCGAGCGTATCGCGTGACACGCTGAAATCATGTTTCCAGAAAGAGCGATATCCGATGATCTGGCTGACCGGCTGGCGCGCGGTGCGCGCTTCGATCATATCCCGATAGGCAGGGATCAATTCCGGCGGGGCCTCCGCATTCAGGTGATCCCTCATATGGTGACGCTTGACCTGTTTGCCAAGAACCCGCGTCAGCGCAGCCATCATCAGCCGCGTCGCATCGCCCTGCGGGTCTTCAACACCGGCATCAGACAACCGTGCGATTGCGTCGGCCCACAAATCGGCCCCGCTTGGCCCGGTCATGCCTGCGCGGCGAGGCGCGCCGCCTGATCGTAGGAAATCAGCGCGTCGATGATCTCCGCCAGATCGCCCGCCATGACCTTGTCCAGAGCGTAAAGCGTCAGATTGATCCGGTGATCGGTCATCCTTCCTTGCGGGAAATTATAGGTCCGGATCCGCTCCGAACGGTCGCCGCTGCCGACCTGCGTCTTGCGGTCAGCGGCGCGTTCCGTATCCGCCCGCTCGCGTTCCATCTCATAAAGCCGCGCGCGAAGCACCGCCATCGCATTGGCCCGGTTCTGGTGCTGCGATTTCTCTGAGCTGGTGACGACGATCCCGGTCGGCAAATGGGTGATCCGCACCGCCGAATCGGTGGTGTTGACGTGCTGGCCACCCGCACCAGAGGCCCGCATGGTGTCGATCCGGATGTCGCCAGCGGGAATGTCGATCTCCACATCCTCTGCTTCCGGCAGCACGGCAACCGTCGCAGCGGATGTGTGGATGCGCCCGCCCGATTCGGTTTCCGGTACGCGCTGCACCCGATGCACGCCGGATTCGTATTTCAGACGCGCGAACACGCCTTCGCCCTCGATCCGGGCGACGGCTTCCTTGATCCCGCCAAGCTCGGTCTCGCTCAGTTCCAGAAGCTGAAAATCCCAGCCCTGCCCTTCCGCATAGCGGCGATACATGGACAGCAGGTCGCCGGCAAAAAGCGCTGCTTCCTCGCCCCCCGTTCCCGGACGGATTTCAAGGATCGCAGGCCGGGCGTCGGCCGCGTCCTTGGGCAGCAGGGCAATGCTCAGCTTCTGTTCAATATCCGGCAGCGCATCCTTCAGACGCTGAATTTCCTCCTCAGCCAGTTCTCGCATATCCGGGTCGGCCAGCATAAGCTGCGCCTCCTCCAGCCCCTCACGCGCGGCCCGCCATTCGGCGATTTGCGACACGACAGGTTTCAGCTCCGCATATTCGCGACTGATGGCCGCGATTTCATCGGCGGAAGGTCCGGCATTCAACTGCGCTTCGAGAAACTCGAAACGCTGCGTGATCTGGGCAAGGCGGTCTTCAGGAAGCATCCGTTGGGATTACCGCCAGGAGTTAGTAATGGTCAATGCAGTACCGCTTCCCGCTATTGTTGCACGGGTTGTGAGGCATATTGTTCTACAATGACCGGTAAGTCCAAAATGAGCGGCTCAACTTCGACAACAGGCTCGACCTCAAAGATCGGCCTGACATATCGACCTAGTGTCATAGACTTCAACTCCGCTGCAGCTTCATCACTTAGGGAATGTGGTCGTTCCGGGTATTGTAGTACGGTGATCGCCCAACTCTTCAGTATGTTGAGCGCGTTCATTTCTTCCACGGAAGCATTTGGTGAGGTCTCAGTACTCAATATTAGCGTAGCGGTTTGGGCCATTGTTGCCATCACTTGTGACTGGGTTCGTTGCGCATTCCAAGTAAACGCAGAGTACGCAACGGCAACGGGAATCAATATCGCTCCCGTTATTCTTCCAATGATATCAAATTTATCCCAAATATCTTTTTCAGCCATCTACTAACAATCCCTCTTGGTCGCTCTACTATGACTCTTAGTTTCTACCGCCGTGTCCAGCCGTAAAGGCAGATCAGATCCGTCGCGACATGGGCCGCGGCAATCGCCGTCGCCCCGGTGGTGTCATATTGCGGCGAGACCTCGACCACATCGCCGCCCAGCAGATGCACCCCGGCAAGCCCCCGCAGCAGCGCCGCCGCCTGCCAGCTCGCCAGCCCGCCCCAGACCGGCGTGCCAGTACCGGGCGCGAAAGCGGGGTCGAGCGCATCTATGTCGAAGGTGATATAGGCCGGACGATCACCGATGACCTGCCGGATGCGGGCCAGCGTTGCCTCCACACCATCCCTATGGACCGACGGAGCATCGAGGATCGTGACGCCAAGCGTATCGGGGTTGTCGGTTCTGATCCCGACACTGACGCTCGCCGCCGGATCGACCACGCCTTCCCGGATCGCCTTGTAAAGAAACGTGCCGTGGTCGATCCGGTCGGGGTCGTCGTCCGCCCATGTGTCGGAATGCGCATCGAACTGGATCAGCGCCAGCGGGCCATGCCGCAGCGCATAGGCGCGCAGGATTGGCAGGGTGATGAAATGATCCCCGCCCAGGGTGATCGTCCCCGCACCCTGATCCAGCAACCCGCCGATATGCGCCTCGATCCGGGCCGGAACCTCGCGGGTATTGGCATAGTCGAACGCCATGTCACCGGCATCGGCGATGGCGAGTTCGGACAGCGGATCATAGCCCCAGCCATACGGCGGATCAAAGGCCTGAAGCGTCGCTGCCTCGCGGATGGCACGCGGACCGAAACGCGCGCCCGGGCGGTTCGTCACTGCCTGGTCAAAGGGAATGCCCGTCACGGCAAGCGCATAGCCGCCGACATCTTTCGTATAACGTCGACGCAGGAACGACGTCGCGCCGCCAAACGCGTTTTCAAAGCTGAGCCCCCGCCGATCCTCGCGTGTGAACGCTTGATCCACCTGATGTTTCGCGTCTTCCAGTGCCATAACTTTTCCCTCGCTCAACTGGCCGGTTATTTGATCTCAGTCATACCTGCGTCGTGCCCGCTGCCCTATGATTCCGTTCAGGAAACGCGAGCCCCCAGGTAATCCCCAAGGAGCAGAATATGCGCATTCCCTTCATTTTGGCGATGCTCGGCATGGCGGCCTCGCCAAGCCTAGCGCAAGAGGCCGAACCGATTGACGTTAAGGAACTGCAGGAAGGCGCGGCGGCGCTTTTCATGCCGATCCCGGCTGAGCCGATCCCGCTGCCCAATCCCGAAGGCGCGGAATCCGTGCCGCTTGATGCAAACAAGATCGAGCTGGGCAAGAAACTGTTCTTCGATCCGCGCATGTCCGCATCGCAGCTTATTTCTTGCCAGACCTGCCATAATGTCGGGCTTGGCGGCGTGGACCAGTTGCCGACCTCCATCGGGCATGGCTGGCAGAAGGGGCCGCGTAACGCACCGACGATGCTGAACGCCGTGTTCAACATCGCGCAGTTCTGGGACGGCCGCGCCCCGGATCTGGCCGAACAGGCGAAAGGCCCGCTGCAAGCCTCGGTCGAGATGAACAACACGCCCGAAAGGCTGCTGGAAACGCTGCAATCCATGCCCGCCTATGTCGAGGAGTTCGAGACGGCGTTCCCCGGCAGCAACGATCCGGTGAGTTTCGAGAACTTCGCCGTGGCGATCGAGCAGTTCGAAGCAACGCTGATTACGCCGAACTCGCCCTTCGACCAGTTTCTTGCAGGCGATCTTGAGGCGATGAATGAGCAACAGGTCGCGGGTTTGCAGGCCTTCATCGACACTGGCTGCGTCGGCTGCCATTACGGCGTCAATCTCGGCGGCGAAAGCTATCACCCGTTCGGCGTCGTGGAGCGCCCCGGCGGCAGCATCCTGCCCGAAGGCGACAAGGGCCGCTTCGCCGTGACCGCAACCGCCGATGACGAATATGTCTTCCGCGCCGCGCCGCTGCGCAATGTCGCGCTGACCGCACCTTATTTCCACTCCGGCGCGGTCTGGGATCTGGATGAAGCGGTACAGATCATGTCGTCCTCGCAGGTCGGCACGGTGCTGACGGATGAGCAGGCCGATGACATCGTCGCCTTCCTCGGCGCCCTGACCGGCGAGCAGCCACGGATCGAACACCCGGTCCTGCCGCCGCGCAGCGAGACCACGCCTGCGCCGGTTTCGATGGTGCAGTAAGGGCTCATCAGCAAACGAACCGGGGGCCGCCTCGCCTGGGCGGCCCTTCCTGCATGAGACGGGGTATCGCAAAGCACGAATCGCCTTGCAATCGCGCCTTTCCCCGCTATAAAGCCGCATCCTTCCGCAATCGCGAAACCGGCTGAGCCTCTCGTGGCGGGGCGTGGAAGGGGTTTTTCCCGCCGTTGAAGCCGCCCTGAAACTGAAAGGTCTGACATGCCGCTTTACGAGCATGTGATGATCTCCCGTCAGGACCTGTCGAACGCACAGGCCGAAGGGCTGATCGAACATTTTTCCACCGTGCTGGCCGATAATGGCGGCAAGGTGATCGACAGCGAATACTGGGGTGTCCGCACCCTCGCCTACAAGATCAACAAGAACCGCAAGGGTCACTACGCCTTCCTGCGCACCGACGCCCCCTCGGCCGCCGTGCAGGAAATGGAGCGTCTGGCCCGTCTGCATGACGACGTGATGCGCGTGATGTCGATCAAGGTCGACGCCCACGAAGAAGGCCCCTCCGTCCAGATGCAGAAACGCGAAGAGCGTGGCGAACGCCGCGAGCGTCGCGACCGCGACAATTAAGGAGATCTGAGACATGGCGAACAAACCGTTTTTCCGTCGTCGCAAGGTCGATCCGTTCGGCGGCGATAACGCCCCCAAGATCGACTACAAAGACACCCGCCTGCTGCAGCGCTATATCAGCGAACGCGGCAAGATCGTGCCGTCGCGCATCACCGCCGTTTCGGCCAAGAACCAGCGCAAGCTGGCGCAGGCCATCAAGCGCGCGCGGTTCCTGGCGCTGCTGCCCTACGTCGTGAAATAAGGAGGAAGACAGATGCAAGTCATCCTGCTGGAACGCGTCGCCAAGCTTGGCGCAATGGGCGAAGTGGTGAAGGTCAAAGAAGGCTACGCCCGCAACTTCCTGCTGCCGCAGGGCAAGGCGCTGCGTGCCTCTGACGCCAATATCGCCGCCTTCGAAGCGCAGAAAGCCGCGCTCGTCGCCAAGAACGACGAGAGCAAGGCCGATGCTCAGACCGTCGCCGACAAGCTGAACGGCGAAACCTTCATCATCATCCGCTCGGCGTCCGATGCCGGTGCGCTTTACGGCTCTGTCAGCCCGCGTGATGCGGCTGATGCTGCGTCCGAGGCGGGCCACAGCGTCGACCGCAAGCAGATCGTTCTGGGCGCGCCGATCAAGGAACTCGGCCTGCACAAGGTTCAGGTCGTCCTGCACCCGGAAGTCGAAGCCGAGATCACGCTGAACGTCGCCCGCTCGAACGAAGAGGCCGAGCTTCAGGCGTCGGGCAAGTCGATCCAGGATCTGGCTGCGGAAGAAGACGCCGCTGCCGAATTCGAGATCGCCGAGCTGTTCGACGACATCGGCTCCGCCTCGCGCGAAGACGAAGATCTCGCACCGGAAGCACCGGAAACCACGGCAAATTCGGGCGAGTAAGCCCGCGCGCCGTCACGACATCAAAGCCGCGCCCGAAATATGGCGCGGCTTTTTCCATATCGGGCAGGCGTGGAAGCTGCCGGAGGTTCCTGCTGCGTTTCCGATTGCGATTTGTCAGCCCGTTAGTCTGGAACGAAACCCGGTTTCAGTTCGTTTCACGCGACAGTTATTGCGAAAGGAACCTCCATGTCGCGCTTCGCTGATGTGACCTCAGACACCCCTCACGGTCCGCGCCCCGTCCCGGAGGGCCATATTGACACCGACGACACGGCACCCCGTCGTCGCGTTCCGCCGCAAGGTGCGGGCCAGCGCGCGCCACGCTGGGTGATCTGGGGCGGCGTCGGTGTCGCGGCGGCAGCGACGACGGCGTTCGGCATCCTCGCGGCACGGGCCGTGGTAGACACCATCTCCGGCAATGATGACGACGGAAAGGCGAGGCAGCCCCGGCGACAGGCAGCGCGTTACGCCAGAACGGAGGCTGAAGAACGCTACCCCAAGCGCCCGCACACCTACCGCGAGGACAACGACGATGACCGCCGCACCGAGGGCACCCGCCCTGCCCGCCCGCGCCGCAGAAAGCCCGAACCCGAACGCAGCTTCCTTGCGGATTTTGCCGAAAGTGCCGGGCAACTGGCCACCAATATCACCGGGCTGGTCGTTGCCGCCAATGCAGCGGTCAACGGTTTCCAGCAGGTCTCCGGAAAAGCTGACGGCATCATTCGCGATTTCCTGAATGCAGCCGACAATGTCGGCGAGGTCTGGGGCAACCGCAAATCCGGCAGCGATGATTCGGCCAAAAGCGCACCGTCCGGGGAAGCCGCGCCGAAGCCCGGACCCGACGACATCCGGACACATCGGCTCTGAACGGAACGGAATGGCGAAACGACCTGAACGTTCGATCTCCGACGCGCTTTTCGGCCCGCTCCCGGAGGAGACCCGCCGTCGCATCGGCCTCGACCGCTATCCAGAGCCCCGCACCGGGAACAGTCAACGCGGTAAGGATCAACACAGCCTTCCCGTACCGCGTCCGGATGCCCCGACATCACCGTGGGGTATGCGCCCCTCCGAATGGTGGCAGGTGCTGAAACAGACGGTGCGTAAAATCAGCGAGGACCGCGTGACCTCCATCGCGGGCGGGGTGACGTTTTTCAGCCTGCTGGCACTTTTCCCGGCGATCACGGCGCTGGTGTCGATTTTCGGCCTTGTCGCCGACCCGGAAGCGATTGCCGATAATCTGACCCTGCTGGAAGAATTCCTGCCGCCATCCGCTTACAACATCATAAGCGGTCAGGTGAATTCGATCGTCAACGCCCCCGGAACGGCGCTCTCCTTTGCCGGTATCGCCGGGTTGCTGGCAACGCTTTGGTCAGCAAATGGTGGTATGAAAGCCCTTATCGACGCGCTGAATGTCGCATGGATGCAGCGCGAGAGAAGGGGTTTCGTGATGCTGACGGTCGTTTCACTTGGCATGACACTGGGCGCCATCGCGCTTGTCATCGCCATGATCGCCGCCATCACGGTGCTGCCAGCCGTGCTGAACTGGCTGCCAATTCCGGCAGAGACCAGATCCTCCGTCGGCCTGATCCGCTGGCCGATCATGTTCGGCGTGCTGATCTTCGCCATCGCGGCGCTCTATCGCTGGGGGCCAAGTCGCGGCAAGGCACGCTTCCGGCTTCTTTCTCCCGGCTCACTTTTCGCATCCATTGGACTCGTTGTCGCATCGGTGGCATTCTCATTTTATGCAGCAAATTTTGCAGGCTATAATGAGACTTACGGCACACTCGGCGCCGTGATCGCACTCATGATGTGGCTCTGGATTGCATCCATTGTTATCATGGTCGGCGCCGAGCTTAATTCAGTGAGCGAGCGCCATCTGAGCGCTTTGCAGGGAAGGGTAAATGACGTTGCAGCGGCCGGCCGAAAATCAACTACAGAAAACGCAGGGACATAAATACGAGCATGGTCATTCGCTGGTCATCGCGGGATCGATGGGACATGGCGGGGCCGCGCGGCTTGCGGCGCGGGCAGCGTTGCGAATCGGATCAGGGCTGGTCACGGTTGCCCCGCCAAGAAGCGCGATAATCGAGCACGCTTTCCAGCCCGACGCCCTCATGCGGCAGCCGGTCAACACGATTGGCGAATTGCACGGCACCATCGTCAGCAAGCGAATCACCGCCATCGCAATGGGTCCGGGATGCAGCGCGGGACGTGCGGCCATGCTGATGCGCGAGGTTGTAAATACCGGCCTGCCAGCGGTTCTGGATGCCGACGCCCTGTCAGCCCTTGCGCGCGAGCCGTTGAAGCTGCGCCCAGACATCATCCTGACCCCGCATCGCGGAGAGTTTGCGCGCATGTTCCCGGCAATCGCCCAGGGTCTTGCCGATACGCCGGAGGCACATCTGCAGGCAGCATCCCGCGCCGCGAAGGAATGCGGGGCGACGGTTCTGCTGAAGGGCCCGGACACGGCAATTGCCGCACCTGACGGCGAAACCCGGCTCCATTCCGCGCATGATGTGCCGTGGCTGGCGACCGCCGGTGCGGGTGACGTGCTGACCGGGATCATTGTCGGGCTGCTCGCGCGCGGTCATGCCCCGCTTGACGCAGCCGAAACGGGGGCCACGATTCACGCCGCCTGCGCCCGGCATTTCGGACCCGGGCTGATCGCAGACGATCTGCCGGAGGAAATTCCGGCGATCCTGCGCAACATGGCTTGATTTTCCGCTCGCACCTCGCGAGGCGCTTTGCTAGAACGACGCGGATTTCGGGTGGGCTTTGGCGGCCTGCCCTGTGAGACATTGCGGGTGTGGCGAAATTGGTAGACGCACCAGATTTAGGTTCTGGCGCCGCAAGGCGTGGGGGTTCAAGTCCCTCCACCCGCACCATGACTGAAGGATGTAACATGCAGGTCACAGAGACCCAGAACGACGGCCTCAAGCGCGGCTACCAACTGACCCTCCCGGCCGCCGATCTGGCCGCGACCGTTGATGCCAAGCTGAAAGAAGCCCAGCCTGAAATCGAAATGAAGGGTTTCCGCAAGGGCAAAGTCCCGATGGCCATGCTGAAAAAGCAGTTCGGCCCGCGCGTCATGGGCGACGCCATGCAGGAATCCATCGACGGCGCGCTGCGCGATCACCTCGAAAAATCCGGCGACCGTCCTGCGGTTCAGCCGAAGATCGAGATGGAAGATGGTGAGAACTGGAAAGAAGGCGATGACGTCGTGGTCAACGTCTCCTACGAAATCCTGCCCCCCATCCCGGAAGTCGACCTGTCCACGCTCAAGCTGGAGCGACTGGTTGTGAAGGCCGAGGAAGCAGCGGTGACCGAAGCCCTCGAAGGGCTGGCGAAAAACGCGACCGCCTATGAGGACAAGGAAGCCGACGCCAAGGCCGAGAAGGACGATCAGGTCGTGATCGACTTCAAAGGCTCGGTTGATGGTGAGGAATTTGAAGGCGGCGCGGCGGAAGATTACCCGCTGGTGCTGGGCTCCAACAGCTTCATCCCGGGTTTCGAGGACCAGTTGATCGGCGCGAAATCGGGCGACGACATCGAAGTGAAGGTGACCTTCCCCGAGGAATATGGCGCGGAACATCTGGCCGGCAAGGACGCGGTTTTCGCAACCACCGTCAAAGCCGTGAAAAAGCCCGTGGACGCGCTGATCGACGATGAGCTGGCCAAGCGTTTCGGTGCCGAATCGCTCGACAAGCTGAAGGAACAGATCACCGAGCGTCTGGAGGCCGAGTATAAAGGCGCCTCCCGCGCGGTTATGAAGCGCGGCCTGCTGGATCAGCTTGACGATCAGGTGAAGTTCGACCTGCCCGAAGTTCTGGTCGAAGCCGAAGCCGGTCAGATCGCGCACCAGCTCTGGCACGAAGAACACCCGGAAGAGCAGGGCCACAACCACGGCGAGATCGAGCCGACCGACGAGCACAAGAAACTGGCCGAACGCCGCGTCCGTCTGGGCCTGCTGCTGGCCGAGATCGGTCAGAAGGCCGAAGTGCAGGTCTCCGATCAGGAATTCACTCAAGCCGTCATGAATCAGGCCCGCCAGTTCCCCGGTCAGGAACGCCAGTTCTTCGAGTTCATTCAGCAGAACGCACAAGCGCAGCAGCAGCTTCGCGCGCCGCTGTTTGAGGATAAGGTTGTCGATCACATCGCCGAGCAGGCGGAAGTGACCGAGAAGGAAGTGAGCAAGGAAGATCTGGAGAAAGCCGTCGAAGCGCTCGACGAACTCTGATCCGACTGGTCATCCGATAAGAAAAGGCCGCATCCCTCGGGGTGCGGCCTTTTTATTTGGCTCGGATCAGGTGGAAAGCTGTCATCCGCGCGACTCACCAGTCGGCACGGCATCATGAATCGTCTGCCTAGTATTTCATCACAATGCGTATGATTTGCACTTTCGCTTCCCTCTTTCCTGTTTTGACGCCCATCGTTTACGCGCCGCGCGTGGACGGCTGCGGCCAAAACCGGCAATGAGGGCAAAGACAAGCGCAGGAAGGATCACCACGATGAAGAAGATCGAAGCGATCATCAAGCCCTTCAAGCTGGACGACGTGAAGGAAGCCCTTCAGGAAGTCGGCGTTCAGGGGCTGACCGTCACCGAGGTCAAGGGTTTCGGACGCCAGAAGGGCCACACGGAACTGTATCGCGGGGCGGAATATGTCGTGGACTTCCTGCCCAAGATCAAGATCGAGATGATCCTGCCCGACGACCAGATCGACTCCGCGGTCGAGGCCATCGTCTCTGCCGCGCGGACGGAGAAGATCGGCGACGGCAAGATCTTCGTCTCCCCCATAGATCAGGCGATCCGCATCCGCACCGGGGAGACCGGCGACGACGCGGTCTGATCGCACTCGACTCTGTATTCCGAACAACCCAAATTGCTTGGGACCGGCCTGTGGCCGGTTCCTCTTTGAAGAAGGAAAGGCTCCATGAAAGTCGAAGACGTCATCAAGATGATGAAGGATGAAGAGGTCGAATATGTCGATGTCCGCTTCACCGACCCGAAGGGTAAACTCCAGCACGTTACGCTGATCAATGATGAGGTCGATGAGGACTTCTTCGAGGAAGGCTTCATGTTCGACGGCTCGTCGATTGCCGGCTGGAAGTCCATCGACCAGTCCGACATGAAGCTGATGCCCGATGCGGCCAGCGTCTATATCGACCCGTTCTATGCGGAAAAAACGCTCTGCGTGCATTGCAACGTGGTTGAGCCCGACACCGGCGAACCCTATGCCCGCGACCCGCGCGGCACCGCCGTCAAGGCCGAGGCCTATCTGCGCTCGACCGGCATCGGTGACGTGTCCTATTGGGGCCCGGAAGCCGAATTCTTCCTGTTCGACGATGTCCGCTATTCGGTCACGCCGCAAAAAGTGGCCTATGAGATCGACGCTGCGGACGCCGCATGGAACACCGACGCGGAATATGAGATGGGCAACCAGGCACATCGCGCCGGTCACAAGGGCGGCTATTTCCCGGTGAACCCGATCGACGCCGGTCAGGATATCCGCGGCGAAATGCTGTCGACCATGAAGCGCATCGGCATGAAGGTGGACAAGCACCACCACGAAGTCGCCTCCGCCCAGCACGAATTGGGGCTGGTTTTCGGTGAACTGACCGAACAGGCCGATCACCTTCAGAAATACAAATATGTGATCCACAATGTCGCGCATGCCTATGGCAAATCCGCGACCTTCATGCCGAAGCCGATGAAGGGCGATAACGGCTCGGGCATGCACGTCAATATGTCGATCTGGAAGGACGGCAAGCCGCTTTTCGCAGGCGACAAATATGCCGACCTGTCGCAGGAGGCGCTGTGGTTCATCGGCGGCATCCTGAAGCACGCCAAGGCGCTGAACGCGCTGACCAACCCGTCCACCAACAGCTACAAGCGCCTGATCCCCGGCTTCGAAGCCCCGGTTCTGCGCGCCTATTCGGCCCGCAACCGTTCGGGCTGCGTGCGGATCCCGTGGACCGAAAGCCCCAAGGCCAAGCGCGTCGAGGCCCGTTTCCCCGACCCGTCCGCCAACCCCTATCTGTGCTTCGCCGCGCTGCTGATGGCCGGTCTCGACGGGATCAAGAACAAGATCGACCCCGGCCCCGCCTCGGACAAGGATCTCTACGATCTGCCCCCGGAAGAGCTGGCAGAGATCCCGACCGTCTGCGGCTCGCTGCGTGAAGCGCTTGAGGAGCTGGAGAAGGACATGGACTTCCTGCTTCAGGGCGACGTGTTCACCCGCGACCAGCTTGAGGGCTACATGGCGCTCAAATGGGAAGAGGTTTATGCCTACGAGCATACCCCGCATCCGGTCGAATATCAGATGTATTACTCGGTCTGAGACCTTAACCTTTCCCCACAAGGTTATCCACAGGCGCCCAATCGGGCGCCTGTATTTTTGTATGAGTTGCCTGCGACATTTTGCCCAAACCCGATTCGTCGCCAAACCCGGCGCTCACTTGCAAATATCGTCGCATCACACTGAAATAGCGTGAGTTTAGAGACACCCGAAACTTTTGGAAGTTCCGTCATCACGGCGTCACAAACGAAGAACCGGCGAAGTTTTCCACAGGTATTTTCGCGCGCGGCAAGCTGTCACAGGATCATTCCCGGCCCAAAACAACAAAGCCTGCCCGCAATGACGCGGACAGGCTTGTGCATGGACCGGGTCAGAACCCAACCGCTGACCTCATTCGGTGGCGATGATATTGTCCATCAGTTCCTTGCCGAACTCCGCCTCGTAATCGACATACACATCCGCAAGCGCGTCCTGGAACAGCTTCTTCTGCTCACCCGACAGGATATTGACCTGCATCCCCCGCTCTTTCAGCGCTTCGATGCCCTCGACCTCGACATTATCCACATAGTCGCGCATTGCGACGACGGCAGCATCACCGGCCTTCTCGAACGCCGCTTTCTGGGTGTCGTCCAGCGAATCCCAAAGCTGGCCGGACAGCATCACGATCGCGGGCGAATAAACATGGCCGTCCAGCGACGCGAAGTCCTGCACCTCGTTCAGATTGGCCGACACGATCACCGAAAGCGGGTTTTCCTGCCCGTCAATCGCGCCCTGCTGCAATGCCGGGATCACCTCCGGCCAGGCCATCGGGGTCGGCGCGGCACCCAGGGCCTCGAACGCCTTGATATGGACCGGGTTCTCCATGGTGCGGATCTTCAGCCCCTCCAGATCGTCAGGCGTTTCAATCGGGCCACGGCTGTTGGTGATGTGGCGGAACCCCTGCTCGCCCCAGGCAAGCGCGTGCAGGCCGACATCGTCGAATTTCGCCAGCATCTCGTCGCCGATTTCGCCGTCCAGCACGGTGCGGGCATGTTCCAGATCGCGCAGCAGGAACGGAATGTCGAACACCCCGACCTCCGGCACGAAATTCGACAGCGTGCCGGAGCTGGCAATGGTCGCGTCGATGGTGCCGATCTGCATCCCCTCGATAACCTCACGCTCGCCCCCCAGTCCCGAGGACGGGAAGTGCTGGACCGTGAACGCATCGCCAAGTTCGGCCTTCAGCGTCTCGTCGAACGCTTTCGCGCCCGCGCCGTAATGGCTGTTTTCAGACAGCGCATAACCCATTTTGACGTCCGCGGCCGAGGCGAGCGCCGTGGTCGCGGCCAGAGCGGCTGCCGCGAGTGCGAAATGTTTGGTCATCTTATCCTCCATTGAGTTGCCGCGACAGATTGATCCGCGCGACCCGCCCCGTCAATGGCACTACAGCAGGTCTTCCCGCGCCTTCGCGACCAGACTGCGCAGATCGTCAAGGCTCATCAGCCCGAAGGCCGCTTCGTGCCCGGCGATGAAGGTCGGCGTTCCCGACAGGCTCATCGTGTCGGCAAGGTCCATCGACTCATAAATCTGCTCGATAATCTCCGGCGCTTCCATGTCAGCGCGCAGCTTATCGATATCCAGCCCGACATTGCGCGCGCTGCGCAGCACCGTCGCCTCCTCCGCGCGGCCGTTCATCTCCATCATATCGGAGTGGAACTGCCAGTATTTCCCCTGCTTCAGCGACGCCAGAGAGGCCTGCGCCGCGAACATCGACCCGTCCCCGAACACCGGCCATTCGCGGAACACCACCCGAAGCTGATCGTCCCCGGTAATCAGCCGCTGCACATCCTTCATGTTCCGGCGGCAGAAGGTGCAGTTATAGTCAAAGAACTCGCTCAGCGTGATGTTCCCGTTCGGATTGCCGAGGACCGGAAGGCCGGGATTGCGCTCCAGCACCTTGCGGATTTCCTCCGGCATCGGGTTCGGATGGGGCTGCTGCGCCGCAGCCACGCGCGGCAGGGACGCCGCGAGCGAGGCCGCCCCGGCCGTGGCAACCAGGGCCCGCCGGCTCAGTTCAGAGGACTTTCTGATGCTGTCGGTCATCACGATCTCCTGTCTACGCTGTTATGGACAGGGTGCCGCGTGCAGCCCTTTCCGGCAAGCCATCGCTGAAAACAATGCCGTGACCGGCGCGAACTCAGGCTCGGCGGGACTTCTCCGGACCATCGCCAAGCTCTGCCGCCGCCATCGCCGAACCGCGCGGCAGCAGAACCGTCAGAACCCCGGCCAGCGGCAGCCAGGCGCAGACCCGGTAGACGAACTCCACCCCTTTCGCATCGGCGATCAGGCCAAGCGCCGCCGCGCCGATGCCGCCCATGCCGAAGGCGAGGCCGAAGAAAATCCCGCTGATAAGCCCGACGCGCCCCGGCACCAACTCCTGCGCAAACACCACGATGGCCGGAAAGGCCGAGGCCATGACGACCCCGATCACCACCGTCAGAACCCCGGTCGCCGCCAGCCCCGCATAGGGCAGCGCAAGCGTAAAGGGCAGCGCGCCGAGGATGGAAATCCAGATCACCGTCAGCGGTCGGAACCTGTCGCCCAATGGTCCGCCAAGGATGACCCCGACCGCCATCGCAGCCAGAAACAGGAACAGCATGAGCTGCGATTGCTGGGTGGACAGCGCGAATTTCTCGATCAGGAAAAACGTGTAGAACGAGGTGATCGAGGCGACATAGATGTATTTCGTGAAGATCAGCAGCGCCAGCACGATGATCGCCCCCTGAACCCGGCGTCGCGACAGGCTGTGAACCCGGCGCGAGACCCGTCGTGCAGACCCGTCACGCAGGCGGTTGCCGTACCAGACCCCGACCCGTCTGAGGATGACCACACCCAGAAAAGCCAGCGCCGAGAACCACAGGATCGCGCCGCGCCCGAACGGCACCACGATAAACGCCGCCAGCAACGGCCCAAGCGCCGATCCGGCGTTGCCGCCAACCTGAAACACCGATTGCGCCGTCCCGAACCGACCGCCGGAGGCGAGGCGCGCGACGCGGCTGGCCTCCGGGTGGAACACGGCGGAGCCGATCCCGATCATCATCGCGCCAGCCAGCAGACCGCCATAGCTTGACGCCCGCGACAGCAGCACCAGCCCGATCAGCGTCGCCCCCATCCCGATGGGCAGCGACATCGGCATCGGCCTGCGATCCGTCAGCGCCCCGATCCCCGGCTGCAACACCGACGCCGTGCCCTGAAACGCAAAGGTCAGCAGCCCGACCTGCCAGAATTGCAGCGCGAACTCCTCCTGAAACAGCGGGTAATTCGCGGCCAGCAGCGACTGCATGATGTCGTTGATCATATGGCACAGGCTGATCCCGGCGAGGATCGGCCAGACGGTCAGTTCCGGCGCAGCGACCGGGGTTTGGGCTGTGTGGGACATGGGCACCTCTTCGCGTGGACCATCTGCCTTGGGTGGCCCGACGTCAAGCTGGGCTGAACGAAACAGGCAAATTGGCTTTGACGCTGGCTGCCGGTTCCGTTAACCGTGGGCCATTCTCAGGGCGGGGTGCAATTCCCCACCGGCGGTTACAGCCCGCGAGCGCCTCTGGTGAGGGTCAGCAGATCCGGTGGAATTCCGGGGCCGACGGTTACAGTCCGGATGGGAGAGAATGGGGTCTGCGGGCGCGAGCCCGGGGGCTCTGTGCGCTCTGGGATTCTGTCATTTGGAAAGGATCTGGAGCAATGACAAAATCCCCAAAATTCGCCTTCATCAAGGCAGGCTGGCACGCGGATATCGTCGATCAGGCACTGGCCGGATTCCAGCAGAGACTGGACGAAACCGCACCCGGCGCGGAGGTCGACGTCTTCGATGTCCCCGGCGCGTTCGAGATGCCTTTGCTGGCGCAAAAGCTGGCCGGGACCGGGAAATACGACGCGATTGCGGCGGCGGCGCTGGTCGTCGATGGCGGGATTTACCGGCATGATTTCGTGGCGCAGGCCGTGGTTTCGGGGCTGATGGAGGCGGGGCTGAAAACCGGGGTCCCGGTGCTGTCGGTTTCTCTGACGCCGCATCATTTCCAGCCGACGCAGGCGCATCAGGGATTCTTCGCGGCGCATTTTGTCGAGAAGGGGCGCGAGGCAGCGGATGCGGCGGTGCAGATAAGTGCAGCGCATAGGCTTGCCGCGCATCCGGGCCAGAAGCAGGTCGCCTGAGCCAGCAAAAACCCGTATGACGCCCGTATTCGGCGCGTGGTGCAGGCGTGTCACAGGCGTATGCGTAACGTATATACGCAACGTACGGCGCATTAACCCCAGACTCAACCGGCCCTGAGAAGATGGTGCCGGTTGAGAAAGGGGGCCGACATGACGGGCAAGGCGGAACAGACACGGCGGGCGAATTATCACTACATGGCCGATGCGATGCGCCGGCTGGAATGGGATCTGCATCAGCGCATTCTGACCGATGGACGTGTCCCGGAGACTTGGCACGAGATCGCGGCAGAGCGGGTGGAGACGACGAAGCAACATATTTCCATCCGGTTGGATGGTGACGTCTTGCAGTTCTTCCGCGACACCGGACCGGGTTGGCAACGGCGCATGAACGAAGTGCTGCGCAGTTTCATGCATGCGCGTCTGGCCGGGCTGCTGCGCGGGGCGGAGACGATGGATTATCTGAAACGGCGCGAGGCGGAGGGGCTCGATGGGCAGAAACCCGGTTGGGGCGGGGTGCAGGCGGAATATGAGGAAACGCTGGGCGAGGACGGCGCGCGGATGATGAGCGATGAGGACGGTGTGCCGATGGGCGATGAACGCCGGGCGGCGCGGGAGGATTTGATGGCGTGGATGCGGGTGAAAGATGGGTAGGGGGGGCGATGCGCTGGTCGTTTTTTGTGGCGCGGATGTTGCGTGTGAACACGCACCTTACGGGTGAGTGGGGGTGTGGGGTGGGGATTGTTTTTGGGGGTTGGTGGTGCGCTGAAGCGCACCCTACGGGATGCGTAGGGTGCGCTTCAGCGCACCGGGTTCGGGCCCGCAATGGAATGGGAGGGGTTCGGCGGGTTGGTGCGATGCGGTAGGGTTTGCACGCGTCGTGATATGGGTTGAGAAAGGTGCGTTAAAACGCACCCTACGGAGGTGGGGTGTCGTAGGGTGCGTTTCAACGCACCGGCCACGGCTCACGCCTGTAGCGACCGCACCCCGACCTCGCCTTCGCCCCGCGACTTGATTGCGGCTATGGCGGCGATGCTGCCTGCGGCGGTCGTGTAGTAGGGGATCTTGTCGTAGAGCGCGACGGCGCGGATTTCGCGGGAATCGGCGATGGCCTGCGCGCCCTCGGTCGTGTTCAGGACCATTGCGATCTCGCCGTTTTTCAGGCGGTCGACGATATTCGGGCGGCCTTCATAGACCTTGTTCACCCGGCTGGTCTGAACCCCGTTTTCGGCCAGGAAATCCGCCGTGCCATTGGTGGCGATGATGGAGAAGCCCATTGCGGTCAGGTCGCGGGCGGCCTGGGCGAGCGCGTCGGTCTTGTCGGCATCCCTGATCGACACGAACACCGCGCCCTCATGCGGGAGTTGGACGCCGGCGCCGAGCTGGGATTTCAGGAAGGCGCGCGGGAAATTGCGGTCCCAGCCCATGACCTCGCCCGTGGAGCGCATTTCCGGCCCCAAAAGCGTGTCGACACCGGGGAAACGGGCAAAGGGCAGCACGGCCTCCTTGACCGAGAACCACGGCGTGATCGGATCGGCCAGTGTCATCGGGTCGGCAAACGGCAGGTCTTCCTCCGGCCCGACGCCGTTCGGATAGGGTTCGCGCGCCGGGAAGTTCGACATCGGCTCGCCCGCCATGAGCCGCGCGGCGATGGAGGCGATGGCGCTGTCGGTGGCCTTGGCGACGAAGGGGACGGTGCGGGAGGCACGCGGATTGACCTCCAGCACATAGATCGCGCCGTCCTTGATCGCGAATTGCACATTCATCAGGCCGATCACGCCAAGCTTCTGAGCCATCGCGACGGTCTGGCGTTTCAGTTCTTCGATGGTCTCCGCATCCAGCGTGTGGGGCGGCAGCGAGCAGGCGGAGTCGCCGGAATGGACGCCGGCTTCTTCGATATGTTCCATGATGCCCGCGACATGGACGGTGTTGCCGTCAGACAGGGCGTCAACATCAACCTCGATCGCGCCGGAGAGATAGCTGTCGAGCAGAACCGGGTTCTTGCCCGACACATCGACCGCATGGGTGATGTAGCGGTTGAGGTGGTCCATGTCCCGCACAATCTCCATCGCGCGGCCGCCGAGGACGTAGGACGGGCGGATGACCAGCGGGAAGCCGACCTTCGCCGCGATCTCCCGCGCTTCTTCGTCGCTATGGGCGATACCGTTGACAGGTTGTTTCAGGCCGAGATCCTGCAGCAGATGCTGGAAGCGTTCGCGGTCCTCCGCCAGGTCGATGGCGTCGGGGGAGGTGCCGAGGATCGGGATGCCCGCAGCCTCCAGATCATTGGCCAGTTTCAGCGGGGTCTGGCCGCCGAACTGGACGATAACGCCGTGAAGCGTGCCGTTTTCCTGTTCGGTGGACAGGATTTCGAGGACATGTTCCAGCGTGAGCGGTTCGAAATACAGCCGGTCGGAGGTGTCGTAATCGGTGCTGACGGTTTCGGGGTTGCAGTTGACCATAATGGTTTCAAACCCGGCATCGGTCAGCGCGAAACAGGCGTGGCAGCAGCAGTAATCGAACTCGATCCCCTGCCCGATCCGGTTCGGGCCGCCGCCGAGAATGACAACTTTCTTGCGGTCCGAAGGCCGGGCTTCGTTTTCGACATCGCCCATGGCGGGGGATTCGTAGGTCGAATACATATAGGGGGTCTGCGCTTCGAATTCGGCGGCGCAGGTGTCGATGCGCTTGAAGACCGGGTTGATGCCCTGATCATGGCGGGTGCGGCGGATGTCGGTTTCGTCGCGCCCGGTCAGCGCAGCGAGGCGGGCGTCGGAGAAGCCCATCATCTTGAGCGCGCGCAGCCCGTCGGCGTCGGGCAGGCCGGTTTCGCGGATGCGGGTTTCGGCGTCGATGATTTCGCGGATACGAGCGAGGAACCACGGCTCAAACGCGGTGACAGCGTGGATTTCATCGTCGGTCAGGCCGTGGCGCATGGCCTGTGCGATGACGCGGATGCGGTCCGGCGTCTGGTTCGAGAGCGCGCGGATGATGGCGGGTTTGCCCTCCTCCGCCGCGCCCGGGATGGTGATGTCGTCGAGGCCGGTGAGGCCGTTTTCCATCGAGGCGAGCGCCTTTTGCAGCGATTCGTGGAAGGTACGGCCGATGGCCATGACCTCGCCCACGGATTTCATCGCCGTGGTCAGTTCGGGCTTGGAGCCGGGGAATTTCTCGAACGCGAAGCGCGGGATCTTGGTGACGACATAGTCGATGCTGGGCTCAAAACTGGCGGGTGTGACCTTGGTGATGTCGTTGTCGAGCTCGTCCAGCGTGTAGCCGACGGCCAGTTTCGCGGCGATTTTGGCGATCGGGAAGCCGGTCGCCTTTGACGCCAGCGCCGAGGAGCGCGAGACGCGGGGGTTCATCTCGATCACCACCATGCGGCCGTCATCGGGGTTGATGGCCCATTGCACGTTGGAGCCGCCGGTCTCCACCCCGATTTCGCGCAGCACGGCGATGGAGCCGTTGCGCATCCGCTGATATTCGCGGTCGGTCAGGGTCAGGGCGGGCGCGACGGTGATCGAATCGCCGGTATGGACGCCCATCGGATCGACGTTTTCGATGGAGCAGACGATGATGGCGTTGTCGGCGTGATCGCGCACCACCTCCATCTCATATTCTTTCCAGCCGAGCAGCGATTCGTCGACGAGGATCTGCCCGACCGGCGAGGCATCCATGCCGGAGCGGCAGAAATGGATATAATCCTCGCGGTTGTAAGCCACGCCGCCGCCGGTGCCGCCGAGGGTGAAGGCGGGGCGGATAATGGCGGGCAGGCCGATATCTTCGAGCGCGTCGAGGGCGGTCTGAACGCCCGCCTCCAGATCGAATTTGCCCTTCGCGTCTTTCGGGGCCGTGACAATGGTGGCCTTGGGGTTTTCCAGCCCGATCCGGTCCATCGCCTCGCGGAAAAGCTTGCGGTCCTCGGCCATTTCGATGGCGGCGCGCTGTGCACCGATCAGCTCCACCCCATATTTGCTCAGCACACCGGAATCTGCCAGCGCCAGCGCGGTGTTCAGCGCGGTCTGCCCACCCATTGTCGGCAGCAGCGCGTCGGGGCGTTCGGCGGCGATGATCTTTTCCACCATGCCGGGGGTGATCGGTTCGATATAGGTCGCGTCGGCCATTTCCGGGTCGGTCATGATCGTGGCCGGGTTCGAGTTCACGAGGATGACCCGATAGCCTTCCTCGCGCAGCGCCTTGCAGGCCTGGGCACCGGAGTAATCGAACTCGCATGCCTGTCCGATGACGATGGGACCGGCACCGATAATGAGGATGGACTGGATGTCGGTTCTCTTCGGCATGGCGGACCCCTGGCGCGTGACTGTCGGCAAATCGTCCGGGGTTATAGTCCAGAAGCGCCGGGAAGCAAGGGGGCGTCGGACAGTCGCGGCACCGACGACGTGGGGTTTCCGCTGCAAAGCCTGAAGCGACCGGCCATTGCTGACGCGACCGCAGGCCGATCCAACCCTTTATCCCGCCGGGTGGTGCGCCCGCCAATATGCCCTGCAGCGGCAACATCATGCCTCAGCGACCGCCCAGCAGTTGCAAGGCAATGGAGAAGCGGTTTGTTGCGGCAGGCTGGACCGTGCTACGCACGAGGAAACCGCGAAGAAGTTTTTCCACATGATCGGGTTCGGAAAACCGCGATATGTCTGAAGAACCGAGCCGGTTTTCCGCAGCCTTGGTGAATTCCTCAAGCTGCCTGTCGATGGGCAGACCTGCGTAAGCGGTGCCGAAACCGAACGCGCCCTCGAACACCTTGCGCAAGGGCGGGCTGCCCAGCACCTCGTACCATTTGGTTTTGTTCGACGTGTCCTGCCGGGCCAGCCGCGACAATTCCCGCCGGGCATTCAGGGCAAGGCGCAGGTTCTGATCGCGCGCCCCGACGCGGGCTTCAAATTCGCGCTGCACATATTGCGTGACCACTCGGTCGGCGAAGCCCTGCGACGCAACCGCCGATCCTGTCGGTGATCCGAAACCGAACGCCTCCGCCAGACGGCGATAGGATTTGTTGGACAACCGGTTGGCAAGGCTGCGCTGATCTGAAAGGTCGCTTTCCAGCACCTGCCGGAGAAACGCCTTGTTCTTCAGATCGCCCTCAAGCCCGAAAGCGCGAAGCGTGACAGTCAGCAGCCTATAGTCGGTCAGCAGTTCATCCGCCTTGCCGATATTGCCGATCCGGTCGCGATAATGCTGCGTCACCCGCTGCGTCCCGGCCTCACCCGCGACCATCCGCTTCTGCCGCGCACCGGTCCGGTTGAGCAACGCCCATCCGGGCAGCCCGCCGCCCCCTGTGAAAACGCCAAGGCTCATTGCCGCGACGCCAGCAGACGGGCCTCTCGCGGCAGCAGGTCACGCAGCAGGCGAAGGGCCCGGTAGAAGTTCTTTGCCAGCACCGAATCGGTCGCCTCCGACAGGATTGTTCTGCTGTCACGATCATCGAAAACCTGTGACAGTTTTTCGAGATGGCCAAGGATCAGCCTGTGGCCATCCTCCGGATGACGATCCCCGCTCAGAACCAGCTGAACGTCATAGCAGGCCAGCTTCACGGGCGTCGTCGCCTCATCAGGGTGAACCGCATCACGAAGGCGGAGGATGCGCGCGCCCGGTGTTCTGATGCGAATACGCGCACCACGGTCGCCATTCTCGATCACGGCACCGTTGATCAGCAGCCGCTCTTTCGGGGCGAGTTTCAGCACAAGCCCGGTCATTCCTGAACCCCGGTCGCGTTCAGGGCGCGGATGATCGCGTTGTTGATTTCGATCAGCGGGGCAATGCCGGCCTGCCTGTTTCTGACCCTCGCGGAATGCGCGACGACGAACCCGGCGAGCGAGATCAATGCAGCTTTCAACGCCTCGGGCAGCGCGTTCTTTTCATGCGCGAGGTCCCCGGCGATATGCGCCCAGAAGCGGTCATTCTCATGCAAAGCCTCAACCGTTGCGGGGATATTCCTGTCCGGATGCGCCATCGCATGTTCCAGACCCGCATTCAGCCGCGTCAGAATACGCGCCTCGGTCTCCCGCTGCGTTTCAACCTTTGCCAGTGCGGTTGCGTAGCCGATCTGCGCGAGTTGGTTCATTCAAAGCTCCTGTCATGGGCACATGCCACTGGGGTGGTTGTTTCACGATCCACCGGGCGGAAGGGGGCGCAAAAGACGCCCCCTTCAAGATCAGCGGAACAGCGACAGCAGGGCCTGCGGCGCCTGGTTCGCAATCGACAGCGACTGGGTGGCCAGCTGCTGCTGCACCTGAAGCGCCTGCAGACGCGCGGATGCTTCTTCCATATTCGCATCAACCAGCGCGCCGATCCCCGACTTCATGGCATCGGTCAGCTTGCCGATGAAATTGCGCTGTGTTTCAAAGCGTCCTTGTGCGGAACCGAAGCTGGCTGCGGCATCATCCGCGACCTTCATCAGCCCCTCGATATCCTGCAGGGCCTTTGCCGCCCCGCCATCGACGGTGACATCAAGGTCGTTCAGCGCCGCCAGCGCGCCGCCAGATGCAGACGCCGCACCCGACCGGGACGATGTCAGCGTCACGTCGATATCGCCATTCCCTGTCCCAGCGTCGAAGTTCAGGACACCGCCGCTTTGATCCAGGGTACCGGACAGACTATTGGCCGTTTTCTGGGCGTTGAGACCTGCCACAATGGCGGCTGCATCATCCCCGGCCTGAACCGTGTAGCTGATGGAATCCGATCCGATCTGAAGCGTGATCTCATCACCGACAAGCAAGGACGCCCCGTCTGAGGCGTCCGCTGCAGGATCCGACGCCGCAATCGCGCCAGCACCGCCCTGAAACGCCAGCGCGAAGCCGATATTTACCGCGCCATTCCCATCCTCAGCCGTGGCCGAGCTGTTCAGACCGGCAACCGGTAGCGAAGTTTCACCGCCCGACATGCGCAGATCGACGGTCGCGACATCAATCGTGCCTGCGGCGACAGAGCCATCAAGGCTACGGTCAAGGGACGACAGCACTTTCATCGGGCTGGTGGTCGTCCCGTTGATCAGGTTCTTGCCGCTGAACTGTGCCGAGCTGACTGCCGAAGCGATGGATTTCTTCAGCGCGTCGATATCTTCCTGAATTTTCACCCGATCCTCAGCCGAGGTTCCCGCCTCTTGCGCGGCGATCACCTTGGTTTTGATCTTGCCGAGCAGATCGCCAATCATCTCCGTCGCCGCGCGGGCAACCGCGACCGTCGATTCGCCCAGCGCCAATGTCTGGTCAATCGCCTTGAACGAGGCAACATCGGTTTCCATCGTCTTCGCAATCGCCCAGATCGCCGCATTGTCCTTCGCCGAACTGATCGTTTTGCCGGTCGAAATCTGGTCCTGCGTCTTTGCGAGATTGGCGTTGATCCCCTTGAGGGTCTGCAGGGCGACCATTGCGCTGTTATTTGTCAGAATGCTGGACATTTCGTCCTCCTAATCATGGCATTTGCCGTTACATCAGGTCGTTCTGACCGCAGAACTATTCCGGCGCATTTTGCGCATCGGCGTTGTGCCGATCTGGTTTCCAACTTGCCGATTTCCGGAGTTATTTCCACTCTTATTTCCGAAGCATTTTATCTAAAAGCGATTGACCGGGGATGTACGATCTTTAATTTCATTTCTATTCCCAACACCGTCATAAATCTCCAGCCGCACAGAATTCCGGATCGCATCCTCGATAATTTTCTTCGCATCCGTGACCCCCTCCAGCGCCGCTTCCGAAAGGGTTACCAAACGTGCCAAACAGGGTTGGGCCATTTCAGCTTCTTCCGGTTCCAGTTGGTCTTTCAGGCGGGACGCCGCATCAAGATGGCCCAGCGTTTCATCATAGTCGCCACGAATAAGCGATTCACTTGCCCGCTCCAAATAATCATATACTTCAATATACTTCACTTCTCGAACCCCAGTTCCAAGCGGGACCCAAGCACCTTGGCATATTCACGATGCAGGTAACTTTGAAACGCGCTTTCACCCGAGGCCGACCCGAGGCCAACGGTGCCTGCAGGCATCGCGTATTTAATCATGCCCTCCAGAAAAGCCTGTTCCAGACGATCATTTATTGCGCCGCTTGAAGGATAAGATTTTACGGATATTTCCATTTTCATGCCATTTTAATTTGCTATCTTTCCTCAACTAATTGCGCGCAGTGAATATTTCGTTAGGGATAGAAGAGTAACAAGGATTATGTTCACGGAGTTTCATCCCTTTATAGCTCGCCGCCTGCCCGAAAATGAGACGGCAGAAATATCGGATATTTCTGGTACAGAAGAAGGGTTCCGTATTATGCTGGACATATCCTGTCGGGCAGATCGCGCAGAACCGGAGATTTATAATCCCGCTGGAGAATCGGGTTGTCCCGATGGCGCGGCGGACCCGAAATACATTGTCCCGAATTTGGGCGTCGGGAGGCCAAACGACGATTTATCCTTCGAAAATGACTCCGCTTATGTGGAGGAGTTTCGCGAGAGCCAACCTCGACAGTCATTCCTTGAGGGCGATTCGCACTTCCCTGATGCAGGAGAGAGAGCGCATTCACATTTTACCGCCACCTCCGAGGGTAGAACCGCCTTGGATGTTGCCGACAGGATCGTCCCATCTCATCAAGGTTTCGTATCACAGTCCAATGTCGCGCCATCGGCCGCGGAAACCGAAACGCAGGCACCCCAACTCCAACAACCTCAACTCGCCGGTCTGCAATTGGAGCTGGATCCCTCTGCCGACCGGAGCAAACCCCTTCAATCGCAAAATTTGCATGAGCGTGGAATTCTTGTCGAAGCTGCTATTCCCGTCGCTTCAAACAACGGAAATCTCGCAAGAATTGCATCACAAGCAACGCGCCCAGATAGAAAAGCAGCAGAAGCAGTGGTCACGGAAGCAGGGCATTCGCTGAATTCCGCACCGGGATCGCCCTCCATTAGCTATCATTCGGATATGCGAACCAGCGGCAATATTGCCGACTGCATAGATAGGTCAAGCGACGAAATCCCGGTGAGACGCCCAATGCGATCGCAAATAGCGGTAGGGCATGAAATGGCCCAGACTGGGAACATTGGGCAGCGCGCCTCCCACAAACTTCTCCCGACGTGGGTAGGGTTTAACGAACAAAAACCATCGAGCGCTGATGCTCGACAAAGCTCTCTTAGAATGACTGGCAGGACAACTGAGGACACTCGACTTTCCGGTCCCACAGACATCCGGCGAAGGGTCGATGGTCTGCAAAACAAGCGGTCATCGGCCATCGACCCACAAATGGGCGTCGGCATCGGAAGCACAGAGGGGGAGGCTGAGAGCTTGCTCCAACCCGGGCAAATGCCAGTAGTTGATCCGGGAAGCCTTCGACAAGGCAGTTTCGAAATGCTCCCGGCGGATATCGAAGCGCCCGGCGCAATGGCGATCCGACAGGTCGGGAAAGCGATTGTGGAATGCAGGGCGCGGGGCAAAGAGGCTGTCGTCAGGCTGATGCCTGAAGTGTTGGGGGCGGTTCAGTTCAGGATCGCTCAGGACAGTCGCGCTGTGGTAATTGCCATAACCGCGGAGATACCTGAAACGCTCAGCCTGCTGCGAAGAAACGTGGATGCACTGATTTCCGAACTGAATAGTCTTGGCGTCGAGAATGCAGTTCTGGACTTCAGTTCCTCCGGAAACAGCCAAAATGACGCTTCGCCGGACGGTCGAAACTGTGCTGCGAACAGAATCCGAACCGAAATAGTTTCCGCGCCACAAGTAATACATGCAGGGACTGAGCAGCCTAAAGCTCATCCCCATATCCGTTTCTGAAAAAGGGGCAACCATGACGTCAACAGCACCTGTCGGGCCGACACCCGCTACTCAAACGACATCGTCTGATAAACCCAGCTTCGCTGGCGGTAACTTTGAAACATTTCTCAAGATGCTCACCACACAGATCAGGAATCAGGATCCGCTGAATCCGATGGAAGGGGCGGATTTCGCGGTCCAAACGGCAACATTTTCGGGTGTTGAGCAGCAGGTCAGGACGAACGACCTGCTACAGAAAATGGCGGGCGGGTCCGGCGACTGCTCACTCACCAGCTTTGCGGGATGGATCGGGACGCGCGTCAAGACAACCGGGGGCGTTTATTTCGCTGACAGGCCGCTTGTTATGGATATACAGCCTGAAATTTCTGCCGACCGGGTTATGCTTATCACGCAGGATGCCTCCGGCGCGCAGATCAGCGTGGAGGATATTGGAACGGGGCGCGGTTTGGTCGAGTGGTTCGGGAAGAATGGTTCAGGCCAGCAGCTGGATCCGGGTGTATACACGTTCAGGTTAGCAAGTTATCGCGGCGATACGTTAATCTCTGAAAAGAGCGTGCCCGTTTACAGTCAGGTCGATGAGGTGGCCCGACAGGGGAAGGAGATTGTGCTTTCGCTCGAAGGCGGCGCGACGGCGAAGATCAGTGACATCACTGCGATTTCCGCTGGCGACTAAGAGCAATCCGGTATGATGGTTCCGGCCGCGACATGGGTTCTGGTGCTGCGACGCTTACCGCTCCGCATCTATGATCGCCTGCAAACCACTGCGAAGGTCGGGATATTTCAGCGCATAGCCCAGCTGTTCTTTCAGCCGATTGTTTCGAACACGCTTGGAATCCCGGTAGAAGCTTCGCGCCATCGGGGTCATCTCGGCATCCGCAAAACCTTCGGCCGGGGGAACCGGCAGATCGGCCAGACGGGCCGCCATCTCGATCGCATCCTGCGGCGGCAAGGGGTCGTCGTCGCAGATATTGAGAATACGCGTGTTTTCACTCCGGGGGGCATTTGGCACGGCGCTTCCATGCCGCGTCAGTTTCAAATCAGCCAGAATGGCACCGGCGATATCGTCGACATGGATGCGCGAAAACACCTGATCCGGTTTGATAATCCGTCGGGCCGATCCGGCGCGCAGCTTGGCAAGCGGCCCGCGACCCGGACCGTAGATCCCGGCGAGGCGGAAGATCGTAAGCGGCCATCCGGCGCGCGAGGCGATTTGCGACCAGGCGTGTTCCGCGGCAAGCCTCGCCCGCGCCCTGTGGCTTGTCGGATTGGGCGGGGTGGTTTCGTCAACCCAGGCCCCGGCATGGTCGCCATAGACGCTCGTCGAGGACAGATAGCCGACCCAACGGGCATTGCTTTGGATCAGGGCATCTTCGAATTCCGCGATGACCCGGTCGGGCGCTTCGTTCTGCGACCGGCGTTGCCGGGCTTCTGGAACCGCCGCGCCGCCGCCCGCAGCGCGATCCCCTTCGACTGCGGCAAGCGATCCGTCGGGCGCAACGCTTATCAGAATGGCATCCGCACGCCTGATTTCCGCACGAACGCGCTGGTCATCGCCCGGCCAAAGCACGGGGTCAGCGCCCGATGCCGAAACCCGCGCCGCGTCATGGCGCGTCGTGCCGACAACAATCCACCCGTCCTGAAGCAAGCGTGGCGTCAATGCGGCGGCGGTATAGCCATGACCCAATATCAACATACGCATGGTGGTTCCCCTCACGACACGATTGCCGGGCGACTGCCGGAGCGTTGCTCAGGCAGCGCGCGCCACGGAGACGTAGTCCACAGCCGGACCCAATTCAATCTGAACCATCCGCTCCGCACACAGCAATGTTCAGGCAGCCAGATCGTCGAGCACCTCCGCCGCAAGCCGATAGGAATGGCGCCGTGCTTCCGCGTCGTGGATCTGACCCGTGATAATCAGCTCATCGGGCCTGTATTGCGAGATCAGCGAGGCGAGTTGATCCCTCACTGTCGCCGGGCTACCGACGGCACTGACCCGCAGCGCCTGAGACACCATGCGTTCCAGCGGCGGCGTGATTTCCGACAGGTCGCGTGTCGGGGCGGGCAGCTTGCCGGGTTTGCCGCTGCGCAGACGGGCAAAGGCAAGCTTCTGGCTGGATTGCAGATACTGCGCCGCATCATCCGTATCCGCCGCGATGACGTTCACGGCCAGCATGAAATGCGGACCGGCTTCAGCCGCCGCACGGCCCGCAGGTTCAAACTGCTCGCGATAAACGTGCAGCGCCTCGTCCAGCGCGCCAGGGGCGAAGTGAGAGGCGAAGGCATAGGGCAGGCCAAGCATCGCAGCAAGCTGCGCACCAAAAAGGGAGGAGCCGAGCATCCAGATCGGAACATGCGTCCCCTGCCCCGGATGGGCGATGACCGCCGCGTCCGATGGTGCATCGCCCAGATATTGCATGAGTTCGATGACATCCTGCGGAAAGTTCTCCGCCATCTGGGGGGATTTGCGCAGCGCGCGAAACACGGCGCCATCACCGCCCGGTGCGCGACCCAGGCCAAGGTCGATACGGTCGGGGTAGATCGTCGCGAGCGTGCCAAATTGTTCCGCAATGGAAAGCGGCGAATGGTTGGGCAGCATGATCCCCCCGGCACCGACGCGGATCCTGCTGGTCTGCGCCGCGATATGCCCGATCAGGACCGAGGTCGCGGCCGAGGCAATGCCGATCATATTGTGATGCTCGGCCAGCCAGTACCGATGATAATTCAGCCCGTCAGCCATTTGCGCGAGTGCGACGGAATTCGCGATGGCCTCAGCCGTTGTGCTGCCTTCGGGAACCGGGGCGAGATCAAGTATGGAATAGCGCATCATCTCAGCTTTCATGGCGGGTTATTACTGCAGCAGAGTTATGCACTCCGCCGCCGTCTTGCCAGTGTCGCCTTCGGCTGGCACTGTCGCAAAAAGAAGAGGTCTTTGATGAATGACGATTTTCTGCCGCTGAAAACGCCCGAGCCGGTTGAGCGTATCTATTACGACGATGCAGAAGCGGCGGTTGCGCGGCTCATGGAGCTTTATGAAATATCTTCAGGCTTTCTGACCGAGCATTTTATCGCCTGTCTGAGCGGCGAAAAACCGCAGGCCCGTTATCGCGCCTTCTACCCCGAGGTGCGGCTGACCACGACCAGCCACACCAAGGCGGATTCGCGGCTGTCCTTTGGTCATGTCACCCTGCCGGGCAGCTACTCGGCGTCGATCACGCGGCCGGAGCTTTTTGCGACCTATCTTCGCGAACAGCTTGGCCTGCTGATGGAGAACCAGCATGCGCCGGTGGCTGTCGGATATAGTGAAATCCCGATGCCGGTGCATTTTGCGATATCCACACGCACCGATTTGAATGTGCCGCAGGAAGGCGTTCTGAAATTCAGCCTGCGCGACGTGTTCGATGTGCCGGACCTGAACACGGTCAATGACGACATCGTTAACGGCGTGGCCCAGTCACATGCGGACGGGGCGGGTCATCTGGCGCCGTTTACCGCGCAGCGCGTGGATTACTCGCTGGCCCGGCTGGCGCATTATACCGCGACCGATCCGACGCATTTTCAGAATTTCGTACTGTTCACCAACTACCAGTTCTATGTCGACGAATTCGAGGCCGTGGCGCGTCAGATGCTCGGCGATCCCGCCTCGGGCTACACGGCCTTTGTCGCTCCCGGTAATCAGGTGATCGACCGTTCCGATGGCGAGATCGTGCCGCTGACCAAGATGCCGCAAATGCCAAGCTATCATCTGAAGCGGGACGGCAATCAGGGCGTCACTCTCGTCAATATCGGTGTCGGCCCGTCCAATGCAAAAACCGCGACGGATCACATCGCGGTGCTGCGGCCGCATGCCTGGCTGATGGTCGGCCACTGCGCCGGTCTGCGCAACAGTCAGAGCCTTGGCGATTTCGTTCTCGCTCATGCCTATCTGCGCGAAGATCATGTGCTGGACGACGACCTGCCGGTCTGGGTGCCGATCCCGGCACTTGCCGAGGTTCAGGTCGCCTTGCAGGACGCCGTCGCAGAGGTCACCAAGCTGGACGGTTACGAGTTGAAGCGGATCATGCGCACCGGCACCGTCGCGACGATTGACAACCGGAACTGGGAACTTCGCGATCAGTCCGGGCCGATCCACAGGCTGTCGCTCAGCCGCGCGATCGGGCTGGATATGGAAAGCGCGACGATTGCGGCGAACGGGTTCCGGTTCAGGGTTCCTTATGGGACATTGCTTTGCGTGTCCGACAAGCCCCTGCACGGTGAGCTGAAGCTGCCGGGGATGGCAACCGACTTCTACCGCACGCAGGTCGCGAACCATCTTCTTATCGGGGTCCGGGCCATGGAAAAGCTGCGCGATATGCCGCTTGAACGGATCCATTCGCGCAAGCTCCGCTCCTTCAGCGAGACCGCTTTTCTTTAAGCATTGTTAAGAAACCGGGCAAGTTTACCCGGCGTAATGTTGCCATTTTCGTCATATTTCGCGCTTTCTGCGCTCTCAGCGCCTGTACAAGGCGAAAAACGGTTGAAATATCCTGAGAAACCGGGTGTAGCAGGTTTATGCCGCAGGAAAAGCGGTGATGGACTTCCCCCGGATTGGGGTAATGAGGAGACAGATAAATGGCTCAAGCCGTCAAGCCGATGACCAAGACGCAGTTCGTGGCAACCCTGGCTGAAGAAATGGGCAGCGATAAGAAATCCGCTGCTGCCGCTCTGGATGCACTCGCTGCTGTTGTGACCCGTGAGGTTTCGAACGGCGGTGCCGTAACCCTTCCGGGCATCGGCAAGATCGCATGCCGCGCCCGTCCGGAGCGTCAGGTGCGCAATCCGCAGACGCAGGAAATGATGACCAAGCCGGCTGACAAGCAAGTCAAGGTCACCGTGGCGAAAGCCCTGAAGGACAGCGTCAACGCCTGATCCCGGGCGGATGACGTAATCTTCGTCAGATGACATTCAGGTCGCCTTTCGGGGCGGCCTTTTTTCGTACCGTGGACCAAACGGCTTTTATCGGCTGGCGGTCACCGGACGCGCAAACTATGCTCGCCGGACTTACGGTTGGGGGCGGGCATGGATCTCAAGGCAGTTCTGATGGGCGTGGCGTTCGCCTTCATGTGGGCGTCGGCTTTCACCTCGACCCGGGTGATCGTGCTGGCCGCCCCGCCCCTCACGGCGCTTGTTATCCGCTTTGCCCTCTCGGCGGTCGTCGGGATCGCCATTGCGCGGGCAATGGGTCAGACGTGGCGGCTTTCGCGGACCGAATGGCGGGTGCTGATCATTTTCGGGATCATGCAGAACGCGCTTTATCTTGGGCTGAACTGGGTTGCGATGACCACGGTCGAAGCTTCGGCCGCAGCGATCATCGCATCGATGATGCCGCTCATGGTGGCTTTTTTCGGCTGGGTCTGGCTGGGTGAGCGACTGCGACCGATTGCCGTGGCCGGGCTGGTGCTCGGCGTGATCGGGGTCGCGATGATCATGGGAGTACGGCTGCGGCACGGGCTGGATCCATTCGGCACCTTGCTCTGCATGATCGCCGTGGTCGCGCTGACGGTGGCAACGCTGGTCGCGCGCGGCGCCGGAGGCAGCCGGAACATGCTGATGATCGTCGGGCTTCAGATGGCGGTTGGCGCGGTCGCCCTGCTGATCCCCGCGATTGCATTTGAGTGGGGGCAGCAGATCGAGTGGAGCTGGCAGCTTATCCTTGCGTTCACCTATACGGTCGCCGGTCCCGGCCTCGCCGCCACGTTCATCTGGTTCTTGCTGGTCAACCGCATCGGCGCGGTGCGGGCGGCGACCTTTCATTTCCTGTCGCCGATCTTCGGTGTGGCAATCGCCGCTATGCTGCTGGGTGAGCGGTTCGGGCCGACGGATATTGTCGGCGCCTGCATTGTGGCGGCGGGCATTCTGATGGTGCAGATGGCCCGCCTGCCGAATAATGCGGCTCAGCGCTCACCCACTGCGCGAACCGCTTCACGATCCTGACAGCGGGCAACCCAGTCCGCGACCGCCGGCGTCGTTTTCATGTTATCGGGGAACCAGGCAAACGGGCCGGAACACAGCAAATCCGCTGCGCTGTAGTCCTCGCCCAGCAGATAAGGCTGCCGCGACAGGACCTCGTCCAGACGCCGGATCGCCGTATCGTAATCCCTGAGCGAGGCCTTGACGACAGGGTGATCGATCCCGGCCCAGTCGATGATCGTCACCGGCTCCAGCACGCCCTGATACCAGATCAGCCAGGACAGATATTGCCCGCGCTGCGGATGCCGGACCGCACGGCCCAGTCCGGCATCGGGGAAACGGTCGGTCAGATAGATCATGATCGCCGCCCTCTCACGCACGAAATCATCGCCATCGGTCAGGTAGGGCACCTTGCCTTCGGGATGCGGGTTAAGGGGATCGCGCCCGCCGGAGCCATCGGCTCGGGGGATCTCAACTTCCACAATCTTGACCTGATCGGCGACGCCCAATTCGTGCAGCAGCACCTTGATCGAGGTCGAGCGGGATTGGGGTGAATGGTAAAAGGTCAGCATTATGGACTCCTGTGATGTGATGGGGCAGTTTTGGCCGAACCCCACTGACAGATCGTGACAGCATGGCACGCAGCGACCGTTTGATGCGATTGATGGATACGCTTCGCCGCCTGCCGCCGCCGATCACGGCAGGGCGGTTGGCGGCGGAAACCGGCGTCAGCAGACGCCAGCTTTACCGCGACATCGCCACGCTGCGCGCCGGCGGGGCATTGATCGACGGGGAGGCGGGCGTCGGCTATCGGCTGGTCGAGGACACGGCACTGCCGCCGCAGAGCTTTTCACGTCTGGAGATCGAGGCGCTGCGTCTGGCCGTGGAAGCCCTGCCCCGCATCGGCGACGACGCGCTTGTCGACGCAGCAGAGGGGGCATTGTCGCGCATCATTGCCACGCTGCCGGATCGGCAGGCGCAGGAAATTGCCCATGCGGCATTGCGAAGCTTCACGGCCCGCGCCGAACGTCAGGAGCCAAGCGTGGATATGGCGCTGGTCCGCTGCGCCTGCTGGGAGGAACGGGAGCTGGCCATCACTTATCGCGATCTGCAAGAGAGGATCAGCGAACGTGTGATCCGGCCGCTCGGCTTGTCATATTCCGAAAGATCGCTGATGCTGCTGGCCTGGTGCTGCCTGCGCGAGGATTTTCGTATCTTCCATTGCAATCGTATCGCAGCAGCAGCACTGACCGGACAGAGCTTCCGCCCACATCGCGCAGCCCTCCTGCGCCGGTATGTGGCTGCGGAGCGCGAAAAACACTGCAAGGAGAGCGCCGCGCGTGATGAAGGCTGAGTGAGGCCAAGCGGCTCGCGCGGCCTCACTCAAAGCCGGTCAGAACTCGTAGTTCACACCGACCCGGATCTGATGCCATTGCGGCGTCGCCCTCGTGGTCTCTCCATAAGAGCCCTTGAGAAGCTTGTTCTTGAACTGCTGGTATTCCCATTCGCCGGTCACGGACCAGTTATCGTTCAGCATATATTCGATACCCGCGCCGAAAATGAGGCCGCTTGAAGACACACCTTCATGTTTCAGCGCAATTTGCCCGACATCGCCATTGCCCGTGACTTCATAGTCGTATTTGACCCGGGCGACACCTGCGATTGCATATATCCAGGTGTCTTGAGCTTTATTCAGCACACCGGCCCTCGAACGCAGCGCAAGGACACTTTTGACGTCAGTGGCGGCGGTGTAGTCATTTATCCGGATTTTGTCATCGATGCCTGTCTGGTCGTAAGACAGTTCGCCCCCGACGGCGACCACGACATCACCCGCACTTGTGACCGGAGCGCGGAAACCCGCCCGCAGCCCGTAAGTGCCGCCCTTGGGCCAGAGCGTGCGCGCGGCCGCCTGAGCGGGATCGAGATTCTGGCCGATGCCGACCCTGTCTTCCCCGCAGCAAGAGGCTCCGACCACGCCACCGACATAGGCACCGTAGAATGCCGGTTTTCCAACGTCCTCAACGGTCAGAGGATTGTTCAGCGGATCGACATACTCGCCCTCGGGCGCTGCAAGCACGGCGGGCGCAGTGCCGACGGCAGACAGAACAGCTATTATCCGGAGAGTGTGTTTCATGATGCCTCCTTGCAAATAAAGGCTGCATACATCAATTTTTTTCAATCGTCAGTTGTATAAAATCAAATATACGACAAATCCCCGAAAAGTGATCGCCGAAGAGGATTTTATATTTCGCCTGAAACAAAGCGGCAGCCGTAATAGCTGCCGCTTTTGGATCAGATATCGAGGTTTTCGACGCTCAGGGCGTTTTGCTGGATAAATTCCCGGCGCGGTTCAACCAGATCACCCATCAGCTTGGTGAAGATATCCTCCGCATCGGACAGGTCCTCAACCCTGACCTGAAGCATCGTCCGGGCCTGCGGGTCCAGCGTGGTTTCCCAAAGCTGTTCCGGGTTCATCTCGCCCAGACCTTTGTATCGCTGAAGCGACAGCCCTTTCTCACCTTCAAGGAAAATCGCCGACAACAGGCCAAGCGGGCCCCAGATGGGCAACTCGCGATCCTTGCGCAGAAGCCGCGCCGGTTGCGCATAGATTTCCTGCAGCTGGCCGGTCATTTCACCCAGACGCCGCGACTCCGCAGAGCGCAGCATGGGACCGTCGAGCGTCCGCGCCTCTTCCACGCCGCGCAGCATGCGGGTCAGACGGATACCGCCATCCTGCGTCGGGCGGCCGGTCCAGCCGCGCTCATATTCCTCGGCAATCATATCCAGACGGGTTGCCACATCGGTTGCAACTGCCGCCGCATCCTGATCGACGCGGCCCTGCACCAAGGCACCGGCAATCGCCGCCTGCTCCGTGATCTGGGGCGGGTAGTGGGTCGGATAGGCGCGCAAGACACGCCGCGCGGTCCGGGCCTCTTCGACGACGCGCATGAGGTCGTTGCCGCTGATATCCTCGCCCGAGCCCAGCCGCAGCGTCGCCCCGTCGATGCCCTGCTGGATCAGATAATCCTCAAGTGCCGCCTCGTTCTTCAGATAAACCTCCGACCGCCCGCGCCCGACCTTATAGAGCGGCGGCTCAGCGATATAGAGATGCCCGGCCTCGATCAGTTCCGGCATCTGACGGAAGAAGAAGGTCAGCAGCAGCGTGCGGATATGCGCCCCATCCACGTCGGCATCGGTCATGATGACGATCTTGTGGTAGCGCAGCTTGTCGAGATTGAATTCGTCCCGCCCGATCCCGGTACCGAGCGCCGTGATCAGCGTCCCGATCTGGTCGGAGGACAGCATCCGGTCGAACCGCGCCCGTTCCACGTTCAGGATTTTCCCGCGAAGCGGCAGCACGGCCTGGTTCTGGCGCGAACGCCCCTGCTTGGCCGATCCGCCTGCGGAGTCGCCCTCGACGATGAACAGTTCTGCCAGAGAGGGATCTTTCTCCTGACAATCCGCCAGCTTGCCCGGCAGGCTGGCCACATCCATCGCGGTCTTGCGACGGGTCAGTTCACGGGCCTTCCGCGCAGCCTCGCGGGCAAGTGCGGCCTCGATGATCTTGCCGACGATCTGCTTGGCCTCGGCGGGGTTTTCCTCGAACCATTCGGCCAGCTTTTCGCCCACCAACCCCTCAACGGCGGGGCGAACCTCGGAGGAGACCAGCTTGTCCTTGGTCTGCGACGAGAATTTCGGGTCCGGCACCTTCACCGACAGCACACAGGTCAGCCCCTCACGCGCGTCGTCGCCGGTGAAATCCACCTTCTCTTTCTTCGCGATCCCGGTTTCTTGCGCATATTTCGTGATCACACGCGTCAGCGCGCCACGGAAACCGGCCATATGGGTGCCGCCATCCCGCTGCGGGATATTGTTGGTAAAGGGCAGGACCGTTTCGTGGTAGCTGTCGTTCCACCACATCGCGACCTCCACCCCGATGCCGTTCCGCTCGCCATCAATGAAAATCGGCTGATCCATGACCGGGGTTTTGGAGCGGTCGATATATTTCACGAATTCCCGAACCCCGCCCTCATAATAGAGTTCGGTTTTCAGCGGCTCTGCCGGACGCTCATCCTCCAGAATGATCCGCACGCCGGAATTGAGGAAGGCCAATTCGCGCAGCCGGTTTTCCAGCGTTTTGAAACTGTATTCCAAATTGGAAAACGTCCCGTTCTCATCGGTGATCTTGGAGGAGGCGAGGAAACGGACCTCCGTCCCCTTCTGACCCGGTGCGTCGCCGACCACCTTCAGATGCTCGGCGGTTTCACCTTTTTCGAACCGCGCGACATGTTCCTTGCCATTGCGCCAGATGCGCAGTTCCAGCCAGTCGCTGAGCGCGTTCACGACCGAGACGCCGACACCATGCAGGCCGCCCGAAACCTTGTAGCTGTTCTGGTCGAACTTCCCGCCGGCGTGAAGCTGGGTCATGATGACCTCCGCCGCCGAAACGCCCTCCGTCTTGTGCATCTCGACCGGAATCCCGCGCCCGTTATCGCGCACGGAGACAGAGCTGTCGGCGTGGATTTTCACATGGACGAAGTCGGCATGACCGGCCAAAGCCTCATCAATGCCGTTATCGACCACCTCATAGACCATGTGATGCAGACCGCTGCCGTCGTCGGTGTCGCCGATATACATGCCGGGCCGTTTCCGCACGGCCTCCAACCCCTTGAGAACCTTGATGGAATCTGCGCCGTAATCAGCCTGCTGCGGAGCGGTATCTGTCATGCCTGAATATTCCTGTTTTTCTTAGGATTATATAGTCAGTCACGCAGGGAAAGTCACGGCAAAGACAATGATCTATGTGCTGAACTTACGGCCTGTCGCTGCCCGTCTCCGCCGCGTGTTCGGCAAACCGCGATGCCCCGTCCGCGCGGCTGACCGCCAGCCTGCGCGCACGATCGCCAAATTCGGCAAAAAGCTCGGCCCCGGTCCCGGTCAGAAGCGTCTGCGCCGATAGCTGTGCGATCTGGTCGTAAAGCATCGCGCGGCGGTCGGCATCCAGATGGGCCGCGACCTCGTCCAGCAGCAGCACCAGCGGCTGATCCGACAGCGCGCGCGCATTGGCCAGTATCAGCGACAGCAGCAGCGCTTTCTGCTCCCCCGTCGAGGAAAGCGCCGCGGGCATATCATCCGCCCCCCAATTCGCGCCAAGATCGGCACGGTGCGGCCCAGTCAGGCTGCGACCGGCGGCGAGATCGCGCGGGCGCATCTCCGCCAGCCGGGTCGCGATATTCGACACGTCAGGATCGTCGGCAAACCCTTCCCCCGGCATCAGGCGCAGCCTTGCCACCGGGAAGCCGTTGCCGCCATCCTGCGCCGCCATGATCGCATCAATTGCCGCCCGCCGGTTCTGTGTCATCTGCGCCCCGGCCTCGGCCATCTGCGCCTCAAGCGCGCGATACCAGCCGGGATCGGTGACCTGATCGCGCAGCAGCCGGTTGCGTTCGCGCATCGCCTTGTCATAGGTCAGCGCCGCCTCTGCATGATCGGGCTGAAAGCTCAACGTCACGCGGTCCAGGAACCGCCGCCGCCCCTCCGGCGCGTCGGTCCAAAGCCGGTCCATCGCCGGGGTCAGCCAGATCACCCGCATCAGCGCGCCAAGCGCCACCTGCGGGGCGGGTTTATCATCCAGCACAACCTCGCGCCGCGCGCCCGGCGGCGCCGTGGTCTCCACCAGCCGCCCGCCGATCTCTGCCCGGATGCGCCACCCCGCACCGACACCCTGCCGCGCCTGATCGGCAGGTGCGGCAGCGCGCATGCCACGGCCCGGCGACAGCATCGAAATCGCCTCCAGCACATTGGTCTTGCCCGAGCCATTGGGCCCATAAAGCGCCACCGGCCGCGCATCGAGGCTCAGATCGAAGCGCGGCCAGGAACGGAACTGGGCAAGTGTCAGTCGGCTGAGGCTCACACGCGCATCGGCATGACGACGTAGACCGCCGACGGGTCGGTGCCTTCGCGGATCAGCGCGGCATCGCCCGAGCCGTTGAACATGAACACGGCATTTTCACGGTCGATCTGGGCTGCGATTTCCTGAAGATATTTGGCGTTGAAACCGATCTCCAGCGCCTCGTCTCCATAAGCAACCGCCAGTTCCTCGTCAGCGGTTCCGGCGTCGGGCGCGTTCACCGACAGGATCACGCGATCCATATCAAGCGCCAGCTTGACGGCCCGCGAACGCTCGCTGCTCACCGTTGCCACGCGGTCGACGGCGCGGGCGAAATCGTTCGCATCCACCTCCATCTTGCGCGAATTGCCGGTCGGGATGACGCGGGTGTAATCGGGGAAGGTGCCGTCGATCACTTTCGAGGTCAGCGTGATATTCGGCGTCGCGAAGCGGATCTTGGTTTCACTGACCGAGACAGCGATTTGCGCCTCGTCATCATCCAGAAGCTTGCGCAATTCGGCCACGGTTTTCCGCGGCACAATGACGCCCGGCATATCCGCCGCACCGTCAGGCAGCGGCGCGTCGATCCGCGCCAGCCGGTGACCATCCGTTGCCACACAGCGCAGCGCCTTGCCGTCCTCCGCGTCGGCGATATGCATGTAAACGCCGTTCAGATAATAACGGGTCTCCTCGTTGGAGATCGCGAATTTCGACTTGTCGAACAGGCGGCGCAGGACAGTCGCGGGGGCTGCAAAATTCGCCGTGTATTCGGAATTCGCCATCACCGGGAAATCTTCGGTCGGCAAAGTGGCGAGCGTGAAGTTCGAGCGCCCGGCCTGCACGTTCAGCCGCTCGCTCGCGCCATCGACCGCAATCGTCACCAGCGCGCCATCCGGCAATTTGCGCGAAATCTCGTTCAGCATCTGTGCGGACACAGTCGTCGCTCCCGGACGCTCCACCTGCGCCGGGGCGCGGTCGACCACTTCCGTATCCAGATCGGTCGCACGGAAGCTGACGCCGTCCGGCGTTGCCTCGATCTGGACATTGGCGAGGATGGGGATGGTGTGGCGGCGCTCGACCACCGATTGCGCCTGTGCCACGGCTTTGACCAGATCGGCCCGTTCAATCGAGAATTTCATCATCTGTCCCCTGTCTCGCGCGCCGGATTGCACGCCTGCCACGACCCAAGGGGCCGGTCAGCAGAATGTTTATTGAAATGCGGCGAGAATCAAGCCTCGAGAGCGCGACGGAGAAGTTGAACGTCCTCGGCCAGCCCGTGATCTTCGGTACAGAGTTCTTCGATCTTGCGCACACCATGCATGATCGTGGTGTGATCGCGGCCACCGAAGCGGCGTCCGATTTCCGGAAGGCTGCGCGTGGTCATCTGCTTGGCCAGATACATCGCCACCTGACGGGGACGGGCAATGGTACGAACGCGGCGCTGACCGACCAGATCGGCGAGCTTGATGTTATAGTGCTCTGCCACCTTTCGCTGAATATCCTCGATGGACAGTTTCCGGTCGGAGGAGCGCAGAATGTCAGCGAGGCAATCCTGCGTCAGTTCCATGTCAATCGGGCGGCCAACCAGCGAAGCGAAGGCGAACAGCCGCTGCAACGCGCCCTCAAGCACCCGCACATTCGAGGTGATACGATGGGCAAGGAATTCCAGAACGCCCGGTTCAATTTGCAGGCCGGAATATTGCGCGCGGAAGGAATCGGCCTTCGACTGCATGATGCCAAGGCGCAATTCGTAATCGGTCGGGTGCAGATCGACGACCAGCCCACATTGCAGCCGCGATTTGATCCTGTCTTCCAGATCCTTGATCTCACCCGGTGCGCGGTCGGCGGAGATAACGATCTGCTTGCCCTGATCCACAAGCGCGTTGAAGGTGTGGAAAAACTCCTCCTGCGTCGAGTCCTTTCCGGCGATGAACTGGACGTCATCGACCATCAGCAGTTCGACGGTACGGAACATTTCCTTGAAATCCATCACGGTCCGCTCACGCAGCGCCTGCACGAAGCGGTACATGAACTGCTCGGCAGAAAGATACAGCACCCGCGATTCCGGGCGACGCGCACGGGTTTCCGAGGCAATCGCGTGCATGAGATGGGTCTTGCCCAGCCCGACCCCGCCATAGAGGAACAGCGGGTTGAAGGTGACCGCCGCGCCTTCGGCGACACGACGCGCAGCCGCATGGGCCAGCTCGTTGGGCTTGCCGACCACGAAGTTGTCAAAGGTGAAACGCGAATCGAGCGGCGCGGAAATATCGTGTTCACTGCCGCGATCTGCGCCACGGGCGGCGTCGGCGCGGACGGGCCCGGCGTCATTTGCAGCCCCGCCCTTGCGCGCAGCAGCGGCGGCGGATTTCCGGGCGGCAGAAACGCGGAAGCTCAGCCGTGCGACAGGGGCACCGGCCTGCACCAGGGCATCGCGAATTGCATCGGCATAATGCCGCTGCACCCAGTCGGAAATGAACCGGGTCGGGGCAGCGACCTGCGCTTCCTGCGATTCAATCGCAGAAAGCTCCAGCGGTGCGATCCAAGCTGTATGGTTATTGCTCCCGACCCGTTCACGAAGGATGTCACTCGCCTGCGCCCAAAACTCGTTCATTCTTGTCTTCTCGTCCGTCAGATCCCCAGTCCCGGCCGCTTGCGCGGCACTGACGATACAGCAAAACCCCTCGGATGCTGCACGGCGACACCCGTGCGAGCTCTATCCGGCCCGATTGGACAAAAACCTTCCCGAGCGGCAGGTGGCAGCCCCCCGCTTTTCCAGTTTCCGACCGTGGACGGTCCGTCCGTTTGCGCCTGCGTTGATCGGTGGCAGTACCGGCCAGGGCGCAAACCTTCCCAGAGGCGATGTGAATC